>UQXL01000021.1 GCA_900545135.1 uncultured Eubacteriales bacterium | reverse complement strand
GGAGATATCCTCGCTGCTTACGAAAACCTCTGGAGTGATGCGCCTAAGAAAGAATTTACTCTTTCCATCAACGACGATGTTACAGGTCTTTCCCTGACTCCGTCAGAATATCCTGATACAGTTCCTGCAGGAACAGTTCAGTGCAAGTTCTGGGGTCTGGGCGGTGACGGAACTGTCGGAGCCAACAAGAACAGCGTTAAAATCATAGGCGACCACACGGACAAGAAAGTACAGGCTTACTTCCAGTACGATTCCAAAAAGTCCGGAGGCGTTACTATTTCCCACCTGCGTTTCGGAGACGAGCCTATCAAGTCCACTTACTATGTAAAACAGGCGGACTTCGTAGCTTGCCACAACGAAGCTTACGTTAACCAGTACAAGATGGTAGAAGACGTAAAACCGGGCGGATACTTCCTGCTCAACACCACATGGAGCGACGAGGAGCTTGACAAGCAGCTTCCTGCAACCATGAAGAGATACATAGCAAACAACAACGTTCAGTTCTACACCTGCGACGCCGTAGACATCGCCAAGGGAATCGGACTGGGCGCAAGAAGAACCAACTCAGTTCTGCAGGCTGCTTTCTTCAAGCTGGCTAACATTATTCCAATCGAAAAAGCTGAGGAATACATGAAAGACGCCATCAGAAAGACTTACGGCCGCAAGGGTGAGAACATCGTAAACATGAACATAGCCGCCGTTGACCAGGGAATTGAAAAGATACACAAAGTAGAAATTCCTGCTTCATGGGCCAACGCAGCTGACGACGCGCCGGCTCCTAAGATGGTGGGCCGCGATCAGGCGCACACCGACTATCTCAACGAAGTTGTTGTTCCTTACAGCAGATTAGAGGGAGACGATATCCCTGTATCTGTATTTACCAAGACTTCAACAGGTATGGTTCCTAACGGTACCGCCGCTCACGAAAAGAGAGGTATCGCGACAGATATTCCTGTATGGACCAAGGAAAACTGTATCCAGTGTAACTGGTGCTCATATGTTTGCCCTCACGCTGCAATCAGGCCTTTTGTGCTTGAAGGCGCAGAAAAGGACGGCGTAGACGGAGATTATGTAGAACTCAAAGGAAAGGGAACGGAAGGCAAACTGTTCACCATCGGTATTTCCGCCCTCGACTGCGTAGGCTGCGGTTCCTGCGCTCAGGTATGTCCTGCCAAGAACAAGGCCCTCAACATGGTTCCTGTTTCCGAGGATGTCACTGCAAAAGAGCAGAAGAAATTCGACTATCTGTTCAATGAAGTAAGCGAGAAAGAAGTTCCGTTTGCTGAAAGCACAGTAAAGGGATCCCAGTTCAAACAGCCGCTCCTCGAATTCTCCGGAGCTTGCCCTGGATGCGGAGAAACTCCTTACGCCAAGCTGGTAACTCAGCTTTTCGGCGACAGAATGTTCATCGCCAACGCTACAGGCTGCTCGTCAATTTGGGGCAACAGCCTGCCAAGCACTCCGTACACGGTAAACAAAGAGGGCAGAGGTCCTGCATGGGCCAACTCCCTGTTTGAGGACAACGCTGAGTTCGGTCTCGGTATGGCCGTGTCCATGAAGGTTCGCCGTCAGGAAATGAAAGCTGTAGTAGAGAGACTGGAAGATACTCTCGGTGATACTGCCAAGGCTTGGGTAGACGGCATGAACGATGCTGAAGCTGCTGAAACTGCAGGAAAAGCTCTTCTCGCAGCATGCGAAAAGATTGCAGACAGCAACAAAGACGCCAAGTACGTTGTAGACAACAAGGATATGCTTATCAAGCCGTCCGTATGGATCTTCGGCGGAGACGGCTGGGCTTACGATATAGGTTACGGTGGTCTTGACCATGTTATCGCTTCCGGTGAAAACGTAAACATCCTCGTATTCGATACAGAAGTTTACTCCAATACCGGCGGACAGTCCTCCAAGTCCACTCCTATCGGAGCTGTCGCCAAGTTCGCTGCTTCCGGTAAATCCGTGAAGAAGAAAGACCTGGTACAGATAGCCATGGCTTACGGATATGTATATGTAGCTCAGATCGCCATGGGAGCAAATCAGGAGCAGACTCTGAAAGCTATCAGAGAGGCTGAGGCTTATGACGGACCATCCATCATCATTGCTTACGCTCCATGCATCAACCACGGCGTAAAGAAGGGTATGAACAAGGCTCAGGAAGAGATGAAGCACGCAGTTGCTTCCGGATACTGGAACCTGCTCAGATTCAACCCTGCTCTTGCTGAAGAAGGAAAGAATCCTCTGATCATCGACAGCAAGGACGCTACCGAAAGCTACAGAGACTTCCTGATGGGCGAAGTCCGTTACAACTCGCTGTCCCTCAGATTCCCTGAAAGAGCGGAAGAGCTCTTCGAGAAATCCGAGGAAATGGCCAAGGGCAGATTTGAGCACCTGAAGGCATTGCAGCAGAGCTACGAGACCAAGACCGAGGAAAACTAATAATATCTTAATATCTTAATATCGTTATATCGTTGATTGAGATGAGGGGCCGCGCGTCAATGCGCGGCCCTTGTTTTTATTATGTATGTGTGTGGGGAGGATGGGCTGGTGATGAGGCTGGTGATGAGGCTGGTGATGAGGCTGTCGAATCTTGTCGATGTTGGTGCTCTGTCCAATTTCTAGTCTAGCTCTATGTCGAATCATGTCGATGTTGTACATTTTTGAATATTATTTGAATTATGACAACAAATTTCTTTAAATCTGCTAAAATTGGCTTTGCTAGGCGTATCGAAATATGTCGATGTTGTACATTTTTCGGATTTAGAGAGAATTTGCCAACATATTTTTTTAAAAATGTTGGCAGGATTTTAGATATTGTGATATCTGCCAACATTGGGTCGGCTTCTTAGCTGATTCGACAAATTGCGACATTGTGAAACAAAGAAAATGTTGTCAAAAATCAGCTAAATAAAAGAATTGTACAACATTTTCCATAATCTTACATGGCTGTTTGTGAAGTTGTAATTTGTGACGGGTGCCTATTGAAAAAAATAGGCTGTAGTTTGTGCCTTGGAGTTTATACAAAAATAGGAGTATCCAAATTTTGGAAAATCGTATCCATTTTCCGAAAAAACACCGATATTGGATACCGTGGTATCCAATATCGCAAAAACCGTATCCATTTTCCGTGTTTTTGTAAAATTTGGATACTCCTATGTGAAATATGGTTCAAATGATTTTGACACTAGTTGTTAAAATAGGCAAAATCAAGAAATTGTATAACGTTTTTCATAATCCTACAAGCAGTTACCTCCCCCATTTTTTGGTTATCTTAATTCAAACGCTCTGTGCATCTCGCAATTAAAGCTCCTATTTTGACCTGAAATCCATAGAGCATTACATGCTGACCATGCTTCTTTGTGCCCAAGCTCATCTCCGTTGCATCTGTAAGGCATTTATGCTAATATATTTTCGTCGGGGAGAAAAAAGGCGGCAATGTGGCTCGGCATTGGTAAATATCGTCAGAACAAAGCCAGCAACGCCGATGGCCGGCGTTGGTAAATATCGTCAGAACGAAGCTGTCGATGTCATCGGCTCGGCGGTTTGCGAGCCTCAGAAACAGGCATACGCCGGCGGCCGTTATGCATTTAGGAACAGCCGACGGTTCGGCGGCCGGTATGCATTAGAAACAGGTGCAGACCGGCGGTTGGTGCAGGGCGGCGACAAGAAAGAGCCGGCGGCAGGTGCAGGCAATGAGAAATAGCCAACGGCTTGCGTGCCTCAACAGCGGATATCGAATGGTCGCATGAAAAGACATCGTAGGTCGGCCGTATGAAATCATCGCCGCAGAATTCTTTCATAAACCAGCCGCATGAAAAGCCATATAAAAGCCGCAGAATCCATATGCAAGCCGTATAAAAGGACATATCAAAAGACATGCCAAAAGGGCATCAAAGGGAGTATAATTGAAAGGACAACGAGAATGTACAGGTTATTTATCATAGAAGACGACAGGGGAATAGCTGAAGCCATATCCGATCAGGCGCAGATGTGGGGGCTCGAGGTTAAATGCGCGGAAAATTTCCGCAATATTTTGGCTGAGTTTGCAGAATTCAATCCGCATCTGATACTCATAGACATAGGACTGCCGTTTTTTGACGGATATTATTGGTGCGGCGAGATACGAAAGAGCTCCAGCGTACCCATAATATTTATTTCTTCCGCGTCGGATAATATGAATATCGTTATGGCTATAAATATGGGAGGCGATGATTTCATTTCCAAGCCTTTTGATATAAATGTACTGATGGCCAAAGTCCAGGCCATGCTGAGAAGAACATACGACTTTTCGCAGGCCGTACCGGTGCTGGAGCATAGGGGAGCTCTTTTGAATACCGGAAGCAATGTGCTGATTTATGGAGATGAAAAAATCGAGCTGACTAAAAACGAGTACAGGATTCTCCTGAACCTGATGGAAAACAAGGGCAAGGTGGTCAGCCGTGAAAAATTGATGGAAAGCTTGTGGCAGACGGACAGCTTTGTAGATGAAAACACGCTGACCGTAAACGTAGGCAGACTGAGGAAAAAGCTTGAGGCCGCAGGGCTTGAAGATTTCATCAAGACTAAATTCGGCGTGGGCTATATGATAGGATAGCGTGAAATTTGATGTGGCAGGTTAAAATATATGAGGAAAAAAGATGTGACGGAATTTTTAAAGACGTATTTCAGGTACAGGAAAAAAGATATATTTGTTTTCTTGCTTTTCTGCGCCATTTTTGCAGTCTCGTTTTACCTGTATCATTTGCCGCTCAAAGCGGTAGCTTATCCCATGCTGCTGTGCGCGGTCATAGGAGCGGTGCTGCTTGGCGCCGGCATAAAGAACGCTTATTTTAAACATAAAGAACTTGAAAGGCTAAGCCGGCTTTCCGCCGGACTTATGGACAATTTACCCGATCCTCAAACGATTGAAGATGAGGATTATATACAGATAGTGGAGGCGCTTTGCAGTGAACAAAGGCAGCTTTCCGGCGCAATGGACAGGAGATACCGTGACATGGTGGATTATTACACCATGTGGGCTCATCAGATAAAGACGCCAATAACGTCGATGAAGCTTCATCTGCAGAAAGAAGATACGGAATTTTCAAGAAAGATGTCGCCGGAACTTTTTCGCATAGAACAGTACGTGGAAATGGTGCTGACATTTTTGCGCCTCGATTCTGATACTACCGATTATGTAATAAAAGAATATTCCCTCGACGACATAGTGAGTCAGGCTGTAAGGAAATTCTCCGGAGATTTCATAAACAGAAAGCTGACTCTGGAATATAAGCCTCTCAAGGCAAAAGTCATTACCGATGAGAAATGGCTTTCTTTCGTGATCGAGCAGGTCCTGTCAAACGCACTGAAATATACTGTGAATGGAAAGATAAGCATAAGCATGGAGGAACCTAAGACTCTGTGCATAAGCGACACAGGAATAGGAATAGCAGCAGAGGACTTGCCGCGCATCTTTGAAAAAGGATACAGCGGATATAACGGCAGAGTCAACAAGAGAGCCAGCGGAATAGGGCTGTATCTCTGCAAAAGAATCTGCGGAAATCTGGGACATGGCATCACGGCTCAGTCTGCCGTAGACAGGGGAACGACTGTCAGAATAGATCTGAACCAGAAAAAGCTCGACGTGGAATAGCGCGCCGCTTCCCAGAGCTGCCCGCAGCATGACCTAATGACTCGGGAATTGCGTCCGGCCGATGACAAGGCAAATCTTACATTATTGTTAGAAATGTTTGCGATATTGTAAGCCGATGTAATGGCGTCAGTATCGCATTTTTGATATTATTGATTTAGCCGGGGAGGACATGAAGCTTCGGAAGGACATGAAGCTTCGGAAGGACATGAAGTTTCGGGAGGACATGAAGCTTCGGAAGGACATGAAGTTCAAGACCGGCAGAAATCTTAAAAGGATTTTTAAAATCAAAAGGGAGGATTTTTGATAATGAGTATTTTGGAAGTTAACGGTCTCAGAAAAGTTTATACCACCCGTTTCGGCGGAGCCAAGGTAGAAGCGCTTAAAAATGTTAATTTCAGCGTGGAGCAGGGCGAGTATGTGGCCATAATGGGCGAGTCGGGCTCAGGAAAGACCACGCTGCTCAACATTCTGGCGGCCCTCGACAAACCGACGGGAGGAAGCGTGATTTTGGACGGAAAAGATTTAGCTTCCATAAAGGAGTCTTCCATATCGGCTTTCCGCAGAGACAATTTAGGCTTTGTATTTCAGGATTTCAACCTGCTGGACACCTTCTCCATAGAGGACAACATATATTTGCCGCTGGTTTTGGCGGGAAAGACTCACAAGGAGATGCGCCAGAGGCTGAAACTCATAGCAGAAAGGCTGGGGATTTCAGAGCTCTTGAGAAAATATCCGTATGAGGTATCAGGGGGACAGAAACAACGTGCGGCAGTAGCAAGAGCTCTGATCACCAACCCAAAGATAATTCTGGCAGATGAACCGACGGGAGCCCTCGATTCCAAGGCCACCGACGAACTGCTCAGCTTGTTCAGAGGAATCAATGAAAACGGGCAAACTATACTGATGGTGACACATTCGGTTAAAGCGGCCAGCCATGCGGGAAGAGTGCTGTTCATCAAAGACGGCGAAGTGTTCCATCAAATCTACCGCGGCGACGGTACAAATCAGCAGCTGTATCAGAAGATTTCCGATACATTGACTATGCTGCAGGCAGGCGGTGAGAGATAATGAATATAGGATTCTACCCAAAGCTTGCCTTTTCAAGCATGAGGAAAAATAAAAGGTTTTACTTGCCTTACATTCTCACATGCATAGGCATGGTGATGATGCAGTATATCATCGTATTCCTTTCCGTGACGCCGGTGTTCAGCAAGATGCCGGGAGCCGGCTCTCTTCAAATGATGCTGGGATTGGGCGGTTATATAATCGGAATTTTCTCAGTTATATTCCTGTTTTACACAAATTCGTTTCTGATGCGCAGGAGAAGAAAGGAATTCGGACTTTACAACATACTGGGAATGGGTAAGTTCAATATCGGCCGGGTTTTGTTCTGGGAAACTGTGCTGACAGCGGCCATCGCTCTGAGCGTAGGCCTCGGCCTTGGTATAGTTCTTTCAAAAGCGGCGGAACTCAGCCTGATGAACATGCTGCATGGAGATATAAGCTACACCATTTCGGTATCCGGAAAAGCCATCATGACCACGCTGCTCTGCTTTCTGGCCATCTTTGCACTGCTGATGGTCAACTCACTGGTAAAGCTGAGCATTTCAAGCCCTATTTCCATGCTTCGCAGCGAAAACGTCGGGGAGAAAAAGCCTAAGGGAAACTGGCTTTTAGGATTGATAGGACTGCTCTTTGTCGGAGGCGCATATTATATGGCTCTGACCATAAAGAACCCTCTTTCGGCTCTGATGTGGTTTTTCGTAGCTGTGATAATGGTAATCGTGGGAACTTACATGCTTTTCATATCCGGCTCAGTGCTGATGTGCAATATCCTCAAAAAGAATAAAAAGTATTACTATAACCCGAAGCATTTTGTGTCGGTATCCTCAATGGCTTACAGGATGAAGAGAAACGGAGCCGGGCTGGCTTCGATATGTATACTGGGAACCATGGTGCTTGTCATGATAGCGTCGACTTCATGCCTGTATTTCGGAGCTGAAGATGCCATGGGAAGCAGGTATCCGAGAGAAATAAATTCGACGGTTACCTTTGAAGATCCAAGCGAAATGAGCGAAGAAAATGTAGCGATTCTGCGGGAGAAAGCCGAAACGGCAGCCGCCGGCGAGGGCGTGACAGAAAAGAATATACTTGATTACAGGTACGCACAGGCCACGGGCGTAGTCGACGAGACCGGTGAGATAGATGTTGATATAGCATATCTTTCTGAAGTTTCGGAAAGCGATATAGATAATCTTTATATCTACTATTTCATGTCTCTTGACGACTACAACAAAATGACAAATCAGAATAAAACTCTCGAAGATAATCAGGCTCTGATATATGTCAACAGGGGAGAATATGATTATAAAAAAATTAAAATAGGCGATAATATAAATTACGAGATAGTTGAGGAAGTCGATGAATGTGTTGACAGCCCATATGCATCTATGGACGCTGTTTCATCGGTTTTCATAGTAGTGAAGGATCTTGACAGCTGTATGGAAATTTTAGACGCGCTTTCTGAAATGTACGGTCAGACTCTGATTCAGCTGCGCTGGAATTACGGATTTGATACAGGTTTGTCAGATGAAAGGCAGATAGAGGTCAGGGACAGTATGATAGGAACGTTTGACAACTTATTAAGGGACGGCGAGAGCTCTTTCAGCGGAGTAAGCTGTGAAAGCCTGGCAGACAACAAGGCTGATTTTTACGGAACCTTTGGCGGACTGCTCTTCCTCGGAGCAATGCTAAGCATAGTATTCATCTTTGCGGCAGTGCTGATCATCTACTATAAGCAGATCTCGGAAGGATATGAAGATCAGTCGCGGTTCGATATAATGCAGAAGGTCGGAATGACGAAGAGAGAGATAAGAAAGAGCATAAATTCGCAATTGCTGATAGTATTCTTTCTGCCTCTCGTCGCAGCGGGAATACATCTCACATTTGCCTTTCCGTTCGTCCACAAGATGCTTCTGCTGTTCAATCTGATGAACGCAAAACTTCTCATAGCGACCACAGCGATAACTTTCCTGATATTCGCCGCATTCTACATGCTGGTTTACCGCATCACATCAAACGCTTATTACAAGATAGTGGCTGACAAGAAATAAAGACTGCAGATATACCATACCCGATACACCTGCCAGGGAGTCAATCTCTGGCAGGTGTTTTTTTATTTGTTTGGGAAAAAATATGGAAAAAGAAGATTTTAAAAAATATTCGCAAAAAATATAAAAAACAGATTGACAAAAAGGAGGAAAGCATGTAAACTTAAAATAAGTTAGTTAGAGCTAACTAAATTTTTAAAGAACGAGTTAGCTTTAACTAACCAGATGCGAAAGAAATCATGACAGAAAAATTGTTAGTTAGACATTGTGCGCCGACTCTCGCAGCCATAAAGACAGGCAATATATTCTCCTGCGTATTTGAAGATGCAGAAGAGATGAAGAACTTTATCAGAAAGACCAACAAGGCTTTCAGGGGAAAGGGCGTCAGGACCATACCTCTGAGAAACAGGGACAACAAGATGCTGCTCTACGTTTTCCGCCCGGAGCTGCTTAAAAAGGACATGGAAAACGACATGGTATGCACCATCATGCGGGAGCTGGGCTATTGCTGCGGAAACGTTGAAAAATGTATAGTAAAACTGATAAAAAGGATAGAAGAGTCCAACGGGTTCCCTCATGAGGTGGGGGTGTTTCTCGGATTTCCGCCGGAAGATGTCCGCGGATTCATACAGAACAAAGCAAAAGACTTTAAGTTTGCCGGATACTGGAAAGTGTACGGAGACGAGGAAAAAGCCCGCAGAACTTTCGCAAGGTACAGAAAGTGCAGCGAAATATATTTAGACCGTTTTGAAAGAGGTTTTACGCTGGAAAAGCTCACTGTAGCAGGGAAGCGTACAAACTGATTCAAATATACAAGGCTAAAAAATGCCTCCTCTTAGCCAATTTCTTAAAAGCCATGATAAAAAGCCGGCGGAATCGCATTCCGCCGGCTTTTTATGCAATAACCCTTTCAGCTCGAGGGCTTGCATTACTGATTGACGCTTTCTATAATTTCCATGATCATTTCCCTGCAGCCGCCGCACTTGTTGCCTATATTGAGCTTTTCGCAGATTTCTTTGAGATCGGTTATACCCGTTTCTCTGGCGAAATCCTCAATTTCACCTCTGGTGACGTGGCGGCAGGCGCATGTCTCATACTCTCTTGAATTTTTATCCATAGCAGTTGACCTCCATAAATATATGATTTATTATTAGCGCTTCGTAATTAAGTATATCACTTTTAATTTCCCAGTTAAAGTGGTATAATAATTTAGTTATAGGAAAACTGAGCCGCAGTTCGCGGCAATAAAATAAATGAAAAGGGATGATGAAAATGATTAAAGTAGATATTTTTTCAGGATTTTTAGGAGCAGGCAAGACTACACTGATCAAAAAGTTGGTGGAAGAAGCCTACAAGGGGGAAAAAGTAGTTCTGATAGAAAATGAATTCGGCGAGATCGGCATCGACGGAGGATTTCTGAAAGATTCGGGAATCGAAATAAACGAAATGAACTCCGGCTGTATATGCTGCAGTCTCGTGGGCGATTTCGGAAAGGCTTTGAGACAGGTGGTCGAAGAATTTCAGCCTGAAAGAATATTGATAGAGCCGTCAGGAGTAGGAAAGCTCAGCGACATAATCGACGCGGTAGAAAACCTCCATATAGACGAAGTCAGGCTCAACGGCTTTACTACCGTGGTAGACGCTGGAAAAGCCAAAATATACATGAAAAATTTCGGAGAATTCTTCAACAATCAGGTGGAGCACGCCAGCTCTATCATACTCAGCCATACATCTAAGCTTTCCGACGAAAAGCTTCAGCAGGTTACGGAAATGCTCAGGGAGCACAATCCTCACGCTGTAATGATAACTACAGACTGGGATAAGCTTTCCGGAAAGCAGATTCTGGCCGCCATGGAAAAGAGGGACACCATCGAGGCTTCTTTGAGAAGACTTGAAGAAGAACACAGGGAAGACGAGCATGACCATGATCACGAGCATCACCATGATCACGAGCATGACCATGAGCATAAACGCCATGAACACGGCGACCACTGCTGCTGCGGACATGACCACGACCACCACGGCCATCATCATGCCGACGAAGTCTTTGACAGCATAGGCGAGGAGACCACCAGAAAATATAGTGCAGAAGAGATAAAGAAAGCCCTCGAAAGTCTTGAAGACCAGCATGCTTACGGCTTTGTCCTCAGAGCTAAAGGCATAGTCGAGGGGACTGACGGAGAATGGATACATTTCGACTATGTTCCGGGGGAAGCGGACGTGAGAAAAGGAGCCGCAGAAGTTACCGGAAGACTCTGCGTCATAGGCTCTGAGCTTAAGGAAGACGCAGTAAGAAAACTTTTCGGCCTGTAGTTCCTGCAGCGATGAATCAGCTTAGAAGGGCGAACCATAATTCGAGGCCTGCCGCAGCAAAACACGGCAGGCTTAAACTATAAAAAGATAAAAGGAAGGATGCGTAAAATGGCAGACATGAGAGAAGTACCTGTATATCTTTTTACGGGATTTTTAGACGCAGGTAAAACTACATTCATTCAGGAAACTCTGGAAGACCCTCAGTTCAACGGAGGAGAGAGAACCCTGGTTCTGCTCTGCGAAGAAGGCGAAAGAGAGCTGGAACCATTGAAATTCGCTGCTTCCAACGTTAAAATAGTTTCTTTAGATGAAGAAGAGCAACTGACAGAAGCATATCTTAAAGATTTGGAAGAAAAATATAAATTTGAGAGGATCATAATAGAATACAACGGCATGTGGCTTTTAGACAACCTCTATGGCTCTCTGCCGGAAAACTGGCGTGTGTATCAGGAAATGTCCTTTGCAGATTCCCGCACTTACCTCACTTATAACAACAATATGCGCAACCTGACTGTGGACAAGATAAAATCACCGGAAGCCATAATCTTTAAAAACTTTGACAAATCCATGGACAAGATGGACTATCACAAGATAGTGAGAGTCATCAACAGAAGATGCCAGATAATATATGAATACGACAAAGACCACATAGAATTTGACGATATCGAAGATCCTCTTCCTTACGACATCACGTCTCCCGAGATAAAGATAGAAGACAAGGACTACGCCATATGGTATTCCGATATGAACGAGGAAGAAGAAAAATATTACGGCAAAGTTATGACCATAAAGGGCAGGACTCTGCTGGGCGGAGGACTGGATGACGACGAATTCGTCATCGGAAGACATATAATGACATGCTGCATCGAAGATATCCAGTTCGGAGGCCTTGTGGCCAAGTATGAGAAATCTCAGGAGCTTGAACACGGCGGCTGGGCCGTAATGACAGCTAAGGTGGAAAAGGAATATAACCATATGTATCAGAGCGAAGGGCCGGTTTTCCACGTACTAAGCGTAGAAAAGGTTTCCGCGCCGGAAGAAGAAGTCGCTACTTTTTATTAGTTTCTGGAATTTTGGGAGGAAAGTATGAGAAAAACGAAGATTGTATGTACTCTTGGACCGTCGTCGTCTGATGAAAAGACTATGGAGGCCATGCTGAAAGCCGGGATGAACGTGGTTCGTCTCAATTTTTCCCACGGTACTCATGAGGAGCACAAGCAGACCATAGAAAGATTTCGAGGCGTAAGAGATAAGCTCGGCGTTCCGGCGGCGGTTCTCCTTGACACCAAGGGCCCCGAGATAAGGACGGGCAATTTTATCAGAGGAGAAGAGATGCTGGAAAACGGCCAGACTTTCACCCTTACCACTGAAGCTGTCGACGGAACTAAGGACATCGTTTCCGTGACATACAAGGATCTGCCTAAAGAAGTCGCGCCGGGCAACATTGTCCTCATCAACGACGGAAAGATAGTGATAAAAGTCACGAAGACCTCGGAAAAAGAAGTTGAGGGCATAGTAGTCCACGGCGGCAGGATAAGCAACCACAAGGGAATCAATCTTCCCAACGTGAAACTCAACATGCAGTATATAAGCGGCCAGGACAGAGATGACATACTGTTCGGCATCGAAAACGACGTGGATTACATCGCCGCCTCTTTCGTCAGGAGCGCCGGCGACGTGCTGGAAATAAAAAAGCTTCTCGCTGAAAACGGCGGAAAAGAAATCAAGGTTATCGCCAAGATAGAAAGCACACAGGGCATAGAAAATTTCGAGGAAATACTGGACGCTGCCGACGGAATAATGGTGGCCAGGGGCGACCTGGGCGTAGAGGTGGCTTACGAAAAGCTTCCCGGCATACAGAAACGATTTATCAGGCGCTGCGTTCAGTCTGGAAAGATCGCCATTACCGCCACTCAGATGCTTGAGTCGATGATCTCAAGTCCGCTGCCGACAAGGGCAGAGATAACCGACGTGGCCAACGCGGTATTTGACGGCACTTCAGCGGTAATGCTTTCGGGAGAAACAGCCGCAGGAAAATATCCTGTCGAGGCTGTTGAAACCATGGCTAAAATTGCCCGCCAGGCAGAAGAGGATCAGCCTAAAGTCCCCGCAAGGAATATGATATGGCACGAGATGGACGCCATGGATACTACCAATGCCGTAGGACATGCCGCCTGCACGCTGGCAAAGGACATAAATGCTTCCGCTCTGATGGCCATAACAAAGACAGGATACACAGCCAGGCGCATGTCCAAATTCAGGCCGGACATTCTCATCATAGGCTCGACTCCATACAGCAAGACTTATCATCAGCTTTCCCTCGTATGGGGAGTAAGACCAATGATGGCCAATTACAGGTATGACATCGAAGAACTCTTCCAGCACTGTGCCGAAAAGGCAATAGATGCCAGGCTCATAGATGATGGAGATACCGTAGTCATCAGCGCCGGCATGCCGGTAGATGTTCCAGGAAATACCAATATAATAAGAGTCATAGAAGCAAAAAAACAATTCAAAGGCGATGAAAAATCAGCCGGAGCATAACTCAGATCAGCTGAAGGACCTTAAGCCGCAGAACCTTAATTACTGCAGAACATCAAACTGGCCACAGAACCTTAAATAGACGGCAGAACGCAAACAGGCCACAGAACCGAAAATAGACGACAGAACGCAAATAGATCGCATACCGATGCGGCATACACCTACACACCGCAAAGGATATTTTTCAGAAAACGTAAAACCTCGGAACTTTTAAGCTCCGAGGTTTTATAGCGAGTATAAATCTCCTATGATTCCTCTGTTTCGTCCTGACTTTGGAGAGTCTTTTCATATTCCTGAAATATGGCGTTTTTGATTTTTTCTCTCGTTTCGGAAAGAATAGGGTGCGCTATATCCCTGAAATCACCCTCGTTCACTTTGCGGCTTGGCATAGCGATGAAGAGACCGTTTTGTCCGTCGATAATTTTGATGTCATGTACTACGAACTCTTCGTCGAAAGTGATTGAAACGATTGCTTTCATTTTTCCTTCGTCAGTGACTTTTCTAATCCTTACATCGGTAATCTCCATTATCTTTCCACCTTTCTTACACTTCCACTTTTAATCATAATCAGTATACCCCATGAGACGGTTTTTTGCAATAAATATTTCAAATTATGATATATCCTAGAAATAATGGGAAATTATTGCTGTGATACATTTTTGATTGGTGGAGAATATAATAGGGTATAATTCTTTTTTATTTTTTTGTTAAATATAGAAGCATTTTTATCGGCGATATGGTATAATAAATTACCACAAAACTGTTATTTCTTTCAAAGAACAGGCAAAAAAACGGCTCGTTGCTTTGTTTTCAGGGAATCAAAATAACTCGACGCCGTTTTCAGGAACAGAGTGCGCGGCGTGCTCAAACAGATTTTGACTCCCAGCTGAAAACATGCGCAGCTGCGCATGTTTTGCAGACTGTTCTTTTCAACGAAATAAAGATTTTGTGATGATTTATACGTTGAAAAAGCCAGATACGCTACTCTGCCGGATTTGCTTTGCGGTATAATAAACGCAAAAATCATATTGTTCAGCTTCGCTGCAAGGAAGCGTTTATTGAATCACTTTGTCAGACTTGCTTTGTGGTATAATGTCCGCAGAAGATCGTAACGGCTGCGCCGAGAAGAAGCGGACATTGAAACGCCGTCTGACTGACTGGTGGGCGTTATAATGAACCCAATAATCATATTGTTCGGCGTTGCCGCAAGCAGGGTCCATCGAAAATGGAATGTTGCATGATTTGGACAGGTTGAACTGAAAGACATAAAGATAAAATGATTAGGTCGTCTTGATGTTGGCAAAAATTAAATAAACCGCCGAAATGACAACATTTTCAGAAAAGACTTGGCGAATTTAAGATTTTTATGATGTCGAAGCATGTCGATGTTGTACATTTTTAAGATTCGCGGCGATTTTGCCAACATATTTTCAAAAAAATGTTGGCAAATTTTCAGATTTTATAAAATTTGCCAACATACGCTCAATTTAATAGCTGGTTCGACAAATTTCGACTTGTGCAAACACCAAAAATGTTGCCAAAAATCAACCTAAACAAAAAATGTACAACATTTTCCATAATATTACAAACCCCGCTTTATATTGTAACGCATTTATCGCGGGGAAATCGGCCGACCAAAGCCGACCAAGGAGAAATGTTGCATAATTTTGGAAAATTGAGAAATTTTACAACATTTTATTCGAGTTCCCATATAAAATCAGCATAAAAATATTGCAATGTTGTAAAATTTAGAAATATTTAAGAAAAATACAACATCAATTCGGATTTATGTTGTATAATTTGAGAAATTCAGAAATTTTTACAACATTGTTTCGATTTCATATAGGTAAGAGGCGTTTTAATATAAGGAATGTTGTAAAATACGATAAAAATATAGAATTTTACAACATTACATATTTTAAATAGTTTACAGACCGCGGTATTCGCGCAAGAGGTGCGTCACCGCGCACAAGCTGTTTGCCGTAAGAGGTGCGTCACCGCGCACAAGCTGTTCGCCGCAAGATGTGCGCCACCGCGCACAAGCTGTTCACCGCAAGATGTGCGCCACCGCGCACAAGCTGTTCGCCGTAAGGTGCGTGCTACCGCGCGTAACGCATAAGATGTTCCCGCGCGCAGACGAAACAGCTTCCCGTGCGCAGGCGAGCAGACAAAACAGCGTCCTGCGCGAGGGTGAAACGACGGACAGCAGCTTTTCCAAGGAATACATAAAAATCATAAAACAAATCGAAGGAGCATCAGTAATGATCAATCTTAAAGATTATAAATCCATACACTGCATTGGAATAGGAGGAATCGGCCTCTCGGCCATAGGCGAGATTCTCCTCTCAAGAGGGTACGAAGTGACCGGTTCCGACATGAAAGAATCAGAAATAACTTCAAACCTTTCAGCAAAGGGAGCAAAAATATTTATAGGCCATAGAGCGGAAAACGTGGCGAACGCAGATCTGATAGTTTATTCATCAGCAGTGGGAGCCGACAATCCCGAGCTTTTGGAAGCTGCCAGAAGAAACATACCGGCGATAACAAGAGCTCAGATGCTGGGTATCCTGATGGAGGGGTACGAAAACAGCATAGCGATTTCAGGAACCCACGGAAAGACCACAACCACCTCTATGGTTTCTTTAATTCTGGAAAAAGCTAAATTCGAGCCGACTATTCTGGTAGGCGGAAACCTTTCAGAAATCGGAGGCAATGTCAAAGTAGGCCATGGCAAGTATTTCATCACGGAAGCATGCGAGTACATGGACAGTTTTCTGAGTCTTAAACCTAAGATAGAAATAATCCTCAACATAGACTCAGACCATCTCGACTACTTTAAAGACATCGAGCACATAGTAAAATCCTTCGACCAATTTGCGTCGCTGGTGCCGGAAGACGGTTTCGTAGTGGCATACGAGGCCAATCCTTTCGTAAATAAGGTAATAAAGAATCTTAAAAACGTCATCACTTTTGGACTCAACGAAAGCTGCACATATTACGCCAAGGACATAGTTTTCAACGAAGACGGAATGCCGTCCTTTGATGTGGAGAAAAACGGCACGCATCTGGCCAGGGTCCAGCTTTCCGTTCCGGGAGAACATAATATATTAAACGCACTGGCAGCGTTTGCCTGCTGTCACAGCCTCGGAGCCGGTGTGGAAGTGATCAAAGATACTCTGGAAAACTACCGCGGAACACAGAGGCGTTTCGACATAGTCGGAGTCACTGAAAAAGGCGTGAAAATAGTAGATGACTACGCCCACCATCCGACTGAAATAAAAGCAACCTTGACGGCGTGCCAGAACATACCGCATAATAAGCTGTGGTGCCTGTTCCAGCCTCACACTTATACGAGAACGATGGCTCTCTTCGACGAGTTCGCCGCGGCCTTTGAAAAGACTGATGTACTCATTCTAGCAGAAATATATGCGGCAAGAGAGAAAAATATTTATAAAATTTCTTCGGCACAGCTGGCAGAAAGCATTAAAAAAGCATATCCTGACAAGAAAGTGCTGTTTGTAGACGATTTTCATGAAATAGCCAATTACGTGGAAAAGAATTCTGAAAGCGGAGATCTGGTTCTCACCATGGGAGCCGGCGATATATACAAGGTCGGAGAAATGATCCTCGAAAAATGATTCTTGAGAAATGATCCTCGAAAATTGATTCTTGAGAAATGATTTTTGAGAAATGCTTTTGAAATTTAATTCCGAAAAACGATTTAAGCGGAAAAGCGGAAAAAAGGATTATATATTAAAACAATATTGCTGGGAGGTAGAAATGTTTCTTGAAGATGTGAAAAAGAAACAGGCTCTGAGGCTTGCCGTGATAGAGAAGCACGCAAAAAACGGAGTCAGGTTTGTCGATGAAATGACGGCCTATATAGATGAGCGAGTCGTCATAGGCGAGGGAACGGTGATAGGACCATGCGTCACCCTTGAGGGCAGCACAGAGATAGGCAGAGACTGTTTCATAGGACAGAATACTGTAATTACCAATTCAAAGGTAGGAGACAGAACAGAAATAAGGAGCTCTGTTATCACCGACAGCATTATAGGAAACGAGACCAAGGTGGGGCCGTTCGCATACTTAAGGCCTCAGAGCCGCATAGGCAGCAAGTGCAAGATCGGCGATTTCGTGGAAGTAAAAAATTCCACCCTTGGAGACGGAACAAAGGCATCCCACCTTACATATATAGGGGATTCAGATATAGGCAGAGACGTCAACTTAGGCTGCGGCGTGGTATTTGTCAACTACGACGGAACAAACAAATATCGCTCGGAAGTAGAAGACGGAGCCTTTATTGGCTGCAACAGCAACCTGGTGTCTCCTGTAAAAGTAGGAAAAGGAGCGTATATAGCGGCCGGAAGCACTGTCACCAAAGACGTGGAAAGCGACGCGCTTTATATAGCACGCTCGCGGGGCAGGGAATTGCCGGGCTGGGTTTCGGCAAGAGGTATTTTGAAGAAGAAAAAATAGTAAAAAGCACGATTAAGAAGGCGAGGTAAAAAAAGTGAGAAGCGGAGTATTTGCTGACTACAAAATCTTTGCATGCAATTCCAATCTGGAACTTGCTTCGGAAATTTCAGGTATCATGGGAAAGCCTCTGGGCAAGGCTACCGTCACTAAATTCAGCGACGGGGAAATTTCCGTAAACATCTGGGAGACCGTAAGAGGTCTGGACGTATACATAATCCAGTCCACATGCAGCCCCGTAAACGACAATCTGATGGAGCTGCTCATAATGATAGACGCGATGAAGAGAGCGTCTGCAGGAAGAATCAATGCGGTCATTCCTTATTACGGATATGCCAGACAGGACAGAAAAGCCAAGGCCAGAGACCCTATCACAGCAAAGCTGGTAGCCGACCTGATCATGGCCGCCGGAGCAGACAGAGTCTTGACCATGGATCTTCACGCCAACCAGATACAGGGATATTTCGACATACCTGTAGACCATCTTCTGGGAATGCCGATACTTGCCAAGTATTTCAAAGACAAAGATCTTGAAGATATAGTAGTGGTATCTCCCGATCACGGAAGCGTAACGAGAGCGAGAAACCTCGCCCAGTATCTCAACTGCCCGATCGCTATCATAGATAAGAGGAGACCTGAGCCAAACAAGAGCGAGATCATGAATATCATCGGTAATATAGATGACAAGAACTGTATAATAATCGACGATATGATAGATACTGCCGGCACCATATGCAACGCCGCCAACGCCATCAAAGATCTGGGCGCAAGATCAGTGAGAGCTGCAGCGACACATCCGGTTCTCTCGGGACCTGCGATTCAGCGCCTCAGAGATTCAGCGATAGAAGAACTGGTTCTGCTCAACACCGTTCCTATGCCTGAAGAAAAGAAACTGGACAAGATGACATTCCTGTCCGTAGCTCCGCTGTTTGCCGAAGCCATGACCAGAGTCTTCACCAACGGCTCCATAAGCGTGCTCTTCGATTAGTACATAGAGTATATACAAGCAAAGACGGCTGGGCGAAGCGCCCTTAGTGCTGAAAGCTTCGGACAAAATCAGACAATATTAACTGAACTTAAATTTTTAAATAAGTTGCATTTTTTGGAAAGAATTTTTCAGAAAATGCAACTTCGTCTCTTCAGAGAGAAAAGGCCGCAGCATCTTGCCGCTTTGCGGTTTTATAATAATTTTACTGTCAGGAAAGGAACAGCAGTATGTACGTAATTGTAGGACTGGGAAATCCGGGGAAAAAATACGAGAATACTCGTCATAACATGGGATTTTTGGCAGTAGATGTTTTGGCTGAGAAATACGACATCAAAGTCAACAAGATAAAGTTCAAATCCCTTGTGGGAGAGGGACGCATCGCCGGCGAGAAAGTGGTGCTGGCAAAGCCTCAGACTTACATGAACCTGAGCGGCGAGGCGGTGAGGGAAATCGTGGATTTCTACAAGATAGAGCCGCAGCAGCTGATAGTCATATACGATGACATAGATATAGATACTGGGGCCATAAGGATAAGGAAAAAAGGCAGCGCCGGTACTCATAACGGAATGAGGAACATACTGTACCAGATAAGGACGGAAGATTTTCCGAGGATAAGGGTAGGCATCGGGTCAGGAAAACATGAGAACCTTATAAATTACGTCATAGGCGGAGTTTCAAAAGAAGAGCGGTCTATGCTTGAAGAATCCATAACCAAGGCTGCAGAAAGCGCCGCCTGCATAGTGGAAAAGGGCATAGAAAGAGCGATGAATGAATACAATGTAAGGCCAAAAACCAGATGTGAGGGAGCAAAAGATGATTAACATTTCCGGCGTATCCGAATCGCGGGTAGCTCCGGCGGCCGTCCATTTCGCCGAAAAAGAAAGCCAAAGCATAATCCTGACTGCGACTTACGTCAGAGCCAGAAGATTAGCCGAAGACCTTTCTTTTTTTGCGGGCGGCAAAAAAATCCTCGTGATGCCGGAGGAAGAACAGGTATTTTTAAGATACGAAGCTAAAAATCATGAACAGCTGATCGAACGAATGAAAGCCTTGAAGGCGCTGCGGACGGGAGAGCCTGTCATAGTCGTGGCGCCTGTTTCTGCTGCCCTGAAGAGGATAGCCCCCCACGAGATATTTGAAGAAAAGGTCATAAAGCTTGCCATGGGCGAAGAAGCCGACCTTGAAAAATTGCGGGAAAGCCTCACGGCCATGGGTTATGAGTATGCGGAAATGGTGGAAAGCCAAGGACAGTTCAGCATAAGGGGCGGTATAATAGACATATTCACGCCGGACAGCGACTGGCCTTACAGAGTGGAGCTCTTCGGCACCGAGGTAGACTCCATAAGAACTTTCAATCAGGATACTCAGCGCTCGCTGGAAAACCTCAAATTCATCGAGATCTATCCGGCCAAGCAGCTGGTCGCCTCCCATACAGACCTGGAAAGAGGCTGTAGAGCCATAAGAAAGGAATACGAGGCACAGGCAAAGCGTTTTTCAGCCAGAAAATCAGCAGACGCAGCAGCCAAGCTTTCTGAACTGGCAGAACAGATATGCGAATACATCGAAAATGTTTCCGATTTAAAATATCTTGAAAATTACATCCACTATTTTTATGACAGGACGGAATTCCTTTGGGATTACATGACGGAGGGCACTGTCATGCTCGACGATCCGGAAAGGATAATGGAACTTCTGGAATTCAGGGAAAAAGAACTGAAAGAAGACTTCAAAGTCCTGCTGGAGCGGGGAGAAGCCGTACCAAAGGATTCAGCTCTGATAACAGGCAGAGAAGAACTTCGCCAAGTCCTGGATTTGGGCGGTACCGTGATTTTCACACCTTTTCCCAAGAGAATAAAAGGCATAGAACATTTTGACAGGATAGTCAACGTAAACAGCCGTCAGATGATAAACTTCGCCGGCAATCTGACGCTCCTGGAATCCGAGCTGAAAGCATATGCCAAGAAAGGTTATTTCATCACCATGGTCTTCAGTTCCGACGGCAGACTGGAAAATATGAAAGACTTTGCCGCCAGAATAGGGCTTGAGGAAAAGATAGGGTTCGCCAAGGGCAGCCTGACCTGCGGCATGGATTTTCCGGAAGAGAAGAGATGCTGGATATGCGAAAACGATATCTTCCAGCACAAAAAGAAGAGCAAGCGGAAAAAAGCTTTCAAGGACAAAGGGCAGAAAATACGTTCCTTTTCCGATATCAAAAAAGGCGATTATGTCGTCCATGAAAACCACGGCATAGGAAAGTTCACCGGCATAGAACAGCTCAAAGTCCAGGGCGAGAAGAAAGATTATATCAAGATCAAGTATGCTGGAAACGATATTTTATACATTCCCGTGGAACAGATGGATCTGGTCCAGAAGTATGTCGGGGGAGACGGCACTTCGCCGAAGATCAACAAGCTTTCCGGCGGAGAGTGGAAAAATACCAAAGCCAAAGCAAAGGCCGCGGTGGCCGTTCTGGCCAAAGATCTGATAGACTTGTACGCCCAGCGCAAGATGGAAAAAGGTTATCCTTTCGGCAAAGATACCGTATGGCAGAAACAGTTTGAAGACAGCTTTCCCTACGAAGAAACTCAGGATCAGCTGGGAGCTGCGGAAGAGATAAAGAGCGATATGGAAAAGCCTTTCCCTATGGACAGACTCCTGTGCGGCGACGTGGGCTTCGGCAAGACCGAGGTGGCCGCAAGAGCCATCTTCAAGTGCATCGACTGCGGCAAGCAGGCCGCCGTCTTAGTGCCGACCACCATACTGGCAAATCAGCACTTCTACACGCTTAAAGAGCGGTTCGCAGGATTTCCCTTCAACATAGAGATGCTTTCGAGATTCAGGAGCGAAGCGCAGCAGAAAGAAATAGAGGAAAAGCTGAAAAACGGCGAAATAGATTTGATCATAGGCACCCACAGGCTCCTTGGCAAAAACGTTCAGTTCAAGGATCTGGGACTGCTGGTGGTTGACGAAGAGCAGAGGTTCGGCGTGGAGCATAAGGAGCAGATAAAGAAGCTCAAGAAGAACGTGGACGTTCTAACCCTTTCCGCCACTCCCATACCGAGGACTCTCAACATGTCCCTCACAGGCATCAAGGATATGAGCCTGATCGAAGAACCGCCCGAGGAGAGGTACCCCGTTCAGACTTATGTCATGGAGCAGGACGACTCGTTGATAAGAGATATAATTGAGCGTGAAATGGGCCGCGGCGGTCAGGTTTATGTAGTATTCAACAGAGTCAAGGGGATACATCAGATAGCGGACAGGATACAGCAGCTGGTGCCTGAAGCGCGCATTGCCGTCGGCCACGGACAGATGAACGAGTCGCTTTTGGAAGACACCATGATCGGCTTTATAAATGGAGAACAGGACGTTCTCATCAGCACGACAATCATAGAGTCGGGCATAGATATTCCCAACGCCAACACGATGATAATCATGGACGCGGACAGATACGGCCTCTCACAGCTCTATCAGCTCAGGGGAAGAGTGGGCAGATCCAACAGACAGGCCTACGCTTATCTCATGTATCAGCGCGATAAGGTCCTTACGGAAACTGCGGAAAAACGTCTGCGTGCCATCCGCGAATTCACAGAATTCGGCGCCGGATTCAAAGTAGCCATGCGTGACCTGGAGATACGTGGCGCAGGCAACATGCTCGGAGCCGAACAGCACGGCCACATCGTCAACGTCGGCTATGAGCTCTACTGCAAGATGGTGGACGACGCGGTGCGGGCCCTTGAAGGCGAAATAGTAAACGACGACAAGGAAGAAATCACCATAGACCTCAAAGCTTCCGCTTACATCCCTGAAAGCTATATAAGCAGCGAATCGGTGAAGCTTCAGATGTATAAGAAGATAGCCTCCGTGAGATCATACGACGACGAGGACGAGATCATAGACGAGCTTTTGGACCGATTCGGCGATGTGCCTCAGCCTGCCGTAAATCTCGTAAAGATTTCTCACATAAGATATCTTGCGGAGCTGATGTCCGTCGCCGAGATAAAGCAGGATAAGAACAAAGTAACGCTGAACTTCTCCCCTGAGAATCCTCTCAGCGGATACGCCCTCGTAAACGCCACGGAGAAGTTCGGGCCTAAGCTCTTTATCCACGGCGGAAAGCAGCCTTTCATCAGGCTGACCATAGACGAAAAGAAAAACCTCGAGGAGACCCTCGGCCTGCTCTCCTTGCTCGCCGACAACAGAAAAACCCGCCCCGCCTCATGACAAAGCCATGAGACGGCCGCCCGCTCTGCATCTGACCCGCGGGCTACGGCTCACAGCTTACTGTTGTACTGCTGCTTACCGGGCGCCTCACGGACTGCATTGACTTTCCTCGGCGGTTTATTGTGGTCTGCCGGCTGGGCGTGTCGGCTCGTCCCGGCTGTTTTGATAGAAATGAATAATGCTGCAGAATTATTGTCGAACACAAAAATTCTGCAACATTTCATTATGTCTTACCTTTGAAATCTATGTCGAAGTTTGTAGATGTTGTAAAATTCGGAGAATTTTTGAAATTTTACAACGGTTGCAAAGAAAAATGTTGCATTTTTTCTGAAATTTTCTAAAAAATGCAACATTGACAAATTTTGACCTCAGCATTTGTCTTGAAAATGCCGGCAATGTTGTAATTTTTCCCGAAATGATAAAAAAATTACAACATTGTGATCCTGAGCCCGAGTTCCAGCACTGCGGCGAATAGGATTAGTTTTCCATCTGCCTTGCCAGGAATGAAGCTCCGACTTCTGCCACTTTCAGTTCTGCGTCTCCCAGCGTTTTATTTTCCTTGGAAAGAATGGTTATGGAGCCTATCGGGTCACCCTGAGACACGATGGGAACCACGATCTTATTATCGCTTAGATAGCGGTTTTTGCTCTGTATTATATTGTCAAGATCAGAGTCGACGCGCTTGTCAGCGTAATTTTTTCTCTCTGAACCTGATGCTGCGATGATCTGATCCGTATCGGAGACGATGACCGTTCCGCCTATAACTTTGGAGATAGTCTCTACGTATTCGCCGGCGAACTGCCCCAATTCATTTATGGGAGAATATTTTTTCAGTATGACTTCGCCTGAATTGCCTGTATAGATTTCAAGGGGATCGCCTTCACGAATGCGGAGAACCCTTCTTATTTCTTTGGGAACGACCACTCTGCCCAGGTCATCAATTCTTCTTACGATTCCTGTTGCTTTCATAATTTCCTTGCACCTTTCAAAGATATATTTCATTTACAGTTTTAGTATCTGCTGCCAAAGTTTTTTTATACAGAGTAAACTAACTAAGAGCAGTCAAATTTTATTCGGCAGTACGTAAAATGAAAAGCGCTGAAAAACCGCCAGCAATCTCAAAGAACGTATTGATTATATTTATAATTACGAGAAAAGTATAAAAAAATCGAACTTTATTATATAACATACCGGGAGTATAATTTTTGTGTAAATCATGTATAGTTTTCGTATGATCTATGAGTCAAGACAAAAAGTTCGCAAACAGGATGTGAAACTGATGAAAAATCAACAGATAGCAACTATAGAACTTAAAGAAATATATAAGAATTTCGGCAGTATACAGGCTCTGAAAGGTGCGTCCTTTGAAGCAAGAGCAGGAGAAGTTACGGCCATCGTCGGAGATAACGGTTCGGGCAAGAGCACTCTTGCCAAGATAATTTCGGGAAATATAAAGCCGGATTCGGGCAGCTTGCTGATAAATGGTGAAAACACGGACTTTTTCAACAGCAGCAGTGCGATAAAAAAAGGAAAGATAGCGACCGTCTATCAGGATTTGGCTTTGGACGACCTTAAAAACTGCTGGGAAAATATCTTTCTCGGACGTGAAATCACAAGGGGAAAAGTTTTTCTCGATAAGAATAAGATGAGAAAAAACACTCTCGAGCTTCTCAGCAGGCTCGGAATAAATATTCCCGATATAGATGTCCCGGCGGGAAGCCTGTCAGGAGGGCAGAGACAAGCCCTCGCCATAGCCAGAGCTATAGACATGGACTGCAGTATCGTTATATTTGACGAGCCGACTTCCGCCATGGGAATGAGGGAGACTTACAAGACCATGGAATTATTCAGGAATTTGAAAGAGTCAGGAAAGACAGTGATACTGATAAGCCATAATCTGTTTCAGGTATTTGATATAGCAGACAGAGTGGCCGTACTTGAAAATGGAGTATTTATAGATACTTTTGAGACTAAGGACAGCAGTCCGGAAAAACTGCATGCCCAGATCGTAGGCAAAGAAAAGGAACTTGCGCGGCATGAAAATTGATGGAGACAGGACGAAAAAAAACCAAACGGCCAGCGCTGCGGCAGAGCAAAAAGGGAGGAAGCGTTTAGAAATCAGGCATACCTTGAGTAAGTACAGCCAGCAGCTGTTTCTGGGAGCCGTGATAATTTTGCTCGGCATTGTTTTGAGTATTCAGAGCGAGTACTTTTTAACGATAGGCAATTTTATCAACATAGCAGACGCCTGCGGATACAGGCTTATAGTTGCTGTCGGAATGACAGTGATCATGGCTTCGGGGGTGATGGATCTTTCAGCCGGCTCCATAGTGTCGCTGGCCGGCGTCATAACAGCATATCTGCTCCATGCAGGAGCAGGCATCCCTGCGGCGGTCGCCGCGGGACTGATGATAGGCATAGTGGCCGGCATTGCCAACGGGCTGCTGATTCATTATACTAAGATAAGCTTTTTCATAATAACACTGGCGATGAGCGGAATGCTGCGCGGTCTGTCTCTGATCATAACCGACGGACGGCCGATTACGCGCTTCGGAGCTGAATTTATGTTCATAGGCACCGGCAGGCTGGGAGGCATACAGCTTTCAGTCTATTTAGCGGCTTTGACAGCGATAGCGGCGGCAATAGCCATGTCAAAGTCGAGATGGGGAAGCAGTATAAAAACAATCGGAAGCAATGAAGAGGCTCTCCGCAAATGCGGTGTGAATACAGTAAAATACAGAGTAAGCGTTCAGGCGGTAATGGGACTGGCCGCCGCTGTGACAGCCGTGATAATTACGGCGAGACTCAATTCAGCGGAACCAAATGCAGGACTGAACATGGAACTGGATGCGATAACTGCAGCTGCGATGGGAGGAACTCCGATAACTGGAGGCAAAGCCTGCATAGGGGGCACTGTTCTGGCGATCATAATTTTGGGGATGATAAGAAACGGTCTGACGTTAATGAGCGTACCGTCAGATTATCAGCAATGGATAACAGGTTTTTTGCTCCTTGTTTCCGTTCTCGTTTCAGGAATAAGGATTAAAAATAATAAAACTACAGCCGACAAAAAAAGGAGGACAAAATGAAAAAATTACTTGCAATGCTTCTGAGCGTGGCAATGATGGCGGCGCTTTTGGCAGGATGTTCCGGAGATTCGGACAAGACCGGAGATAATAAGGATGAGGGACAGGAAGCTACATCCAAGGTGGAACAAATGCTTGCTGACGTTGAGAAGTCCATGAATGAACAATTAGGTGAAGTCCCTGAAAAGAGTCAGGGCGAAAAAGTAGGCGTGCTTATCAGTTCGACTTCCAACGAGTTCTGGGGAACTATGAAGACCAGATACGAAGAGGCCGCTGAAGCCGCTGAACTGGATATCGAAGTATTTGAGGCATCAGCTGAAGATGACGCAGAGGGACAGCTGGACGCTTTGAATACCATGGTCGGAATGGATTTTGATGTTATAATCCTTTCACCTATCAACGGAACCAACCTGATACCTGGCATCGTAGCCGCCAATGAGAAAGACATAAAGGTGATCAACCTCGGCCCTGGAGTTGATGAAGCTGCTCTTGCTGATGCAGGAGGCCACCTGGATGCAAAGATAACGGTAAACTTTGAGGAACAAGGTCAAACCGTGGCAAAAGACATAGTTGAAAGATTAGACGGTGAAGGTCAGGTCGCTATTCTTGAGGGACTGGCAGGAGCCGCCCAGAGTGAAGGCAGAGTAAAAGGTGCGGAAGACGTCTTTGCTGAGAATGAAGGCATAGAACTGGTAGCAAGCCAGGACTGCAACTGGGATACGGATACTGCTTACGAGGCTACGAAAGATATAATGACGGCAAACCCTGACGTCAAAGCTATCTTTGCCTGCAATGACAATCTTGCCCTTGCCGCCGTACAGGCTCTCAATGAAATGGGAATAGAAGGAGTTTACGTATATGGCGTAGACTATACTTCCGACGCAAAGGCAGCCATTGAAGACAAGACCATGATGGGATCGATGACATATTCCAGCGCAATTTATACTAAGGCTGCTATTTCCATGGCAATGAATCTGGCGCAGGGCGGAAGCTATGACGCGCCTCTCTATCTGCCGCTTACACTTGTGACCCAGGATAACGTAGCTGATATGGAAGGCTGGAAATAATGAAATTTCTCGCTGAAACAGCGCTGCTTACCCACGGACTGGCCTCTTTGACCAACGAAGAGATAAGACAGGAATGGATGGAGGCTTTCGGGGGCACGCCGCGCGGCGAAGAATTCCGTGTAAGACATGACGGCCGTGAGCCGCATGTGGTGTGGCTTGAAAACGGTCAAATAAAGACAGGCGGTATAGATGAGTATCTGCGCATAAGATCAGATATAAAGAGCGATAATCTGAAAAATGTATTGCGCGTAGATGCCCGGACTCTCGACGAAGCTGTTTTTCAGGGAAAAACGGCTGCTTTGACAGCTTCTGCGACTATGGAAATATGCCGGAGAAAAAACATTGAAGCCGCCGTCACCGCTGGAATGGGAGGCATAGGAGATATCAAAGGAGAGGAACTATGTCCGGATCTTCCCGGCATTTTGAATTCGGGAGTGATTCTCATATCGACGGGACCGAAAGACATGCTTGACAGAGCTGCAACTATGGAATGGCTCACAAGCCGCGGCGCGCAAGTCGTGAGCGCAGCTTCAGAGGAATGTACAGGCTATGTGTTCATAGACGAGCCTCTGTCATTGCCGTCGCTGTCAAAGCTGAAAAAAACCGCAGCTCCGCTGCTGATTATAAACGAGATACCTGAAAGCAAAAGAATAATTGATAAAAATATTCTTGCCGAAGCGATAAGCGCAGGGAAACAGGCAGAACAGCGGGGAGAATTTTATCATCCGGCGGTGAATTCAGAAATCGACAGGCTGACAGACGGATATTCATCTAAAATACAGCTCAGGTCTTTTATAGAAAACATAAAACTGGCTCAAGAGCTGTAGAGACTTTTCAAAATTTAAAGGCGGGTAAACTCCCGCCTTTTTACATGGAATCGGCGCGTCCTTTGGAAAAAAAGATATAGCTGGTATCCGTTGCGGCATTCATTACAACGAAAATATACCTAAAATACATGGAAAAACTTGCAAAGGTGTGATAAAATAAAATGTCAAATGTTTAGAAACTGTTCATATTGAATGCTGTTTTACAGCAAACGCTTACGGAGAAAACCATGATTTTTAAAAATATCACTATTTTGGATGAAAATACAGAAATCCAAAGAGACATGTATGTAGCTGTCGAAAATGATAAGATTTCATATATCGGCAAGGAAAAGCCGCAGGGAGATTTCGGCAGAGAATATGACGGAAAAGGCAAATTGCTTATGCCCGGATTTTACAATTCCCATGCCCATTCACCAATGTCGCTGATGCGCGGCTACGGAGAAAATTTAGCTCTGCAGGACTGGCTCAACAAAAAAATATTTCCTTTTGAAGATAAGCTCACGGGAGACGCCATATACTGGGGAACTATGCTTTCCTATGCTGAATCGCTGCGCTTTGGCATAGTTTCATCGACGGAAATGTATTATTTTATGGACGATATGGCAAAAGCCGTTATCGACAGCGGTGTTAAAGCCAATCTCTCAAGGGCGATAGTCAATTTCGACGACAGCGACGTGCGCAAGCTTCCGTCTTTTCAGGAGATGGAACATGCATTTGAAGAATACCATAACGCCTGCGACGGAAGAATAAAGATCGACGCCAGTATTCACGGAGAATACACTTCCAATCATCTGGCAGTAAGCGCTGTGGCGGATTATGCCAGACAAAACGGTCTGAGAGCGCATGTTCACGTTTCTGAGACAAAGCTGGAGCATGAAGAATGTAAGGCCAGACACGGCGGCAAGACTCCTGTGGAATATTTCAGCGAACTGGGATTTTTCGACGTACCGACGACGGCTGCTCACTGTGTCTGGATAGAGGGAAATGATTTTGAAATCCTCAGAGAAAAGAATGTGACGGTGGCCTCAAATCCCGCCAGCAATTTAAAATTAGCCAGCGGAGTGTGCAACATTCCGAAACTTCTGAATAATAATATAAATGTCGCGATAGGAACGGACAGCACGGCAAGCAACAACAGCCTCAACTTCATAGAGGAAATGAAACTGTTCGCCATTGCTCCTAAAGTGCATTTCAGCGATCCTAGGGTGATCTCACCGTCTGAGACTCTGAAAGCCGCCACTTTGTGCGGCGCGTCATCGCAGGGAAGAGACGACTGCGGAGTAATCAGACAGGGAGCGAAAGCTGATATCATAGTTCTGGATATTTCGGGACCGCATATGCATCCTGTCCATGATCTGAAGAACAACCTAGTCTACTCTGCTTCCGGCAGCGACGTGGTGATGACGATGGTTGACGGCAGAGTGCTGTATGAAAACGGACAATACACTACGATAGATATAGAAAAGACGATTTCTGAGGCTGAACGGGCCACTGCAAGGATTTTGTCAGAGTTATAAAAGACACTGAGCTATAAAAAGGAAAGGACATTAGAGAATGTCAGGTAATAAGATTTTGAGAGGGGCGGCAGTTCTGGGCATAGCAGGACTGATGGTAAAGCTTCTGGGCGCTTTTTTCAGGATACCGCTTCAGGCGCTGATAGGTGAAGAGGGAATGGCCTACTACGGATATGCTTATCCGTTGTATTCGCTGTTTTTGGTCATCGCCACAGCGGGCATACCGGTGGCCATTTCCAGGCTGGTATCGGAAAAGATAGCGCTTAAGGATTACGAGGGGGCGCACAGAGTATTTAAAGTTTCCGGCTGGATGCTGTTCTTTATAGGTTTGTTTTCTTTCGCTGTATGTTACTTCGGCGCGGAATTCATTTCAGAACATGTCATAGGAGACATGGGAGCATTGAAACCGCTCAAGGCCATAGCACCGGCACTGATCTTCGTGCCGGTAATGTCAGCGTTCCGCGGATATTTCCAGGGACGGCAGAACATGAACCCTACCGCGGTATCCCAGTTTGTTGAACAGATATTCAGAGTAGGCGTAGGTCTTGCGCTGGCTTATGCATTGCTCGATGTATCACTGGATTCAGCCGCGGCCGGAGCGACTTTCGGAGCTACAGCCGGCTCAGTAGCAGGATTGCTGGTCATAGTTCTCATATATTTTATGAGCAAAAAAGTAATAAACTACAACATAAAGAAAAATCGCAGCCACGGAGCGCGGGAAAGCAGCAAATCCATAATAAAGCAGATACTCATCATAGCAGTTCCTATAACTATAGGTTCATCCATTCTGCCGCTGGTAAACGCCGCGGACAGCATGCTGGTAACCAGGAGACTGCTGGACGGGGGATTCTCCATAGATGAGGCGAGAATACTATGGGGACAGCTGAGCGGATACTGCAACACGATGGTAGGTCTGCCCCAGGTCATAACCCAGTCAGTGGCCATAGCTATGGTTCCCGCAGTGGCCGGTGCTTTCAGAATAGGTCAGAAAAATGAAGTTCACGAAAATGTCAATCTGGGAATAAGGGCAAGCATGATAATCGGCATGCCGTGCGCCATAGGGATAATGGCTCTGGCGGAACCGATATTGCTGCTGTTGTTTCCTAAAGAACCTGCCGGAGTGGCCAGCGCGGCTCCGACGCTCATGATAATGTGCATAAGCGTGGCTCTCATGTCAGTCCTGCAGACCACTACAGGCATCCTCCAGGCGATAAATAAGCAGATGATTCCGGTAAAGAATATGGCCATAGGAGCAGTGGGAAAAGTGGTGCTGACGTATATTTTAGTCGCAATACCGGCTTTGAATATAAAAGGCGCGGCCATAGGCTCCATCTTCGTATACGCCGTGGCTCTCGTTCTCAATATGCAGGCTGTGATAAAATACACAGGAACCAGAGTCAACATGAGCCTGGCATTTGTCAAGCCGACGGCAGCTTCCCTCATAATGGGAATATGCGCTTTCGCTTCATATAAGCTCATCTACATGGTTCTCGAAAGCAATACCATGGCGACGATGATCGCCATATTGATAGGAATAATAGTATACGGCGTTCTCATACTGGGACTCAGAGCTATCACGAAGGAAGAAATAGAGAGGATACCCGGCGGATATAAATTGGCTAAAATCTTGGATAAATTTATAAAATAGAGGAAAACTTGCAATGAAAGATAAATATTCTTACCTTGGTATTTCTGCGGAAACGGATGAAAGCGCCGTGGCCAGATTAAAAGAAATAATAAGCGTTCTGCGGAAAGAGTGTCCCTGGGACAAGGTCCAGACCCATGAAAGCTTGAGAAGCTGCATGCTGGAGGAAGCATACGAGGCGGTCGAGGCTATAGACAATTCCGATTATGACAATCTGGAAGAAGAACTGGGCGACGTGGCTCTCCAGGTGGTCTTTCACAGCAATCTGGCTGACGAAGAGGGCCGTTTTGATTTAAAAAGCGTCATAAACAGAGAATGTGACAAGATGATAAGGCGTCATCCCCACATTTTTTTGGAAGAAAGCTCGAATAATACGATAAAATCTATTGACAACGTGCTTGAAAAATGGGATAATATCAAGGAATGGGAGAGCATAAGCCAAACGAGAACAGAAAGGCTGAAAAATGTGCCACGTGCATTTCCGGCTCTGACAAGAGCAGCTAAAGTTCAGAAAAGGGCAGCTGACGTAGGTTTTGACTGGACAGACGTTTCTTTCGCCATAGACAAGGTGAGGGAAGAAACGGAAGAATTGACAGAGGCTTATAAATCGGCCGAGCAAGATTTATCGTCAGTGACAGAGGAACTGGGAGATCTGCTTTTCTCCGTGGTCAATACGGCCAGGTTCCTGAAAGTCGACCCGGAAGAAGCTTTAAGACTTACTACTGACAAGTTCATCAGGAGATTCGCTTATGTGGAAGAGCAGAGTCTGGATTGCGGCAGACGGCTCGAGGACATGAGCCTTGAAGAGATGGACAAGTTATGGGATGAGGCTAAAGAGCTGGAAAATAAAAGATGATAATTCATCATAAAATATGTTTAAGGAGGAAATTTAGATGAACAAGGCTGAATTAGTAGCTGCTGTAGCAGAAAAAACTAATTTTACAAAGAAGGATGCAGAGGCTGCAGTAAACGCTCTTATCGCAAGCGTTGAAGAAGCTCTGGTAAAGGGAGACAAAGTACAGCTGATCGGATTCGGTACTTTTGAAACAAGAGAAAGAAAAGCAAGACAGGGAAGAAACCCTAGAAAGCCTGATGAAATCATCAAGATCGCAGCTGCTAAGGCTCCTGTATTCAAGGCAGGAAAAGCTCTTAAGGACGCTGTAAATAAATAAGTTCCGATTTTAGACGAACCTGATGAGAATAGACAAGTTTTTAAAAAATTCAAGACTTATAAAGAGACGTACCGTCGCCAAGGAAGCCTGCGACCAGGGGAGAGTCTTTGTGAACGATAAGCTGGCAAAGGCGGGAACCGAGGTCAATGTGGGAGATATAATCCGAATAGAATTCGGCAACAGCTCCATACAGGCGCGAGTCCTGGTCTTAAGCGAATCGTGCAAGAAAGAGGACGCGGCGTCAATGTACGAAATAGTATAAGAAAACCCCTTTGAAAGGCTGTGTAAGACCTTTCAAAGGGGTCTTTTAATGGGTGCGCTTACTATTTGCCTACTGCGCTTTGCCTGTTGTGCTTCGCTGCGCCCGCCCGCCGAAGCATGTTCGCCGAAGTTCGCCGCCGCCAGTAGGCCTAAGCTTGCCAGACGGAGTGCTCCGCCGCTGCCCGCCGAATCCCACACACTGAAGCATGTTTGCCGAAACTTGTCCGTAAACTTGTTTGCAGGCATTCCCAGGCGTTTGCAGCAGCTCAGCGAGAGGAGGCTTTTGCGGAGCTCGGAATATGGAGGCCAGTGTTTACAGCTGTTTCCAGAGTGCGGTTCTGATGCCGGCCGGAAACCGGAATTTGCAGTTATTTTGAAAGGGAAGTTATGCGATGCAATAGTTCGAGAGGATCTCATGTGTTTGGAACTGCTTAGTGCTCTCTATGCTCTGGTTTCGTTAGGTCTACTGGAAAGAGATGTTGTAAAATTTTTTGGAACCGCATAAATTTTACAACATTACTGCCGGAAGCAGTCTTTTTGAGCGTGTCGAAATTTGTCGATGTTGTAAAATCCAGAAAAGTTATCAGATTTTACAACATCTCTTGCGGAGAATGTTGCATTTTTTTCTGGAATTTATCGAAAAATGCAACATCGACGAATTTCGACTCGGAGTTGTCAACAATCATTTAATATAATGTTGTAAATTTTGATGCGCGAGTAATAATTCTACAACATTGGCTTGCGCGCCTCCTATTCTTCGACCTTTTCCCTCGCGCGTCCTTCTTCTTCGCACGCACCTATCACTTGCACGCTCCCGTCACTTCCCGGTCGCTCATCCTCATGAGATTCTTCATGAGCAAAAAAATTGATATTTATTTTGATAAATTTGATTGATTTTGTTTACCAGTGCGCCGGCGATGTGTTAAAATATAACCGACAGCAATAGAGAATTAGGCAGTGACATAAAAATCCACGGCGATAGAGAAAGCGCGCCGCGTAGAATTTGAAACATAAACCTAAATTCAAAATATAATATTTTGCGGGTGTAGTTCAATGGCAGAACGTCAGCTTCCCAAGCTGGTCACGAGGGTTCGATTCCCTTCACTCGCTCCAAACTTGAAAAAACTGCACTTTGGCTATCGACAGACTTTAAAGGCAGCTGACGTTTTTATAAATCAGGACGTTTTTATTTCAGCATAATATATCAATCATATCTTGAGTAAAGCAAATGAGATATATCATGAAGAAGAGAAAAGTGAAGCCGATATTGGTTATAGCGGCGCTGGCGCTTACGATGAATTTTGCCGCATGCGCACAAAAAAATCAATCTTACAACGTCGACGAGCCTTATGACTTTCCGGTAACGTCTTATGATGAAGAGTGGGATGAATTTGAGACAAAGGTGGAGGCAGAGCTTTCATGCCAGATTCCGGAGGAAATTCTGAAAGAGATGACTACGGAGGCTCTTTTGGAGACGGTATTGAATTATCCGTTTCTGATCGATTATGTAGCTTATGACAGATATTATGACGCAGCGGAAAAATTCATGCGAACATTTAACGGCTTTGAAGAACTGCTTTCGCGGGATGATCTGACGGCCGTTCTTTTAAAAGCATACGGAGAAAGCGCATTGCAGAAAGACGCGGATGCAGGCATCGCAGATGAAGAATATACCGACTCACAAGACCCGGAGCCATATCTTAAAGATTATTGGCGCATACCTTATCTTGAGTTTCTGATAGCCTATGATCATGTAGCAAATGATAATTATACGGAAGATGAGGAAACGATGCTCGAAGCTTTGCTCTCTGAAAAGAACAGTGAAAGAGAAAAATCCGGCTTGTATTCCGAAAACTCCAATATTTATGAACAATTTATGATGCAGCTGTATCCTGATGGCCAGCCGCATAATTAAAAATGAAAGCCCTGGAGCTTAACTTTTTAGGAGTTGAGCTTCCGGGCTTGTTTGTTATCGGTTTATTTCTATAATGAACCCAGAATCGTATTGTTCAGCGTTGCCGCAAGGTAGGGTTTATTGAATCAATTTGCCAGACTGGCCTTGTGGTATAATGAACTCAAAGTTGTATTGTTCGGCGTTGCCGCAGGGTAGGGTTCATTGAATTACTCTGCCAGACTGGCTTTGTGGTAAAATGTCCGCAGAATATTCCAACGGCTACGCCGCAAGGAAGCGGCCATTGAAACTCCGCTTGGCTGACTGGAGGGCGTTAGAGTAAGATTAAAACTAAATTGTTCGGCTTAATTTTTTAATGTTGGCAAAAATCCCTGATGAAGAAAAAATGACAACATTTTAAGAAAAACCGCCGCAATTCCAGAGGGTTTACGGTGTCGAATCTTGTCGATGTTGTACATTTTTAAGATTTACGACGATTTTGCCAACATATTTTCAAAAAATTGTTGGCAAATTTTCAGATATCGCTAAATATGGCAACATTAGCACGATTTCATAGTTGATTCGACAAATTTCGCCGTACCTTATCACAAGAAATGTTGTAAAAAATCAGCCAAAACAAAGAATTGTACAACATTTTCCACAATATTACAAATGACTTATAAATGACGCCGCAGAATACTACAAGCCTTGCCGTATATTATATGACCTTTAAAGGCAGGGCCTATTGAATCACAGCTAGGTTTGACTGGAGGGCGTTAGTCTGCAGAGGATTGCACCGGCTTCGCCGAGAGGGGTGGCCACTGAGATGGGAACTTACTACTCAATGTTGTAAAATTTTTAAAAAGCCATAATATTTTACAACATTACAGCCATGGTACAAACTTAAATCAACATAAAAATAAAGCAATGTTGTAGAATTTCAGAAAATTTCAGAAAGATACAACATGATTTCTGATTCATGTTGTAATATTTTGATAAATTAAAAAAATCTACAACATTGGACGTTTTCCCACCGCAAAGGCTGCTTCAAGTTGCAAAAATGTTGTATAATTATATAAAATCAGCGGATTATACAACATCACGGCTAACGCAGGAGAGGAAGAGGACATTGAAACGCCGTTAGCCTGATTGGTGGGCGGTTACAATAAACGCAATAATCATATTGTTCAGCTTCACCGCAAGGTGGGGTTCATTGAAACGCCGTTCGGATCACTGGAGGGCTTTATAATGAACCCAAAATCGTATTGTTCGGCGTTGCCGCAATGAAGGGTTCATTGAATCACCGCTGCTGGACTTACTTTGTGGTATAATGAACCCAAAATCGTATTGTTCGGCGTTGCCGCAAGGAAGGGTTCATTGAATCACCGCTGCTGGACTTGTTCTGTGGTATAATAAAGCGTTTGGCAGTGGACATGGGCGAATCGATAAAGTAAAGCCAGCGCTGACCGCCTGCCTCAACCCATAGGAAAACGGCAGAGTGCCCGAATCAATCGGTGCTCAGCTCTTTCATCACCTGTTCTTTCAGCATGGCGAGGTTATCGTCGCTGTTCTCAATCTTGCCGGCGCCTATCAGAGAAGCCGCGCCCCATGTCAGGGATGATATGGCGAAGCTGCGAACTTCAAAATCGTCCAGTCCGGCAGTTTCACAATACGCTTTTATCTGAGAGGTTATCTCAGGCGCAAAAGGTGAACTGCCCATGCCGTACAAAGGATTGGCGACTTTGAATCTGACGTTGGCCACGCACAGCTCGGCGATTCGTCTTACGGGGTCGTCAAAGGCGGAGCATATCTGTGACTGGAGACGCTCCCACTTTTCGTCCACGTAGGCGATTATCTCTTTGATGAATTCGTCTTTGTTCTTAAAATGTTTGTAAGGCGCTGCGCAGCTGGCACCGCACGAGGCGGCCACTCTGCGGAGGGAAAAATCCCTCACTCCGTGAGCTACTATTTCGTCGATACCGGCGGATAAAAGCTTTTCTCTGAGGACCAGCGTTCCATCTGTATCTTCCATAAAAATCTCCTTGAAATCTGTTGAATCTATTAAAGCTTTAAAACTTTGCCCCAGTCCGATGATGCCAGAACTCGATTAAACTTGCTAAAACTCGCTCAAACTTGTCAGAACTCACACGAGACCGCCTGCAATCGCTCGAACTCATCCGGAATCACACGAAATTTCCTGAAGGCCCGAACTCGCTCGGAATCACACAAAATTTCTCAACCCCCGAGCTCGCTCGAACTCGCCCGGGATCACCAGGCCGGCGGCCGCAGCGCAAAGCTTTGAAGTCCGAGAAGTTTTGCAGTCCGCTAAGTTTCGCATGACGAGAAGCTTTGCACGCCGAGAAGCTTTGCACGCCGAGAAACTTTGCAGTCCATGAAGCTTTGCACGCCGAGAAGCTTTGCATGACGCGGAACTTTGCACACAGCAGAGCTTTGCCGCTTCATGCTCGCCGAAGCAAACCAAAACCGTCTGCGAATTTTGAGAGGGACAGTTAATATCGTTAACCATATTATATCCTTTCTGTTAAAAGCATGCAATATTTTTGTGAGACTGTTGACTTTAAGCCGATAAATGTTTATAATTCAATATAGTTAACAGTGATAACTTGCGAGGTGGACTCATGATAAATGAAACGATGACGGAAAAAGGACGCAACAGCTCGGTCATAAGAGAGCTGTTTGAATTCGGCAGACAGAGAAAGGCAGCAGTGGGAGAGGAAAACGTGTTTGATTTCAGCATAGGAAATCCAAGCGTTCCCTGCCCTGACCAGATAACGAGGAGCATGGTGGAGCTGCTGGAGCTTTCCAATCCAGTGGATCTTCACGGATATACCTCGGCAGCCGGAGACATGGAGGCGAGGAAAGCCGTGGCCGATTACATAAACTCAGAATATTCCCTCGGTGCGGAAGCGTCGGACGTATATATGACCGCAGGAGCGGCGGCCTCCCTGACCATAGCTCTGAAATCAGTGGCCTTGGAGGGAGAAGAGGTCATAGTCTTTACGCCGTATTTTCCCGAATATAAAGTGTTCATAGAAAATTCAGGCGCCAAAGCTGTGGAAGTGCCGGTTTCGACGGAGGACTTTCAAATAGATTTTGAAGCTCTGGAAAAAGCTTTTTCGGAGAAGACGGCGGCCGTAATCATAAATTCGCCCAACAACCCTACGGGTGCGGTGCTGACGGAAAAAACGCTGGAAGCGCTGGGCGGATTCCTGCGTGAAAAGGAGAAAAAATACGGCAAGGAGATATACCTGATTTCAGACGAGCCGTACAGAGAACTGGTCTACGGCGGAGCAAAGGCTCCGTTTCCGGCCCATTATTACGATAACACGATAATCTGTTATTCTTACAGCAAATCGCTTTCGCTGCCGGGAGAGAGGATAGGCTATGTGATGGTGTCGCCGAAAGCTGTCAGCAGAAAGAAGTTGTTCGATACCATATGCGGCAGCGGAAGAAGCTTGGGCTTCGTCTGCGCTCCCAGCTTGCTGCAGAAAGTAGTCGCAAAGCATCAGGGACTGACGTCAGACATTTCTGCCTATGAAGAAAACCGCGCTCTGATATATGAGATGATAACAAGCTGCGGATTTGAAGCGGTGAGGCCGGATGGGGCGTTCTACCTCTTTGTCAAGTCTCCAAGCGGCGACGGAAACGAGTTTTCCGAGAGAGCAAAGAAATATGAGCTGCTCATCGTTCCCAGCGACAGCTTCGGCATGACGGGGTATGTGAGAATTTCCTACTGCGTCAGCAGAAAACAGATAGAAAACTCAAAACCGACATTTGAGGCTCTGGCAAGGAGCTACGAGCTGATTTAAGCCGGCGGACGTAAGCCGTGAATAAGCTGCCCCGGATTTAAGTCGGCGGGCAAAATACAAAACAGGACGGAAACAAGATGGAAGATTTGAAAATTTTAAGAAAAGAGATCACAGAAATAGATAATGAAATGGCTGACCTGTTCACCAGGAGGATGAAGCTGGTGGCGGAGGTGGCCAGATACAAGCAGCACAAAGGCCTTCCCGTGCTGGACGCCAAGAGGGAAGAGCAAGTCATAGCCGGCGGCACGGCAAGGATATCTGATGACGAACTTAAGCCTTACTATATGAACTTTTTGAAGGAGACGATGAAAGTCTCAAGGAGCTATCAGACCAAACTGCTGGAGGGAGTTAAAGTAGCCTATTGCGGAACGGAGGGGGCTTTTGCCCATATAGCGGCTTCCCATATATTTCCCAAAGCCAAGAAAATCGCTTATACCAGTTTCAAGAAAGCCTATGAATCAGTACAGAACGGAGAATGTGACTGCGCTGTGCTGCCTGTGGAAAACAGTTTCGCCGGATATGTGGATCAGGTAAACGACCTGATGTTTTCCGGTCCCCTTTTCATCAACGGAATGTATGATTTAGCAGTGACACACGACCTTTTAGGCATAGAGGGAGCCACCCTCAAGGACGTAAAGACTGTGGTCAGCCATTCCCAGGCATTGTCCCAGTGCGCAGAGTTTATAAAAGAAAACGGCTTCAAGGAAATAGAATATTCCAATACAGCCCTTGCCGCCCAGCACGTAAAAGAAGAAAACGACAAGAGCGTCGCGGCCATAGCCAGCGCCGAATCAGCCAAGCTGATGGGGCTGGAGGTGTTGGCAAGGAGCATCAACGACGACAGGTCCAACACGACCAGATTCGCAGTTTTTTCGGCATCAGACAACAGCGCTACGGGAAACAGCGGCAATTCATATTTCTCCCTCGTGTTCACTGCGCGCAACGAAGCAGGCTCTCTGGCGGAAGCTCTGAATATAATCGGAAAACACGGCTTCAACATGAGGACGCTGCGTTCAAGACCTATGCGTCAGCTGATGTGGCAGTACTATTTCTATGTGGAGGCCGCCGGAGACATATACAGCGAAAACGGCAGGCAGTGCGTCGAAGAAATGAATAGCTGCTGCGACAAGATAAAGATAGTAGGCTCCTACAACGCTCTGCTGAAACAGGAGATTTAGCACAGCAGCGGAAATTTTGAGACGAAAGCAGGAGGTTTAGCATGAAAATACCTGTAGCCCTGGGAAAGGACAGCTACGATATAACTCTCGAGCGTGGCGTGCTGAAAAGAGCGGGAGAAATCCTGAATCTCGAGAGAAAAGCTTTGATAGTTACCGACAGCGGGATTCCTGAAGAATATGCTGCCGCCTTGAGCAGACAGTGCGCCAGTCCGGTGACGATAGTCATCGAGGCAGGCGAAGCTTCGAAAAATCTCGGCAGCTTTAGGAAGCTGTGCGAGGCCATGCTCAGTCAGGGCTTTTCAAGGAAAGACTGCGTTGTGGCAGTCGGCGGCGGAGTGACAGGTGATCTGGCCGGCTTCGCGGCAGCCTGCTACATGAGAGGAATAGACTTTTACAACGTTCCGACCAGCCTGCTGGCACAGGTGGATTCTTCCGTAGGCGGCAAGACGGCAGTGGATTTCTGCGGTATAAAGAACATAATAGGCGCTTTCTACCAGCCAAAGGCGGTCATCATAGACCCTGACGTTCTCGCTACTTTAGATGGGGAACAGACGGCCTGCGGAGCAGCGGAGATAATAAAGATGGCGGCGGCCTTTGACAGCGGCCTCTTTGAGATGATAGAAAAACGCGGCGTCGAAAACATGCTGGAAGAAGCGATTGCCGGAGCTTTGAAGATAAAAGCGTCAGTAGTGGCGGAGGACGAAAAGGAGTCCGGCGTAAGGCGAGCATTGAACTTCGGCCATACCATAGGACACGGCATAGAAAGCGTGACCGGCATGCTTCACGGCCAGTGCGTGGCTCTCGGCATGCTGCCGATGACAGATAAGAGCATAAGGCCGAGGCTGAAGAAAGTCCTTGAAAAGCACGGACTGCCGACAAGCTGCAGCGCCGGAGCCGACGAAGTGATGGAAGCCGTGATGCATGACAAGAAAGCGGACGGCAATTCCATAATAACAGTTCAGACGGAAAAAATCGGCAGCCACAAATTTGTCAGGATGGATAAAACTGAGCTTCTCAAAGCTTATACGGAGGTGTTCGGATGAAGAATACGATGGGAAACGCTCTGACGGTCACACTCTTCGGCGAAAGCCACGGAGAAGCCATCGGAGCCGTGATAGACGGAATTTCCCCGGGAATAAAGATAGATGTTGAATATATCCAGGAAAAGCTTGGACAGCGCAGACCCTACGGCAAAGCGTCGACGAAGCGGCGCGAGCCTGACAAGCCTGAATTTTTAAGCGGCGTGTACAACGGATACACCACCGGGACTCCCCTTGCAGTTATGATAAGAAATCAGGATACAAAGAGTGGAGATTATGAAGAGATAAGACGCAAGCCAAGGCCGTCCCATGCCGACCTGACGGCGGCCTATAAATACGGCGGCTTTGAGGATTTCAGGGGCGGCGGGCATTTTTCAGGCAGGATAACAGCCGCTCTGGTGGCAGCCGGAGCCATAGTCATGAGAGCTCTTGAAGATAAGGGCATATATACAGGCACACACATCAAAAGCTGCCACGGAGTCTGTGACAGGGATTTTGAAAATTACGAAGAGGATATAAAGCTGCTGAGCAGTGCGCAGTTTCCGGTACTGGAAAACAGAGAGGCAATAGAGGCTGAGATGCTCAAAGCCGCCTCCGAAGGCGACAGCGTGGGAGGCGTGCTGGAAACGGCGGTCATCAATATGCCGGCGGGAACAGGCGAGCCATGGTTTGACACTATCGAGGGAATGATAGCTCACAATATTTTTTCCATTCCTGCGGTGAAAGGCATAGAGTTCGGTGCGGGGTTCGCCGTGGCGGAGATGAGAGGCTCGGAAGCCAACGACGGTTTCATGTACGATAACGGCAGGATAGTCACTAAAACCAACAGCAGCGGCGGCATAAACGGCGGTATTTCAAACCGCATGCCGATAATATTCCGCACC
>UQXL01000020.1 GCA_900545135.1 uncultured Eubacteriales bacterium | reverse complement strand
CTCAGTGGCCGCCCCTCTCGGCGAAGCCGGTGCAATCCTCTGCGGACTAACACCCTCCAGGCAAACCTAGCTGTGATTCAATAGCCCCTGCCTTTAAAGGTCATATAATATACGGCAAAGCTTGTAATATTCTGCAGCATCATTTGTATGTAATTTGTAATATTATGGGAAATGTTGTACAGTTTTTCGTTTTGGCTGATTTCTGCCAACATTTCTTGCTTTTAGGTACGTCGAAACTTGTCGAATCAGCTATGAAATCGTGCTGATGTTGCCATATTTCGTAATATCTGAAAATTTGCCAACATTTTTTTGAAAATACGTTGGCAAAATCGTCGTGAATCTTAAAAATGTACAACATCGACATGATTCGACATCGTAAAAGTGTCAAAATCATGAATCTCTTTCTTAAAATGTTGTCATTTTTTCTTCATCAGGGATTTTTGCCAACATTAAAAAATTAAACCGAACAATTTAGCTTTAATCTTACTCTAACGCTATCCAGTCACACAAGCAGCGTTTCAATGGCCTTTTCCTCTTCTGCGTTAGCCGCAATGTTGTAGAATTCGCTGATTTTATAGAATTATACAACATTGCTGCAATTTGAAGCAGCCTTTATGGTAGAAAAACGTTCAATGTTGTAGATTTTTTCAATTTATCAAAATTTTACAACACAAATCAGAAATCATGTTGTATCTTTTTGGATTTTTCTGAAATTCTACAACATTGCTTTATTTTCATGTTGGTTTAATGCTGTATCTTGGCTGTAATGTTGTAAAATATTATGGATTCTTAAAGTTTTTACAACATTGAGTAGTCAAGCAGCATTTCAATGAACCCTAACCTTTCCTGCCTTGCGGCAACGCTGAATAATACAATCTTCTGCAGACATTATACCACAAAGCAAATCTGTCTGAGTGATTCAATGAACCCCACCTTACGGCGAAGCCAAACAGTATGATTATCGCGTTTATTATAAAATATAAAACATATAATTCTCCGCCACTTTCCCTACCTAAAATAGTTTCGGCAATTTAGAACATCTGTCGCGGCTCTGTTTCACGAAACGGCGATGATCCCAGGGAGATTCGCTTTGTCAATTCAGGGAACCATTTCGTTAATTGGCGATTTGTTAGTTTTTCATTAAAGTGATGAAATTTCATCACTTTTTTAAAGTTTCATCACCTGCAAATGCCTGATATTCGCGCTTTATGGCTGGCATAGTAATTGCACTCATATTAAGCAGATAAATTGCGAAAAACGAACGGAGGTTAAATATGAATGTAAAGATTCTTGGCAGGAGTGAGCTGGAAGAAGTCCCTGCATCCGTCAAAGAAACTGTCCATCATCTCTTTGACCGGCATTTTGCCTATTATTCCGGCCAGGATGCCTATTATGAGGAAGATGGCCGCGATTTCGTCAATGTAGAAGCCAAACTTTATCACGCAGAAAGCTATGGCGACGAATCCGCCAAAAAATACCGTCAGCACAAGCTTCTGTCGCAGAGTAAAAGTACCAAGGCTGCTCAGGTCGAGCATGTCGTTTCTTGTAAGGTCTATTTGGCGCATCGAACTCTTTTCCGGATTTTTTCTTACTTTTCTCGCGTAGAGATAGGCATATATTATGGTGCACAGTTCAAGGATGATGAAGACGACCCGCCTGAAGCTCATTCCCGAAAAGATAGGCAGTTCCGCTATGCCTTGAGCGACTCCGACGGTATAAACGTTGGTCACCGCTCCTCCGTAGCCGGCGGCTGCTCCACCGAACACAATCAAGATAGCTGTTATTGAATCGAAACCCATGGCGATACATACGGCACATATCAAAGGAATAAATGGCAGAAATTCCTCCCAGCATCCGGCAAAGCATGACACCAAACCGAATATGATGACGCACAGAGGCGCGAGGAGCAATTCCTTGCCTGAAAGCTTCTTTACCATGCTTCCGAGGCCGGCCTTGAGCGCCCCCGTGTTTTCTACAATTTTAAAAGCTCCTCCTATGATGATGAGTCCGAATATGACCGAAGCCCCTTTCTGCAGACCTCTCGTCACGGCAAGGACTACGTCAAAAGGCGCTACAGGATTGTTTTCTGTGAAAGTAAAAGATCCCGGAACGACAGCTTCATAATCACTGCCCTCGATGGGAACCCTTTCAAATGTTCCTGCGGGAAGGATGTATGTTGCAACAGCCGCGACGACCATAAGGATTAGTATCAGTATTACCGGATCTACGCTTCTTATCTTCTTGTCTTTGATCTTCTCCGTTTTGTTGGTACCGCTCATTTCCTTTCTCCTTTCTCTTAAAATTCTAATAATATCGTATCGGACTTCTGAGGCTCATGCGGCACAAAGATAGAAATTATGGCGAATACGGCGAGGAGTTCCAGATACCACAGGAACGGTATTATTTCGATCGGCGATAAGCTGAAGCCCATGGAAACAGCCATTCCTCCCAGGAATTCTATGGCCACGCGGGCGCACCACTGAGCTCCCATGCCGTTGAAGTCGTAGTCTGCTGAATATTCGTTGATGTCTACACCGATGATTTTTTCTCTGGAAATCCGCCTTATTGCGTGGAACATCTCGTCTGTGGTCATGCCCCAGATTTCCGGAGCTTTCTGTGAGCACACTGCGCTCGGTTCCATCACGTCTATATCGAGGGACATGTAGATTCCGTCTGTGCCGTCTGTGGCGATGGCCAGAGCTTCGTCCATCACATCCTTGATGCCTCTGTCTTTGATTTCATCTATGGTTATGTACCTGTGGCCAAGGCCCTTGGCTACGTTTCTCTCGTAAAGTCCGTTTCTCACGCCTCGCATGCCTATCTCAACAAAGTTGGACGGATCGATTTTTCCCAGTTCAAAGGCCTGGTACCACTGGGAGGAAGCCCAGTTGAGCGGATCGTTGCAGAGATCCAGATGGGAGTCGAACACGATGAGACCCACCTTTTCTTTTCTCGGCTTTAAAACTGCTTTCATTGTCGGAATAGGAACGGTGTGGTCTCCGCCGAAAACGATAGGCACTGCTCCTGCCGCCACTATGTCGGCCACTCTGGCTTCGGCCTTGTCGATGGTCTCCTGTATCTTTGCCGGGTCGTAATCGGTGTCGCCGTAGTCTTTGACCTTGATATAGTCGTCTATGCACATTTCCTTATGAATTTCAGGGAACCAGCCTCTGTTGTGCTTGTGGGAATAGAAAATCGAATATTTTCTTATCATATCAAGGCTTTCAGGCTTTTCCGCTCCCATTCTCCAGTAAACGGAATCATGTCCCGGTCTTCCGCATGTAGGCGGCGCTGAGGTGGTCGGTGAAAGTGCTGTGACTCCCTCGAAAGGAATTCCCAGGACCACGGCGTCGGTTCCCTTCAGATCTTCTGCATTTAATGCCAAAGGATATTCCATGAAAGTAGGCGTATCGCCCCTCAGGATAGGCAGCTCCACTCTCCACTGGTTGGCATGCTGCGAGGCGAGGATTTCATCTGCTTTGTCCCACGCTCCTGCTATCTTCTTTTCATTTACACCTTTGACTGCATCATTGATAATCATAATTTTTCCTCCTTTTAACGCGAGCCGGCAAATCTGCATACACATCAGTTTCATCCGTAAGCATGTTTACCATACCCGCTTCAATTGATAAATGCGTTTGTCATATATAAGCGCAAACATCGTGCCAAAACAAAAAACTGCTGAAATTCAGCAGTTTTGAGTTATTTTCCAATATTAAAAAGTCAGTTTTTCAGCTATCTGCCAATAGTTTGGCAAAGTGCTAATGCCGTGATATCCTTTACATTATCTTCTTCAAAAGCACCGGCGTTATTATGGTCGTGGCGATTACCACCAGCACGACGGCCGGGAAGAGTGCGGCGCTCATCAGTCCCATGGCGTTGCCTTTCTGCGCGACGATAAGTGCTACCTCGCCTCTGGAGATCATTCCCACGCCCACCTGGAAAGATTCTCTCTTCGTAAATCCGCATATCCTAGCCCCCAGGCCGCAGCCGATTATCTTGGTGAGGATGGCTACGATCAGCAGCAATATGGAAAACAGCAGCATCGATCCGGTTAGCCCGTCAAGCTCTACCTTTAGTCCTACGCTGGCGAAGAATATTGGCGAAAAGAACAGGTACGACGGTCTCCTTATCTTGTCAGACACTTCTGCCTTTATTTCATGTGTGGAAATGAAAAGTCCCAGCAGATACGCCCCCGTAATGTCGGCCACGCCGAAGAAATATTCCGATGCGAAAGAAATTAAAAGGCACGCTACCAAAAAATACGTAGTTATTCTCTGTCTCTTGAAATTGGCATCGATCACGCTCTTGCCCTTGTTGAGAGCCAGAGCCAGTATACCCATTACTATGGCGTAAAGGGCTATCTTCAAAAGCACTATGGCGACAGATACGTCTCTGTTCTTAAGGCTTGAAACTATCGTAAGCACGACGATGCCTATTATATCGTCTATGACGGCGGCACCCAGTATGGCGTTTCCCACCTTGCCTTCCAGCTTTCCCATTTCTCTCAGAGCTTCAACGGTTATGCTGACGGAAGTCGCCGTAAGGACAACGCCTACAAATACGGCCTTTAAAATGCCGTCGTATGATGTCTCACCTGCTTCAAAAAAGAAGTAATAGCATATAGTTCCTCCTATCAGAGGGACTATGACTCCTATGCTGGCGATAACCATGCACGCCATGCTGTTTCTCTTTATCTCATTTATGTCGGTATCCATACCTGCTGAAAACATCAGCAATATAACACCTATCTCAGCCGTATAAGCGATAAAGTCAGTTTCCGCTATGAGCCCGAAGCATGACGGGCCGACCAGAACTCCGGCGATAAGCGCGCCTACTACCTGAGGCATGCTAACTTTTTTAGTCAAATCTCCAAGTATCTTTGTAGACAGCATTATTATAGCGACGCTGACCAGATATCCATAGTCTTCCATGTACAATTACCTCCTGTGTTGTCAAGTTCTGCCTGGCGTCTCACCGCTTTGCGAAAGCTTTTAGCCGGCTCTTATACGAAGAATTTCTCCCCGAGACAACAATTTATGATACTGCCTTTACATGACAAATTCAAGATCGTTTTTTGAAGTTTAGCCGTATCTTAACGAATCTTGAAACTCATATTATACCGCAAAGCAAGTTTGGCAAAGTGATTCAATAAACGCTTCCTTGCAGTGAAGCTGAACGATACGATTATCGCGTTTATTATATATATTTTCTAAGGTAATACCTCAACGTTTCCTCCCATTTTTCAGGAATGTCGGCCTTATGTATCACGCTTCTTATCTGCTCCATGTATTTTTCCGGCATAAGCTCCATTTCCATATAATCCACGTTGGCGCACATCCTCCTGGCCAGCTGAAATTCTTTCTGCTTATCGTCAGGCAGGCTGAGGAAGCCATCTATATAGTCTGTCATCTTCTGCTTGTCCTTATTCACAAAACCTGCAAGCTGCGGCAGCAGATTTATTATATGGTCGCTTATGACGTAAGTGTCTATCCCCTCGAGGGCGTTTATAAATGTTCTAATCTCCCTGACCTTTTCTACATCGCTACACTCTTCAAAGGCAATTTGCCTGTCCGCGGCGCTGCCATTGGCCTCACTCGTTTCTCTGTCAGCGGCGCTTCCGCCAGGGGCAAACTTTTTCCCGGCAGCTGCATCGCCATTGGCAATGTCCCACATGGGAGAACCGGGCTTTACCACGAAAGTCCTTATTCTCAAAAATTCAGGGTTTATCTTATTTACTACGTCGGCGGTCTCAAGCGCATTTCTTTCACTCAAAGCTTTCCCGCCTGATCCCGGCATATAGAAAACATTGTATTCTATGCCGGCTTCCTTTATCTTTTGCCCGCAGTCTATCTGCTGCGTTCGCGTGCTGCCCTTGTTCAGCAGTTTCAAAACGTCATCGCACCCGCTTTCAAAGCCGGAATGAAGCATCGTGAGACCTGCTTCCCGAATGTCCCGAAAATCCTCCAGGCTCAGTCTGGAAAGCGTATCTGCACGGCCGTAGCAGGCGACGGTCCTCAGCGAGGGCAGTTTTTCCCTCAAATATCTGAGCGCCTCGCAAAGCTCGTCTTTTCTCATGATCATAGTATTGGCGTCCTGCAGGAAGACGGTTTCCATGTTGTCGTTGACTATCCAGTTGAGGATCATCGAATAGCATCGCTTTTCTTCTCTGGAAACGGACGGGGAAATGTCGCCCATCCGCTTGACACTGTAAGCGTCCTGGCTCTTGAGTCTCTCTAAAATCAAATCTCTGTAATATGCTACCGCGTCTATGTCCTGCTTTATTTCTTCTACAGTCCTTATCCTAAAACTGCCGCCTCGATACAAAGTGCAGAAATTGCACTTGTTCCAGGGGCAGTTTTCAGTCCACCTGAGAAGAAGACTGGACGCGTGAAACGGCGGCCTGATATTGCCCACCGCAAAAGTTTTTCTTTCCATTTTCATATCTCTCTCAGTTTTCGGCGCCTTGCCTTTTTCGCTGCCTTGTCTTTGTCGGCGCCTTGCCTTTTTCGCTGCCTTGTCTTTGTCGGCCCCTTGCCTTTTTCGCTGCCTTGTCTTTGTCGGCCCCTTGCCTTTTTCGGTGTCCGCCGGCAAAGCTTTCCGGTTCCGCGAGATTTATCTCCTACGGCGCGCAACTTAATCGAAAATGTACGCCGCTGCTTTAAAGGCTGGCAAAACAAAGAGGACGCCTTCCGGCGCCCTCCTTAACAAAGTCAAAGTCTATTTGTTTTCAGCGTCATAAAGAGCTTCAGCGTTATCCCATTCAGCGATAATTTCAGGAATTACCTTGTATAGGTCGCCTACGATAGCATAGTCTGCAACTTCCATGATAGGAGCGTCAGCATCCTTGTTGATAGCCACTATGACATCAGAAGTCTGCATTCCTGCCAGGTGCTGGATAGCTCCGGAAATACCGCATGCAAAGTAAATCTTAGGCTTAACGGTAGTTCCTGTCTGTCCAACCTGGTGGGAGTGATCGATCCAGCCTGCGTCTACTGCAGCACGGGATGAACCTACAACTCCGCCTACCTTGTCGGCAAACTTCTTGATCAGTTCAAATCCGGAAGCGTCGCCCAGTCCTCTTCCGCCTGAGCAGATGATGTCTGCGTCAGTCAGGGAAACAAGTTCCTTAGCGGACTTAACGATGTCCTTGATCTCGATTCTTATATCTTCTGCCTTGAGGTCAGGTTTAACGTTTACAACTTCACCCTTTGCTCCGACTTCTCTCTCCTGCTTCTGCATAACGCCAGGTCTTACAGTTGACATCTGAGGTCTGGTCTTAGGGCAGATGATGGTAGCCATCAGGTTTCCGCCGAAAGCAGGACGAGTCTGCTTGATACCTGTTGAAGGATCGTTAGGGTCCAGAGTGGAGGTATCAAGAGTAGTGTTGGCTTTTGCAAATTCTATGTACTTGGAAACCTTTACGTCAAGGTGAGTACAGTCGGCAGTCAGACCTGTATTGCATCTTGCAGCGATACGAGGTGCGAAGTCACGGCCGATATGAGTTGCGCCGTAGAGAACGATCTCAGGCTTATATTCGTCTATCAGCTGCTTCATTACCTTGGTGTAACCGTCAGTAGTGTAGTTTTCAAGAAGCGGATCCTGAACCATGTAAACCTTTTCAGCTCCGTACTCGAAACATTCCTGAGCAAGGTGGTCTATGTTATTTCCCATCAGTACTGCGCAGATCTGAGTATCGTCGCTGATGTCCTTAGCCAGTTTTTTACCCTCGCCCAGAAGTTCGAGAGCTACGTTCTGGATCTTGCCGTTTCTCTGTTCTGCGAAAACCCATATATGCTTATAAGCGGAAAGGTCAACTTTCTCAGCTTCAGGAGCAGCTTCAATAGCGTCGAATTTACATTTAGCTACGCAGGCGTTACAGTTGGTGCACTTGCCTTCGTCGACCACGGCTTTTCTGTCTTCCATCTTCAGCGCGTCAAAAGGACATGCCTTTACGCAGAGGGAACATCCCTTACAATTATCTTTTATAATCTTAATAGCCATTGTATTGTTATCCTCCTTCTTAGATTACGTGCTTACCTTTGAGCTTGATCAAAAGGTTTTTAGCCTGCTCGTTCTCAGTATCTCCGGCAATTACCTGTCCAGGTGCCTTAGGAGCAGGGGTAAATGATCTGAATACGTTTGTAGGGGATGCTTCAAGTCCAACCTTGTTCAGGTCTACTTCGATGTCTTTCGCATTCCATACTTTTATATCCTTCTTTCCGAAGATTCCGCCCATGCTCATGTATCTAGGCTCGTTAAGCTCTTTGATTGCGGTAAGCATGCAAGGAGTCTTGATTCCTATAAGCTCATATCCGTCTTCCAGCTGTCTCTTAACGGTGATGTTTTTCAGAGCGTCGTCGATTTCAAATTCTTCAACGTATGTAACCTGAGGGAGATCCAGCTTTTCGGCGATCTGCGGTCCAACCTGAGCGGTATCTCCGTCGATAGCCTGACGTCCGGCAAAGATCAGGTCTGCAGGACCATTTTCTTTTTCCCATTTTTTAATAGCAGCTTCCAGAGTGTTTGAAGTAGCCCATGTATCTGAACCGCCTACAGCTCTGTCTGATACGAGGATACCCTCGTCGGCTCCCTTGGCGATACACTCGAACAGCAGGTCGCTGGCCTGTGGAGGTCCCATTGAAATTACTGTGATATGTGTATCAGGGTGTTTATCTTTGATTTTCAGCGCTTCTTCCAAAGCGTTGGCGTCATCGTGGTTAAGGATTGACGGAACGCCGTCTCTGATCAATGTTCCTGTCTTAGGGTTTATTTTGATAACGTTTGTATCAGGAACCTGCTTCGCGCATACGATTATCTTAAATGCCATCTCGTTTTCCTCCTACAATCTTATTTCTTGAAAGTGTTAGCTGCGATTACCATTCTCTGAACTTCTGAAGTTCCTTCATAGATCTCAGTAATCTTAGCGTCTCTCATCATTCTTTCTACCGGATAATCCTTGGTGTATCCGTAACCGCCGTGGTACTGTACGCACTTAGTGGTAACTTCCATAGCAGTCTCAGCGGCAAACAGCTTGGCCATAGCGGCAGCTTCACCGTAAGGCAGGTGTTTGTCCTTCATGTCGGCAGCTCTGTAAACCAGCAGTCTGGCAGCTTCGATCTTAGTCTTCAGATCAGCCATTCCGAACTGGAGCGCCTGCATCTGGGACAGCTTCTTGCCGAACTGCTTTCTTGCCTGCATGTATTCAACTGTAACGTCGAATGCTCCCTGAGCGATGCCTAAAGCCTGGGAAGCGATACCGATACGTCCGCCGTCCAGAGTTGACATGGCAACCTTAAAGCCTTCGCCTACGTTGCCCAGCAGTCTGTCAGCAGGGATTTCGCAGTTCTGGAAAATAAGTTCTGTAGTTGAAGATGCGCAGATACCCATCTTGTCTTCTGTCTTTCCGATTGAGAATCCAGGGTCTCCCTTTTCAACGATGAATGAGGAAATACCGTGGTTTCCTTTCTTCTTGTCAGTCATGGCCATTACTACGAAGACATCGGCATAACCGCCGTTGGTGATGAACACCTTGGCTCCGTTGAGGATCCACTTGTCTCCTACTAATTCAGCTCTTGTCTGCTGTCCTGACGCGTCTGTACCTGCGTTTGGCTCGGTCAGACCGAAAGCGCCCAGTTTCTTACCGGAAAGCAGGTCAGGCAGATATTTCTTCTTCTGCTCTTCGTTGCCCCAGTTAAAGATAGGCCAGCAGCAAAGTGAAGTATGCGCGGAACAGATTACGCCTGTTGAAGCGCAAACTCTTGACAGTTCTTCTACTGTAATCGCGTATGAAATGTGGTCTCCGCCTGCTCCGCCGTATTCAACAGGGAACGGTACGCCCAGCATTCCGTACTTGGCCATTTTTTCAACAGTCTCAACAGGGAATCTGTGTTCCTTGTCGATGTCTGCAGCTAACGGTTCAACTTCGTTAGTGGCAAATTCTCTTACCATTTTTCTTACGAATTCCTGTTCTTTCGTTAGTTGAAAGTTCATTTAAATGCCTCCTTAGATTATTAATAACGGGTCCATTACGGACAGTATCCGCATTTTTAACATACCACTTTTATTAAAACATTTTTTTGTCAAAAGTGCAACATATTTTGTGCGGATTCTTTTTTATTTTGGACATTTCTTTTGGCTGTACTGAGATAATATGGGAGTTTTGTGATGTTTTCCCGGTAAAAACATGGCGTTTTATCCTCCGAGCCTCACTGCTGAAACGAATATCCAGTCCCCTGCAACAATTCGTATTCTTCTGTTCTCCCCCCCTGCGGCAGTCCATATTATTCTTTTCCCTAAGCCCAGCAGCAAATACAGCAGCACGCCCATCGGCTGTGAATACAGCGGCCGTATGTCCGAAGACTTGCGCGCTCGGCGGATGTGCACTCAGGGCTGCACGTCTGGCGGATGCATATCCAGCGACCGTATTATACTTTGCGGCAGTATGCTTGTTGGACGTGCAATAAAATAACGAGGGCGGCCTTTTCATCCGAAATTCTGACATGGATAAAATGCCGTCCTCTTTTTTCTTTTTAAAATGTTTTGCGAGCCGACCGGAAATACAGATGTGATTAAACAGTTGAAACAGCCGAATAACAAAACAGTCAAACTGCCGAACAGCCAAACAATAGAAACAATTCAGGCTCAAATCCCCGAACCACTCCCCATTCTTGAGACATTCCCCGAGCCCAGTCCTCATTCCTGAGACATGCCCCGAGCCCAGTCCTCATTCCTGAGACATGCCCCGAGCCCAGTCCTCATTCCTGAGACATGCCGCGGGCCATGGCCTTGAGAGTCTTCTTTTCTATTCTGCATACCTGCACCTGCGATATGCCCATCACCGCCGCCACCTGCTGCTGGGTCATGTCCTTATAGTACCTGAGCATGATCACCTGCTTCTCCCGCGGCTCGAGGGAGTTTATAACCGCGTCCAAATCTATCCTGGTTATATTCCTCTCCTCGTCGTCCGTCCAGAGAGCGGCGTTTTCGTAATCTTCAAGGTTTTTCATCGCGTCGTAGGCCTGCAAGGCTTCGACTATTCTTTCCGCGGAAAGGCCTGTGGCCGCTGACAGTTCGGTAATCTTGGGGGACCTGCCGTGTTTAGCAGTGAAAGCTTCTTCTGCCTTTCTCACGGCCGCACTGTCGCTTTTGAGGCTTCTGCTCACCTTTATCCTGCCCTGGTCCCTGAGCTGAGATTTGATTTCGCCGGCAATCATTGGGACGGCGTAAGTGGAAAACTTATTACCTCTCCCGGGGTCGAATCTTTCCGCGGCTTTTAAAAGACCTATATATCCGATCTGGATAAGGTCCTCAAGTTCTTCCTTATATACATAAGAAAGCCGCAGCGCCACGGATTTGACCAGTCCTGTATTTGCTGCGACTATTTCTTCCAGAAAAGATTCTCTTTTAGAATCCATAATATGTATCCAACTTCTTTATCATCGTGACGGTGGTTCCTTCCCCCGGCTTTGAATCCACTTTCAGCTTGTCGGTAAAGCTTTCCATGACGGTAAAGCCCATCCCCGACCTATTTCTGTCCGTATCTGTCGTAAACATCGGCTCCATAGCTTTTGCTATATCCTCTATGCCAGTGCCCTCGTCTGCCACCTTTATCATCAAAGTCTCCGGCGCGATCTGTGAAAACTCCATGTAAACAGGCTTTTTCACCTTTTCGTCTTCGTTTCCGCCATAGCCGTGAAGGGCGGCGTTGCTGAAAGCTTCAGATACGGCCGTCTTTATTTCCGTAAGCTCGTCCACCGTGGGATCCATCTCGGCTGCATAGGCCGCGGCTATGGCCCGCGCCAGTGATTGATTTTCCAAAATTCCTTCCAGCTGTACTTTAAGTTCTCTGCTCATTATGAAACTTCCTTTCTGCCGAGTCCGGCCACGGCTTCTTCTTTTGTATCATAATAATCTATGACGGAGAACACTCCCGCCATATTGAGTATATTTCTTATGGTCTTTGAACATGAGGCTATGGCCACTTTTCCGTCCGTTTCCCCCATCTTTCTGTATCGTCCCAGCACCATGCCTATGCCTGAACTGTCCATGAAGGACACGTTGGAAAAATCGAGCACCAAATTGTTCACCCCATAGTTATCCAGCGTCTCGTCGACTTTCTCCCTTGCCGTCTCTGCCGCATGATGGTCCAATTCTCCGAAAAGCTCCGCTACCAAAGTGCTTCCCATTATGTCAAAAATAATCTCCACCTGTGCATCTCCTCCCGTATTATTTTGGCAATTATATTATACTCCTCTGCCTGCGGCTTGTCTTTGACATAAAAGGTCGAAACTCCACTAGTTTTGGCGAATGTGATCGTATACCCTTTCCCGCTTTAGAGATGGTGCCTCAGAGCGCGGCTCCCACGGTCGCTAAGAAATCAATCCCCCGACGTGGAGTAAATGCTTCTGCGCATATCCCTTTCGACTGAGAAAGCTAACTCATACGAATATCCCTCCAATTAGGAGTAGGTACCTCGGCGCAGCTCCCGGCGCGTGGAAATCCCTCGGTGTGCGGTCCCCCGGGTTCTGAAAATTTTCCAAGTTCGAAGTCCCTGGTTTTGAGTCCCCGTTCGGCCTCCTAGAAGCGGCAAAATCCTCGGCGGAAGCACCCAGCCCGGCGGCAGCACCCAGCCCGGCGACGGTATCCAGCCCGGCGACGGTATCCAAATTTGCTAAAATCGTGGAAAATGGATACGTTTTTTGCGATATTGGATACCACGGTATCCAATATCGGTGTTTTCGTGGAAAATGGATACCATTTTCCGAATTTTGGATACGATTGCGTTTAAAGTGCCGTTCCTCCGGGGCAGAGGGCTGGCGGCATAGAAACTGGTGGCAAGGCGCTTTGCTCCGCCGGGGCGGATGGCTCACATACGCTCGCCATCCTGCATACAATAGAGCTGCCGCTCAGCAGATGGCCAATCATCTGTTTTGCAGCAGCCCTTTTTGCATCCGCGAATACGGCTGCTGATATTCGCCCTTATTCTTTATTGGTTGTTCGCAGCGGTGTTTTCTGCCGGCGACGGTCTCTGCCGCCAGTCACTGTCACTGGTCTCCGTTATCGGTTACTGCGGGCGCTCCATGTCGCCGATGGTCGTTATACGCCTATGCGGCTTTATCACTCTTCTTTCTCTTTTTTAGGAGTACAGCTCCTGTCGCGCCTGATGCAGCTGTGATAATCCAAAGCAGGAGCAGGTTAGCATCTCCTGTTTTTTCAGGCGAGGATGAGCTGCCCGTCTTTCCATCTTCTTGCGTTGCAGTATTCGTTGAATTGTTTCCTCCGCCTCCTGATTCATCGCCGCCCGACTGACCATTATTGTCGCCGGTTTCAGTCGTCTGTGTGATCTTCACATCGCTCATATCGTACAGCGTCGTCTTTCCGCTTAAAAATCTGCTGTAGGATACAAGGCTGTAATAAGACTGCTCCGTAGCTATATCGTCCAGTTCTCCGCCGTGTTCATGCGCAAAGCCGCCGCCTTCAACGTAGAATCCCAGCAAAGCTTCGATAACAGTATGTCCGTTTTTGATGAATCTCGCGTCTTTCGCCGGGTCAATTTTCAGTGCTGTGAGCGCCGTTATCACCTGCGCGCAGGATTCAGCATTTGTCACGTATACGCCGTTAATGTCCTTGCTGGAGAAACTTCCGTCGTTGTTCTGGATTGCTGACAGGCAGCTCAAAGCTTTATCCACAGCGTCTTTAACAGCTTTATCAGAATCGTAATACGGAGCTAAGGCCTGGATTGCCATAGCTGTCATATCAGCGTCCGCTTCCTCTCCCGTCAGAGCGAAGCCGCCGTTTGCAAGCTGGGCGTTCAGGATAGTCTCTATAAGGTTTTCTCTGGTGACCTGAGTTCCGCCGGTCGTCTTTGGAATCTCATAATCGTGGGAATCAAAGGCGATCAAAGCCCATATAGGTCCGTTGATTCCCTGTTTCTGCAGATAATCAAGGTCTGCCAGCGGCTCGAGCAGATTATATCCGGCGACGTTTTTTACGTCCTTGCCTATCGCAGTCAGGGCCAGCACCGTCCTGGAATTTTCTGTCGACTTGGTATTGCTGAGCTTGGCTGAGCCGTTTTCTTTCAGTGCTTTTACCAGATTTTGATAATATGCTTCTTTGTCGAAATCTGCTTCTCTTTCCGCCCTTGCAAGTCCTAGGACTGCCCATTCAATGCCCGGCATTTCCTTTCCTTTTATGGCAGACTGCAAATAGTCTCCGGTGGCTTTGTATGCGTCCTCAAAGCTGGCGATTATCTCTTGTTTCAAGCTTGCAATCTTGTCTTCCGCTTTTTTCAGTCTTTCTTTGTTTTCCTCGGAAATGAGATTTTTCTGTTCGCTGCTCAGAGAATTGTATGCGTCGCGCGCTTCTATCACCTGCTGCTCGTGGGCGGGGGTTATGTCTTCCAGTGCAGGCAGCGCTTCTATGAGTTTTTCTACTTCTTCCGCGGCAAGCTCATTTTCAACGGTTTTTCCGTCTGAATAATAGAAATCTATCACATCTCCGTCTTTGAGATAAGTCTGATTCAGCATTTTATCCGGCATTTTGCCGTTGACCGTGTAAAGCCAGCCGCTGTACGGGCCGTGCTCCACTTCTTCAAGCGTCACATTGTTTACGTCAGTTACAGCGCTGATATATGAACCGCTTCCCTTTATCTTATATCCGTTGGCTATGAGGCATGCTTCGAGAGCGTCCCAGGCGGTTTTATCATCTGAAACAATCGAAGAATATGAGTAGCTGTTTATATCGGCAAAGCCCTCATAACCGTTTCCCTTGACGCTGACGGTCACTTTTACAGGATCTTCCGCGTCGGGGTCTGCCATATCGTTTACGCCTTTAACGGTAACCGTCACGGATACAGGTCTCTTGTAGAACTGCTCAAACTGGGCGTATCTGCTGTCCTGACTGAATTTTTCCCAATATTTGCCGTATTCATTATGCGTAAGCACGCTGTCTATAGTTACATCGGTGTTATATTCCGGCTTCTGTACGAGAAGATTTTCTGAAGAAATTACCGTTTCTCTGCTGGAGCGGAATTCTCTCCATGGTTGTGAATTCATAGGGTCGTATCCCGGCAGGTCGTCTACCTCTGCTCCGCCAAAGGTCAGGTTTATGGCTCCTCTTACATATTCAACAGAGCCGTTGTTATTCAGAATTTCGGCGAAAGGCTTGAGGTCTCCTGTTACGTTATCTTTAGCGCTGTTGCTGCCTTTTATGCCGTTCCAGTAAACTTCTTCGGTACAGATTTTGTTCATCCATAAAGCTGCCTGATCGATTTCAGTCTGCTCCATCGCTTTTACCGTCATGGTAAAGGTCTTTTCGCCCAGAGTGGCGTTGTTGCGCCTGTCGGATATGGTGACGGTGTAATTCACCTGCACGTCTTCTTCTCCCGGCAGCGGCCGGTATACCACGCCGTGATAGCCGTTAAAGTCGAGTACGTCCTTATTATCGCTGGTCATGGTCACCTTTTGATAATATCTGTCGGTCATTATGCCGGCGTCCTCCAGAGCTGACGGAATAGGCATTTGTATGTCTTGCGTCACAGCGTTCAGATCTACTTGCTGCTGTTTATCGACAAAGTCTCTGATAAGCTCAGGGTATTTTTCCAGAGCCTTGCTTATCTCCTCCGACTGGTCGCTGTCGTTGGCAGGTACGCTCAGATCGAACAGCTTGAAGCTCTCCACAGGGTCCTGATAGCCATTGAGGGACGTCATCTCGGAAATCGTATAGTCATCCCAGAATTTGAATACGGCGGCGCCTTTGAGGACGAAATCATTGTCCTCCATTCCCAGGGCCGGTCTTTCTAAAGTAGCCGTATAAGTATATCCGTCGTTGTTGTCGGTAACGTAGAGCGCGTCTGAATCCTTGGAAGACCACTTGATTTCCGCATAGGTACAGTCTTTGAGCGCGTAAGGCAGCGTAAGATCTCCTGTGACCTTTCCCTCCACCACCGTATGCGTCCAGCCGCCGATTTCCTGCTCGGAAGAAGCGTTGTCATTGGATCCTTTTATTGTATCCCAGGTGACCTTTTCCATGGCCGCATCCAGAAGCTCTTCTACATAGTCAAAATCCCATCCTATGTGTACCCGCACTTTCACCTCAGTCTGCCTGCCGTCCAGCGTGAGTCTGAAAGTCACGTCGTCGTAGATCGCGTAAGTAGTTCCGTAGCCTGTTCCTGTTCCCTTAAAATATTCTATATTTCCCCTTTCGTCTATATATGTCTTATTATCGACAGGAGTCACTTTACGTCCGGAATCAAGGAGTTCCACTGATATGTCGTCGAAGCCATTTCTTCCCAGATACTGTTCCATGGCCTGTTTTACATTTGACTGTCCGTACATCTGCATAGGCTGGATGAAAGTACCCGTCTTTTCTGCTTCTGCTTTTATCTCGGAAAGCGTCTGGTCGTTTATGGCTTCCTGTGACCATACGACGAAGTGGAATTCCCTCTTGCCTGAATATCCTCCCATGGATACGGCTGCTGTCAGCTTCACTTCCGCCTTGCCTGACTGCGGCAGGCTCACCATTCCAGTCCCGGGATCTATTATATCCTCGTCGCTTGAGGACCATGAAATTTCTGTCCCATGCTCTCCCTCTTCAGGAAGCAGAAGTTCAGCCTGCTTTTTCAGCTGATACTTGTTCTCATTGTCCGGGCTCATAGTTCCGTCATCGTCAATATCTATACCGCATCTTCTGTATATTTCCTCCATGGTCAGGTCTTCACCGAACCACTGGCGATAATAATCAAGGCCTCCTGCCTTTTCAACTTCGATGTCGACAAGGAGTTTTTCCGCAGCCAGTTCCTTTGCTCTGTCCATATCTTTCATGAAAAGAGCTGCCATGTCTGATGCTATATTCTGCTCGAATTCCGGAACCTCCGGCTCCGAACCTCCCTGCCACTTTAATACAGGATATCCCTGGTTGATGTTATCCGTGTCCTGATTGAAATTTTCTCCCAAGTCATATGCAAATCTTCCTGTTTTCATCGCAGCGGAATCAACTTCTTTAGCGCCGTTTGTGCCGCTGTTTTCTGCAACTGACTTCAATCCTGTCCCGGAAATGAAATACGTATTGGAAACAGTTCCCTGATTTCCTCCGGCTATGGCTCCTATGCCGTCTTCAGGACCGCCGACCGTTCCTATGCTGTAACAGTTCCTAATCTCTCCGCCGGAGTACAGCTGTCCCGCTATGCCTCCTATATACCTGTTCGTCCTGTCTTCTCTGGCCGTTATCTCCCCCGTAAAATAGCAGCTGTCAACGATTCCGTAAGCGTATCCTGCTATGCCGCCGACGTTGAGCGATGAATTGTAGTAGGCATAAGTATTGTTAACATCGGCAGAGCTGGCGCAGCTTCTTATTATACTGCCGCTCATAGCTCTTCCGGCGATTCCTCCTGTGCTTCCGCTGCCGCTGGAGTTGGAGATGACTCCGCTGAAATAACAGTTTTCGATGGTTCCCTTAGCCGTGTCAGCTATTCCTCCTATATTGGAGATTCCGCTTATCTCTCCTGCAATAGTCAGGTTCGTGATTTTTCCGTCAGGGCCGAGGCAGTACACAAGTCCCCCGTCGCCGGAAAGGCCGTTTATGGTATATCCGTCGCCGTCCAGTATTCCATTGAAGCCGGAGGAAGCGTCATTGTAGTCATACTCGCCGAAGCCCTCCCATGTCTTATTGCTTAGGTTGATATTGGCGGTTAGCTTTCCATTGATGGAAGAGTGCTCACCGGCTTTCTCTGCAAACCATGCTAGCTCTTCGCCGTTGCCTATGAGATATGTGCCGCTGCCGTCAGTTTCAGGCTGGGAAATAGTTGTTCCGTCCCACGGCTCGCCGGCATAGACCAGCTCTATTGAAATCTCTCTGTCGCCGGTAAGGCTGAAGCTTCCCGATGATGTTATATAGCCGTCTTTTGATACTGTATATGTGAAAGTTTCGCCCTCAGGCAGAGTATATACGCCGCCCTCTGCTTCCATAATGCCCTGGCTCTGATGCTTTACTGTAACAGAAGCGTCGCTCGGAGTCACCGAGAAGCTGAGCTTATGAACAGGCTTGGCTGTCATGGCCGGTATGCTTATTTCCTTGTCGGTTCCGGAGATTTCAAAACTGCCCTCTATGGTTTCGTAGCCGAACCTGGTCAGCGTGTAGCTGTAGTTTCCGTCGGAAAGCAAATATTCATTTTCTCCCGACGCTTCCATCACCTGTGAGTTCTTGTCTTTGACGGTCAGCTGCGCCTCGCTGCCATCCCCTGACATTGTGAAAGAAGCTTTATATACAGCCTCGGCACGGAAATCCTTTAGATATACTGTATCGTCGTTTCTGTCTCCGCTGCTGTCTTTCGTATATTTTATCGTTATCTTATCGCCCTGCTCTGCCGTCAGCTCAAAGTCCTGCCAGTCTACGACGCCGCTCTCTGTTTTAAGTTCCTTTCCGTTGAGAGATATGATCAGCTTGTCATAGCTTGCTTCTGTGCTGACTTTATATTTGAATTTGATTATGGAATTTTTCCTGAGTTCCATAGTCATGGCTGCAGTGGAGCTTTTGACGCCCTTGTTGTTGGAGGCGAGCACTTTGTCCTCTCCGTCCTTGGCAGGCTCAAAGCCATACGTTGCCGCCGCTTCTCCATTCTGGTTGTTTGAAGCCGAAACTATTTCCTTGATGTCCTCAAAGAAATCCTCAAATACGGTCTTCCGCACCAGCGTATTTTCTATCTCCACACCTGCTGTATCTATTATGAATTCCCCGCCGGCGCTTTCGCAGAGCGGATGGTTTATCACATACTGATACGTTTCTGCAGGAAGTGAAAGAGATGCTTCGCTGCCCTGATATATGATGCTGTTGCCGCAGGTTATGATATATTCGCAATCTCCGCTTTCTGCACCATCAGGCAATGCCGTATTAAACTGCACATCATATTTCTGCAGTTCGACAAGCTCGACTTTTTGCGTTAGATTCTGCCCGTCTACCGTCACCGTTCCCGAGGCCGTCTCATAACCGAATTTCGTTATAGTGTAGCTGTAAGAGCCGTCGGAGACAACATATACTCCGTCGTCTGATGGTGAGACTGTCTTTCCCTCGCTGTCAGTCAAAGAAATCTGCGCGTCGGAAGCAGTATCAAAGGTAAGACTATGCAGCTCTTCCAGCTTGAAATTTTTCAGCCAGACGCAATCCGCGCCTGAATCGCCGCTGGGGTCTTTTTCGTATGAAAGAGTTACTTCATCTCCGCCTTTTACGCTCATCTGGTGGGTCACGTAGCCGGTCGTAGTGCCGATTTTGTTTCCGCCGTTTATTCTAAGGCCGTCATATACAGTATAGCTTCCCTCTCCCTCGACTCTATAGTCGAACGAAAGTCTGGCGTTTTCTACGGAATCGTTGAATTTGATCTTCACGATGACCTCTGAGTTTGCCATGCCGCAGCTGTTGGATTTGAGGGCACCCTCGTCATCATCGTCTACAAATTCTTCTCCTGCGATTCCTGTAAACGAGCTGTTCGACTGATACTCAACAGTCGCCTTTCCGGCAAGTGCGTTGAATACAGAGCTCGGAAAAGGTTTCTCTTCTATCGTCACATCATATGTAGCCGTAACTCCATTGTATTCAACCGTCAAAGTCTGGTTGTCCGCAGGCTGCGACGAATCAAAGCCGTTTATCTCAAAGCCCTCACTCACTGTCTCCGAAGAGCTGTCTTCGTAGGATACGAGCAGCTCTATTCCCGTAGTATCCAGAGTATCTCCTACATAATACTGGGTCTTGTATTCTCCCTGTATCTGTATGCCGGTTATCTTTTTGAGGCTTATTTCTTTGGACTCGGTTTCCGCGCTGAAGCTGAAAACTCCTTTCAGACTTCCATGGCCTTCGGCTGAAGCGTCATAATTATATTCATGGTTCCTGAGCAGCTTATATGTATTTTCCTGTACAGGCTCAACAGTCTTTTCACCGTCTTTCACCTCAAAGTCCATGTTTTCAGGCTTCAGGCTAAAGGTTACCGTTGACCATGCCTGCGAATCTTCTTCCAGCGTCACCGACACTTGAGACGGAGTTGCAGTCAAGGACCCGTCCTGCTCGGCGACTGTTATATTTCCTTGCTGGCTCACATATCCCGCAAGGCTCACCGTATAATCATATTCCCCTGCAGGCAGCGAGACCTGAGAATCTCCTGTATATTCAGCTCCTCCGATGGTTATGACCGCATCCTCCGGGCTTACGTCGAAATCAACCTTTGCCTTAGGGATTTCCCAGGATAAAATAGGATAGCTGCCACTATCAGCCATAAATCCGCTTCCGAGAATTCCTGCGAAAGAACTGTCTTTCATCTCCTCCTCGCTCTTGAACCCTGATGAACTGTCAACGCTTATTCCTGTAGCGTACGTAAGGACATCTGCCGTTCCCGCAAGAGCGTAAACATTTCTTACAGTGCATGGTTCACCGGAAGAGGTTCCGCCTCCGACTACTGCCTGTCCTGAGTTGGTGCTTTCTCCGTATGCTGTTATCTGACCGGTCGTATAGCAGTTGCTCAGAGAAACGCCTTTTGCACCTCTCCCCAATATTCCGGCATAATTATTGAAGCCTGCAACATTTCCTCTGTTGTAGCAGTTTTCGATAATATGACCGCCCTCCAGATTCCCTGCGATGCCTCCAACCTGAGTATTGGAGCCGGTTACATCTCCCTCATTGGCGCAGCCTGATATGATCAGACTGTTGTTCGTGCCTGTACAAATACCGACAATGCCGCCTACCCCTTTGTGGCCAGATATGTCTGCGCTGTTTTTACAGTTTCTTATAGTTATGGCGCCAGCATACGTATTGGCCATACCTGCAACGGCACCCACGTTATTCTTGCCATCGGCAGTCAAGCTGCCCTCCAGCGTCAGATTCTCAACGACTGCCCCCCCTACGAGGGTTTTGAACAATCCAGCGTTTTTTCCGGATGCCTGTATATTAAGGGTAATCGTATGGCCGTTGCCGTCAAAAGTTCCTCCGAAGCCCTCATAACTTTGTTCCACCGTTATATCGGCTTCAAGGATATAGTTCCCGTCAGGTTCCATTTTGGCGAATTCCTCCGCCGTCCTGACGCTCTGTGCAGGCTCTCCCTGTGCAAATGCCATCGTCGGCATCATGCATACAAGCATGGCAAGTGATAAAAGAAAACACAGTATCTTTTTACCTGCAGTGACTTTTGTACTCATCTTTTTCCTCCTTTCTTATTCGGGCGCTTTTCCAATCACGACCGCCGGTATAGCCGGTGGCTGTTCGTTCCTCGGGCTTTGTCCTCGGAACCAGCTCTTAGTAGACAAAGAAAAAGCACCCTCTTCTGAGGATGCTTTGAACACAATTATCTAATGTCCGTTATAAAGTAAGACATTAAAAAATTGGCAAGTCCTATCTCAGAAGACTCCTACATAGCAGATGACAGGTCTACCGACTTAATCTTTACCCTACTTGGACGTCTTCCCAGAGCCAAAACTCCAGTGACTGGCTTTTATAACGCCTGTCCTTTCGTAGATAACACGGTTGCTGAGACACAGTGCCGGACTTTCACCGACTTCCGAGATGTCATTGCCTGTTATTTTTTTGTAGTTATATATTATCGCAGCTATAGTACATTGTCAAGGTCTGTGCGTGAGATAGGCTGCGAGATGCATGCAAAGGCTTCAGCCCGGCGTCGGTATTCAACCCTGCGGGCGCATCTAACCCTGCGGGCGCATCTAACCCTGCGGCAGTATCCGGTCATTCGACGTATCCAGTTAGTCGGCGGTATCCAATATCGGTGTTTTTGAGGAAAATGGATACCATTTTCCGAAATTTGAATACTGATGCTCTTATTGAGCGATAAAAAATACCGGGAAAGCTGTAAAAAGCTTTCCCGGTATTTTTCTTAGCTTTTCTTTTGCGGCGGCCGATAATTCAGCACGCTTCCTAAAGCAGCTTTATTTCAACTTAGCGACCATTTCTCCGGCTTTCACCTGCTGACCCTCGGAAACGTAGATTTTCTCCACAGTTCCCTTGGCCGTTGCCAGGATATTGGTCTCCATCTTCATCGCCTCGATAACGGCGATAGGCTGCTTTTCTTCCACCGCTTCGCCCTCTTTGACGAGGATCTTTATTATATTGCCCGGAATGTTGGCGCCGATTTCCATCGGGTCATCTTCGTTTGCGTAGAGCACTGAATTATATGAATTTCCGGTTACGTCGTTATCTTTTATCTTGATGATGCGGCGGTTTCCGTCCACTTCAAACACGGCTTCCCTGTAGCCCTCGCTATCGACAGCTCTGACTTCGTTGAGCTTGACCATGAACAGCTTTCCTTCGCCCAGCTTGACTTCGCAGGTCTCGCCCTCCTGCAGGCTGTGGAAGAAGATATCCGAGCCCATGTAGCGAAAATTGCCGTCTTTTCTGATGCTCTTTACATAATCCTCGAACACTTTCGGATAGAGAGCATAGCTGATCACTTCTCTCTCGGTTCCCTCAAGATCCAGTTCTTCCTGCAGGTGTTTTCTGATGGCTTCAAAGTCTTCAGGAGGAAGAAGTTCGCCAGGTCTGCAGGTGATAGGCTCTTTTCCCTTGAGCACCAGCTTCTGCAGCCTTTCAGGGAATCCGCCGTAAGGCTGGCCCATCATGCCTTCAAAATATGAAACTATCGAGTCAGGGAAGTCGATTCCCTGGGCCTTTTCGTATATGTTTTCAGGCGTAAGGCCGTTCTGCACCATGAATATGGCCATGTCGCCGACGGCTTTCGATGAAGGAGTTACCTTGATTATGTCTCCCAGCATCTCGTTTACGGCCTTGTACATATCCTTTACTTCCTCGAATTTGTGACCGAGGCCGAAGCTTTCTACCTGAGGCTTGAGGTTTGAATACTGGCCGCCAGGGATCTCGTACTTGTATATCTCAGCCGTGGAAGTCGCCAGTTCTGATTCAAAGCCTGCGTATACAGGTCTCACGTCTCTCCAGTATTCGGAAATCTTCTGAATCTTGTCAGGGTCTATGCCTGTTTCTCTGTCTGAATTCTGGAGCGCCGCCACCACTGAATTGAGGGCAGGCTGAGATGTCAGTCCGCTCATGGAGTTAAAGGCTGCGTCGACGATGTCAACACCTGCCTGGGCGGCCATCAATATTGTAGCTACGCCGTTTCCTGATGTATCGTGAGTGTGGAGGTGGATAGGAATACCTATCTCCTGCTTCAATGTGGAGACAAGCTTTTCAGCGGCCATCGGCTTGAGAAGTCCGGACATATCCTTGATTCCCAGGATATGAGCGCCTCTCTTTTCCAGCTCTTTGGCCATATCCACATAATATTTAAGGTTGTATTTCGTTCTCGATTCGTCCAAGATATCGCCGGTGTAGCACAAACATGCCTCAGCTATCTTGTTCTGATTCAGAGTTTCGTCGAGGGCCACCATCATGCCTTCGATCCAGTTGAGGGAGTCGAAGATCCTGAATACGTCGATGCCGCCCTTAGCCGACTCTTTGACGAATTTTCTGATGACGTTGTCCGGATAATTCTTGTATCCTACGGCGTTTGCTCCCCTTATCAGCATCTGGAACAGCAGGTTGGGCATCTTGGCACGCAGAGTGTCCAGCCTTTCCCACGGAGATTCCTTGAGGAAACGGTAGGAGGTGTCGAAAGTCGCGCCGCCCCACATTTCTACGGAGAACAGTTCTTTTCCGTATACGGCTACGGCCGGAGCGATCTTTTCCATGTCCACGGTTCTCACACGCGTGGCCATCAGCGACTGCTGAGCGTCTCTCATGGTGGTGTCGGTGACGAGAAGCTTTTTCTGCTCCTTTACCCACTGGGCCACCGCTTCAGGGCCCTTTTCGTCGAGGAGCTGCTTGGTGCCTCTCAGGGCGCTGAGCTCTTCCTGCTTGAATTTAGGGAATACAGGAACATTGAACTGAGGCTTCTTGCCTCTGGTTTCGTTGACGAATTTATTTCCGAGGAACTCGATGACCTTGAGTTCGGTATCCTGTACTTTGCTTATGTTCAAAAGCTCAGGAGTGTTGGCGATAAAGCCGGTGTCGCACATTCCGCTGGCAAAAGTCTTGTGATTAAGCACGTTGAACAGGAACGGAATGTTGGTCTTGACTCCTTTGACGGTGGTCTCGGAAAGAGCCCTTATGGCTTTTCTCCTGGCATCTTCAAATGTCCTGCTGAAAGCCGTTATCTTTACCAGCAGGCTGTCGTAGAAAGGCGTGATTTCAGAGCCTTCGTAGCCGTTTCCGCCGTCGAGACGTATTCCAAAGCCTGCCGGGCTGTGATAGTTTTCAATCACTCCGGTGTCAGGCATGAAGTTGTTCACAGGGTCTTCTGTGGTGATCCTGCACTGGATGGCGTGGCCTGTCACCCTGATGGAATCCTGATTTGGAATGGCGATTTCAGGCGAATCAAGGCTGTATCCCTCGGCGATGAGTATCTGATCCTGAACGATATCCACTCCTGTAACGATTTCGGAAACAGTGTGTTCTACCTGAATTCTAGGGTTCATCTCTATGAAGTAATGGTTTCCGTGTTTATCCACCAGGAATTCCACTGTTCCTGCGCTTCTGTAGTCTACAGCTCTGGCAATCTTAAGCGCATCGCTGCATATGGCCTCTCTCTGCTCGTCTGTGAGGCAGAGGGCAGGCGTGAATTCGATAACTTTCTGGTGTCTTCTCTGTATGGAACAGTCTCTCTCATACAGATGAACTATATTGCCGTACTTGTCTCCCAATATCTGCACCTCGATGTGCTTAGGATTTTCAAGATACTTTTCTATGAATATATCGTCGATGCCGAAAGCTTTTTCGGCTTCGCTTCTGGCGCTTCTGAACTGAGGAAGGAGTTCTTCTTCGTTATGTACGATTCTCATTCCTCTGCCGCCGCCGCCTGCAGCTGCCTTGAGCATTACAGGATAGCCGCATTTTTCAGCAAATTCGACGGCTTCCTCTTCGGAGGCTATGGCTTTTTCAACGCCAGGAATCGTAGGCACGCCTACGGAATTGGCAACGATCTTTGATTTTATCTTATCTCCCAGCTTATCCATCATCTCATGAGTAGGGCCGATGAACTCAATTCCGGCTTTTTCGCAGGACTGAGCGAATTCAACGTTTTCCGCCAAAAAACCGTATCCCGGGTGGATAGCGTCAACGCCTTTGGCCTTTGCCAGAGATATGATCTCGTCGATTCCAAGATAAGCTCCTACAGGAGTTTTTCCCTTTCCTACTTGATATGCTTCGTCTGCTTTGGTTCTGAACAGAGCGTTTTTATCTTCTTCTGAATATATCGCCACGGTTCTTATGCCAAGTTCCCGGCATGCTCTGAACACTCTGATGGCGATCTCGCCTCTGTTAGCAACCAATACTCTTTTGAATTTTTTAATTTCTCCCATTCTATACTCTCCCTAAAAAATTACTTTATCACGCGCACGTCCATCTGCGGATATGGTATTGTTATATTTGCTTCATCGAATGATAGTTTTACCTGTTCCTCCAAATAATACTTTACGTCGTAATAGACGGAGGTTTCGCACCAGACCTTAAGTTCCAGCTCAATGGCGCTCTCCTTGTGGTCTGACACGCCGCATACAGGCGGCGGTTCTTTCATGATATCGGAACATGAGTCTGCCACGGCAAGCAGGACGTCTTTTGCCTTGGCGATGTCCGAGTCATAGCTGATTCCGAAAACGCAGTCCACTCTTCTCAAGCTCTCGCTGGAATAGTTGACTATCACGGAAGTCGTGACGGAACCGTTGGGAACGGTGATGACCTTATTGTCGTAAGTTTTGAGCGTCGTCACGAAAAGGTCGATGCTCTCGACTATACCGCTGGTTCCTGCCACATCTATAACGTCACCTTTCTTAAAAGGCTTGTTAGCTAAAATTATTATGCCGCCGGCTATATTGCCTAGGCTGTCTTTCAGCGCTAGAGCGATGGCTGCTCCCCCTGCTCCCAGCACTGTGACAAGCGGTGCTGTAGGAACTTTGAGATATCCTAATGATACCACTATAAGTACCACTCCAAGCACAGCTTTTATCACATTGAGGACAAATTTATACATGGCTCCATCAAGAGTAGTCTTGACCAGCGCTTTCCTGGTGATTTTCAAGGCAAGCTTGATGATTATCAAGCCTACGATTATTATCGCTGCCGTTCCTATGGCCAGCTCGATATACTGGCCGGCTTTTCCCTCCAAATCCAGCATAATACATCTCTCCTACTAGTAAACTCTGCCGCTCCTGCGCCTTTCCAGCTCGTTGAGGATTTTCTTACGCAGCCTTATGTCGTCCGGAGTTATCTCCACCAGTTCGTCGTCGTTGATGAATTCAAGCGCCTCTTCAAGGGTGAAAGTCCTGGCCGGCGAAAGCTTGATGGCTTCGTCTGAGCCTGCGGCTCGCATGTTGCTCACCCGTTTAGCCTTGCAGGGGTTTACAACCATATCGTCGTTTCTGGAGTTCATGCCTACTATCATTCCCTCATAAACCTTGGTTCCGGGCTCCACGAACATCTGTACTCTCTCTCCTATGTTAAAGAGGGCATAAGGAGTACATTCTCCGGCTTCCTGGGCTATGGCCACGCCGTTGGTTCGCTGAGGGATTTCTCCTTTGTATTCGTCGAAAGAATCAAATCTTCTCACCATGGTACCCTCGCCGTGGGTATCGTTGATGAATTCGCTTCTGTATCCCAGAAGTCCTCTGGTCGGAACGAGATACTCAAGTCTTGAAAATCCGTTTTCCGCCGCCATCTGAGTCATGATTCCTTTTCTGATATTGAGCTTGTTTATCACCGTTCCGGCGTACTCGTCGGGAACGCTTAAGACGACTTCTTCTATCGGCTCCAGCAGTTTTCCGCCCTCGCCTTTTCTCATGATGACTTCAGGCTTGGAAACCGCCAGCTCATAGCCCTCTCTCCTCATATTTTCTATGAGGATGGAAAGGTGCAGCTCGCCTCTTCCCGAGACCTTGAAGCAGTCGGTGGAATCCGTTTCCTCGACCATGAGTCCGACGTTGACCTCAAGCTCCTTATTGAGCCTTTCCCTTATGTGCCTGCTGGTCACGAACTTGCCTGACTTGCCTGCGAAAGGCGACTTGTTTACGAGGAAGTTCATGGAAAGGGTCGGCTCTTCTATGTGAATCATCTCCATGGCCTCAGGGTTCTGCGGATCGCATATGGTCTCTCCTATGGAAATATCTGCGATTCCGGAAACTACGACTATGTCACCGCATTCCGCCTGCGACACGGCGACCCGCTTAAGTCCCCTGTATACGAACACCTGATTTATCTTTCTCTGCGCTACAGAACCGTCCGCCTTGCATACGGCCACGGTCTGGCCCTCTTTTATTATTCCTCTTGTAACTCGCCCTATGCCCAGTCTTCCGATGTAGTCGTCATAGGCCAGCGTCGATACCTGAAACTGCAGCGGTTCTTCCCTCAAGTCGGGATAGGACTCGCAGTGCTCTGTTATGGTTTCAAACAGCGGCGTCAGGTCGAGGCCTCCGTATCCGCCGGGGCTCTTCTTTATCTTTTCTTCGCCTTCGCCGACGGTCATTCCCTTGATGTCCTCCGGCTCGCGCACCGCCACTCCCTGACGGGCGATGCCGTAAAGTATCGGGAAGTCGAGCTGCCTGTCGTTGGCCTCAAGATCCATGAACAGCTCGTAAACTTCGTCTACCACTTCGTCGACTCTGGCGTCTTTTTTATCCAGCTTGTTGATGAAAAGGATAGGGTTTATCCCCTGCTCGAGAGATTTCTTGAGCACGAATCTTGTCTGCGGCATTGGACCCTCGCTGGAATCCACCAGCAATATCACTGTATCCACAGTCTTCATGATTCGTTCCACTTCTGATGAAAAATCCGCGTGGCCCGGCGTGTCTACGATATTTATCTTTACGTCGCCATGCATTACGGAGCAGTTCTTGGAATATATGGTTATTCCTCTTTCTCTCTCTATGTCGTCGCTGTCCATAACGCAGTCGGCCACTTCTTCGTTGGCTCTGAAAACGCCGCTCTGATTGAGGAAAGCGTCTACCAGCGTGGATTTGCCTGCGTCTACGTGGGCTATCACAGCGATATTGATTATCTTTTGCTTTGGCTGCATATATGTTAAACCTTCTTTCTTGTGTGGAAATAACAAACTTGTGTGGAAACAACAAAATTACATAATTGATTTATTTTATCACAACAAGGCGGCAAATTCAATGCTGTAAGGCGATTGTTAAAAAAGTATTTTGTAGGCGGCGGAAAGAAAAAGAAAATGTCAGCTTTTCTCAGATTATACCGGCCGTTTGGCCATTTTCAAAAAAACCGACCTCCCAATCGTCAGATTTTTATGTCTGACTTCTGGGTGGTCGGTTAAGTTTTATAGCTGGCTTTCGGGGTTGGTTCAGTTTGACTCAATCCACGTCGGCCACATGTATGGCCGGATTTTTTTCTAGTGCCAGTCCTATGACTTCCTCCGCGTCAGGAATATAGAACACGAGCCTTCTCGACATGACGTCGCGCATGATATGCAATGCATACTTTTTCTTGTCAGGCGAAAGTTCTTTATGTATCTCCTGGATTTCCTCAAAGCTCCACAAGTCCACACGCTTAAAAACACCTATGTCATAAGTTATCTCAATGCCCCTTTCCGTCACGGCGGTTTTCTTGTTCAAAGCCATCGCCGCCAGAAGCAGCGCTCCGACCAACGACGTATATACTGACCGGATGACAACTCCCATAACAAGCAGTCCTACTCCGGCAATAAGCGCCGTTATTCTCGTGGATTTTTTCATAACCTTGACGTCTAAGGGAACATATTCTCTCCCGCTGGCAGACATCGTTTTATTTGCCTGTGTTTTCTCCGTCTGCGTTTTATTTGCCTGTGTTTTCTTCATCTGCATTTGATCAGCTCGCTTTTTTAGCGGCTTCCTTTGCCGCCTTGAGTTCAGCTTTCTTCTTTGCTTTTGCGGCTTTCAGCTCCGCACCGCTGAGTCCGTCATACTCCTTATACTTGATACCTACTCCAAGATATGTAATTATTATCGCATAAATTGGGTTTATCAGGTTCATGAAAGCAAACGGCATGAACTGCCAGTTGGATACGCCCAGTGTAGCCGACTGATATGCTCCGCAGCCGTTCCAAGGGATCATCGGCGACCACATTGTAGCTCCGTCCTCCGTCGTCCTCGAAAGGAAGCTCCTGCTCACGCCTTTCTTGTCGAACTCTTTCATATACAATCTTCCCGGAACCATTATGGCCAGATACTGGTCTGTCAGTATGACGTCGCATATTATTCCAGTTACGATGGTCGCAGCGACCAGACCGCCGAGGGATTTTACGCGCTTTACTATGCCGCCGACCAGTCTCTCTGCAAATCCGCATTTTTCAAGGATTCCGCCGTAAGCCAAGGCGAACATTATGAGGGAAATTGTCCACATCATCGAATCTATGCCGCCTCTGTTGAGCAGAGAATCGGCAACTTCGCTTCCCGTCTCTGCAGAAAATCCAGTCTGCAAACCTATCATGACATCGGCGAAAGGCGCTCCCTGCGCAGTTATGGCTATCACTACGCCAAAGGCTGCGGCCAGCAGCAGCGACGGAATGGCAGGTATCTTTTTCCATGCTGAGAACAAAATAACCAGCACAGGAACCATGATCCAAGGTGAAATGTAGAAATTATCGGTGATTGCGTCCTGAATATCAGTTGCAAGATGAGGGTCGTATCCGTCTTTGTCTATGATTACCATTCCCAGTATCCAATATCCTATAAGCGATATGCCGAAGCTCGGTATGGTCGTAGTCATCATCGCGCTCACGTGGTCATAGAGCGGCGTTCCTGCGGCCGCGGCCGCAACGTTGGTGCTGTCTGACATAGGAGAAAGCTTGTCTCCCATGTAGGCTCCGGAAATAACCATTCCGGCGGCAATCGGAGCGTCGATTCCCAGTCCCATGGCAACTCCCATCAGCGCTACGCCTACGGTGCCTGACGCGGTCCATGACGATCCTGTGGCCAGACCTACGATTCCGCACAATATGGCTCCTATGACGAGGAATGCTCCCGGTGAAATCAGATCCAGGCCGTAATAAACCATCGCAGGCATGGTTCCCGACCATACCCACGAGGCGATGAGCATACCCACGCACATGATGATGAGCAACGCTTCTATGGCGCTTTTTATGCTGTCAAGCGCTCCGGTGATGATGGTGTCCCAGCTGTTTCCGCACACTGCAGCCATTATGGCTGTAACTATACATGATAATACCAGCGGAATATGAGGATCCGCTCCCCAGACCAGTGTTCCCACCACCATGGTCACCAGCAGTACAGCTATAGGTATAAGTGCTTCCCAGACTTTTGGTCTTCTTGGCTGTCGTACATTTTTTTCCATAACAGTCCTTACCCTCCTAGTAATGATAAAAAATATAATTGCTTGTCAGACCGCCGTCGTCCCTCACGCGGAAAGTTCGGAAAGCAGCCCGGTCTATATTTACGGTCCGGCACGGCGCTATGCCGTACTGCCGCATATAGCTGATTTTAACGTAAACTCAACTGATGAGCTCAGGAGCTTAATTTATGAACCCGGGAGCTCAATTGATGAGCTCAGGAGCCTCGTCTGCTATGACCTTGAGCATACCCCGCAGGGAAGCTTCAAGAACGGAAAGGCCCAAGTCCACATCTGATTTTTTCATGGCCGTGGACATGCAGAACATTCCCCTTTCAGCATTGAAAACGCCTCTCGTCAGCAGCGAAAGGTACAAAATTTTGTTCAGTTCTTCGTGGGAAGCGGCTACGTCTCTGTAATTTCTCACTTCCTTATCGGTAAATAAAATGTTGTATATGGAACCTGCGCCGCTGATCCCCATATTCAATCCGAGCCTCTGGTATATCTTTTCCGTCTCTTCTCTGAAATAGCTTCCAAGTCCGTTTACATATCTGACTGCTTCCTCGTCGAAAGCTTCCATCGCCGCAAGACCTGCCGCCATGGTCACAGCGTTGCCGTTGAAAGTACCGGAATGGTACATTTTTTTCTGTCTAGGATCGTACATTTCCATGATTTCTCTCTTGCCGCCGAAAGCTCCCACGGGAATGCCTCCTCCTACGATCTTGCCCAGCGTCGTCAGGTCAGGCGTTATTCCGTAAAATTTCTGCGCGCCGCCCGTAGAAAGTCTGCCTGTGACCACCTCGTCAAAGATGAGGATGATGCCGTATTTTTCAGTTATACCGCGTAGAAATTCAAGGTATTTTATGTCCGGCACAATTTGCCCTGCTGAGCCCATTATCGGCTCTATGATCATGCAGGCCGTGTCCTCATGATTTTCCTCGATTACTTTCTTAGTTCGTTCTATATCGTTGAAAGGGGTGACTATAACATCTTTCAAGGCGTTGGTAGATACTCCGCGGCTTTCGGGCAGGACTTTTATTTTGTCCAAAGTGCCCGCTTTCCTGATGTTGGGATCAACGCTGGCCTCAAAGACGTCAGTCGTGCCGTGATAGCCTCCCTCTGTCTTTATGATCTTTGATTTGCCGGTATAGGCTCTGGCAATCCTCAGAGCATGCATATTGGCTTCGGTGCCCGAATTGGTGAACCTTATCAGGTCTATTCCGGGAAATCGTTCTGCCAGCAGCTTCGCCAGCTTTATCTGATTTTCAAATGGCGCAGTATAGGCGCTTCCTTCAGCTATCTGCTTTCTTACTGCCTCTACTGTGGCTTCATGGCCGTGGCCGTGAATGAGAGATGTATAGTTGTTCTGAAAATCCAGCAGCCTGAAGCCGTCTGCATCTAACATGTACGCGCCTTCGCCTTTCTCTATAAAATTGGGAAAAGGCATAAAAAACGTAGCCGTCCTGGTGTCGCCTCCAGGCAGATAGCGGCATGCTTCTTTGTGCAGTTTCAGCGAATTGGGTCTCGCTTCTGCGTACTGTTTCTTTACCTCGTTAAAGTATTCTTCGGCCAACTTTCTCATTCGGCTTCACCTCTTTCAGTTCCATCTGCATGAAATATTACATATATTATCCCCCCCCCCCCGCATTCCTGTCAAGTTTATTTTCACATAGTCTTCATTATTTTTTTCATGAAATTCACAAGACCTTTTTCACTTTCCCCTCAGGGTGTCTGCAATATCTTTTTCACTTTTTCCGTATAATCCTGCAAGATTTTTCTTTGCTTTTTTACGCAGGAAGCCCGCAAGACTTTTCTTTGCTTTTTTCTCTCCGGGGAAATTATGTAAGCTGTCAGAATGCCGGCTCACATAAAATGATGTGTCTTTCCATATGCCCGCATGCCGTCTCAGCATACTGTCTCACAAAATCGCAGCGCTTTCCATATAATGAGTATATGAACTTTTTGGAGGTGTTTTAATGGCTTCAGTTTTTCTAAGCCCTTCGACGCAGGAATACAATCTGTATGTCACGGGCAACAGTGAAGAATACTATGCAAATCTAATAGCAGACGCGATGATTCCTTATCTCGATGCCAGCGGAATCAGCTACGGAAGAAATGATCCTGACGGCAATGTCTCAACGTCCATAGCCATGTCAAATGCCGGCAACTATGGCCTGCACCTAGCCATACATTCCAACGCTGCGCCGGAAAGCCTGGCAGGTATGCTGAGAGGCCCTGACGTTTATTACTACAAAGACAGCGCGCGGGGCAGAGCCGCGGCAGAAATATTCACCAATAATCTTAAGCTCATCTATCCTATTCCCTCCCTTTCCACCGTCGTGCCGACTACGTCTCTGGTGGAGCTGAGAAGGACCAGAGCTACAGCCGTACTGGTGGAAATAGCCTATCACGACAACATCGACGACGCCAACTGGATCATCTCAAACATAGAAGAAATCGCCGCCAACCTGGCTTTGTCGGTGGCTGACTTTCTCGGAGTGGCGTTCGTAATGCCATAAGCGGGGATATGACATATCAGTAACGGTTCGGCAACTGCATCATCAGCAAAATTTTAAAGAGGCAGGTTTTGAAAACCTGCCTCTTTCATGCTATATCAAAAGTCTATTTCATATTATTTCCACCTTCTCTTTCCAACTTGCAACTGCACGCAACGCACAGTCAACAATTTTTTTCGGAAAACAATTTATATTTTTCTTACTTCTATAGGGGAAATGTTTTTTTCGCGAAAACTTAGTTATGAAATCAACCTTTTTTATCTGAACTCCATCTTTGTATTCCCTTTCGTTTTATGTTAAACTCTAGGAAAAGCAAATCATAAGCCGTGAGAGACAATTGACCGCGGCGTCATAAATAAAACGCAGGAGGAAGAGTCAAGAGCGATGGACAAGCTGAGAGAAATTTTTGAAGAAATGTTTTTAGAGGACAAACCTGTAAAGCTGGTGTTTTCCGCCAAGCGCAGAAAAAGCATTGAATATGGAAAAGTCACCATGCGGCCTGTTGAAGTTTCCGGCAGAATAGAATATCAGGCTGAATACGTCTTTGAAAACAAAGTCACTCACACCAATGTGAAAGCAGCTTACGCGCCTGATTTTTGTCTCGCGCTGATGAAAGACGACTTTAAGCAGGCCAATATCTTCACGGTTTCACGCGATATCCAGATTTTAGCCTCAAAGCCTGAAAATCCAAGGGTAACGGAAAAAGCGGCAACTCTAAGCTGCCAAAATTTCGCTCATAACAGAACAAAGAACTATATAATTCCCGACGTAAAGCCCTGCGATTTTCTCATTCGCCTCGGCGTCATGGACGAAAGCGGAAAAGTCTTTCAAAAGCACTACAGCAAATTCCGCCAGATAAACAGATTTCTTGAAATCGTCGACGATGTGTTTCCCCATCTCACGAAAGAACGCGGCAATGATCTCAGCGGTACTTCTGCAGAAGTTTCCGCTAATACTTCCGACACAGACTCCAGTATGCAGGCTAACGGCAGCTCACACGCTCAGACTCGTGATCACTCCCGCGTGCAGGCTAATGCCAGCTCATGCGCCTCAGGTTCAGCGCAAAAACCTCTAAGGATAATAGATTTCGGCTGCGGCAAGGCCTACCTCACTTTTGCCATATACCACTACCTGAAGCTGATGAAAGGTCTGGACGTGGAAATCATAGGCCTTGACCTGAAGCAGGACGTCATAAGCTTCTGCAATAAAGTTGCTTCAGACCTGGGCTATGATACGCTGAAATTCCTCCGGGGCGATATAGCCGACTATACCAATGATCACGCCGATATGGTCGTCACGCTCCACGCCTGCGATACAGCCACAGACTACGCTTTGATCAACGCAGTTTCATGGAATACCAAGGTCATACTAAGCGTTCCCTGCTGCCAGCACGAGCTTTTCAGCCAGATAAAAAACGACATACAACAGCCTATGCTCAAACACGGCATATTAAAAGACCGCCTGACAGAATATCTGACGGACGGTCTCAGGGGCCTCAAATTGGAAAGCAAAGGCTACGACGTGGCTATGATCGAGTTCACCAGCCTTGAGCATACGGCGAGAAATATCATGATCAAGGCGGTCAAGAAGTTTGACTGCAATGGACAGCGGGCCGTCAAAGCCCAGCGGCAGTATGAAGCTCTGCGCGATTTTTATCATGTCATGCCGGCGATTGACAGGCTGTAGCGGTGAATTCCATGCCGCTGCAGCAGCTTCAAAATAGCAATACTGCTTTCATGGTCGGTAAGCTCAAAATGTCAGACCGTGTTGTCCGTGAAATGATGGGCTTGTAAACTTTCCATGATGCGTTTGACTTTGTTGTATGAAATGGGTATAATATTGGTAGAATACTACTACCGCAATAAAATTGAGGAGGTGCAGATATGAATATTCGCCCATCCGCAGCAATCAGGCAAAATTATAATGAGATTGCGGAACAATGCAGAAAGACCGCAGAGCCAGTTTTCCTTACCAAGAACGGCGAGGGGGATTTGGTGGTTATGGACATCGAAACTTACAACCGCAGGGAAAAAATGCTGAAACTCCGTGAGGAACTGCTTGCCGTCGAGGAGGACAGGATGCGTGGAAACAAAGGCTACTCTGTTGATGAAGTTGCTGCGATGATGCGTAGTGCAATCAAGGAGACGGCAGGTCATGGAACAGAAGAATAAATACCGTGTAATTATATCGGAACGGGCAACACAGATGCTCGTTTCCCATGCTGCATTTCTGGCACAGGTCAGCGAGGAAGCAGCGGAACGGTTGACATTTGAATTTGAAAAGGCGGCAAATTCCTTAGAGCTAATGCCGCAGCGATGCCCGTGGCTTACAGGGACATATATCCCCAGAAACGCCTATCGTTTTATACTGTTTGAAAAACGCTATATGATAATCTTTCAGATAGTAGACGATATAGTCTATGCCGATTATGTGGTGGATTGCAGGCAGGATTACAGTTGGCTTATCAAATAATAACAGAATATCATAATGAAAATCGTCACTTACAGAAAGCGGCGATTTTTTGTGCAACAAATGAGGTGCAGTAAAATTGAATAAAACAATGCATAAAGAAATGAAAAGTCCGGTATTTGAAAGAATTATATGTAATAATAAGAAGACTATCTATGGCCTCCAAGCCAAATATTTTGCGAGTGTCCAGTAAATAACAAAACTCGCAAACATTGATATGCCTGCGAGTTTTGTGTTGGCGGAGACGGTGGGATTCGAACCCACGTGCCCTTGCGGACAACTCGATTTCGAGTCGAGCTCGTTATGACCACTTCGATACGTCTCCGCGACTTAATTACTATACCATATCCTCTCGAATATCGCAAGATGCTGTCGCGGAATTTTCAGCGGATTTTTTCGGCATATTTCCGAGCGTGAGTTTTGCCAGCGCTAAATCCTGAAACTTCCTTCGATTCCAAGGCGGAGGGCAGTACGCGATGTTCTGGACGTATGCAAGGAGAGAATGATATAAAATTGTTTTTCTCTTCAAACATTATTTACAAAGGCTTCACCTTGCCGTTACTTGACGAATAAATATCCGCATTATAATAAGGTTACTGTTCACAACAACAGAAATTTCTTTTTCATAATCCTTTCACAAAGTTAAAATCCCTGAAGCAAACTTTGCTCCGGGGATTTTAATTTTATGAGTCGTCATAGGCCGACCGCGCGTTTCGAGCCGGTCATGTGTTTTCTCCGGCAATGCGCTTATATTGACAGCGCATTTAAGCTCGCAGCACGTCTCAAGCTATGAATCGTTTATGTCAGCAACGCATTTCCTCGTCATCATATTTCCAATTTCGTGAGGTTCTGCATCCGTAGATTTCCAATTCCACGTGGTTCCATTATCTGAGAGGTTTGGTCGGCGCGTTGGTCTGACAATGCGTTGGGCAAGTAGGACGACGATTCATGTGGGCGGCAAACCGGTGTGGCAGGTAGCAGGAGCGGCAGGCTGCCGCTTTGCCATCACACCATCCTATTTTAGAACTCCCACTCCCTCTTCGAGCAGCTCCTCGATAAACTCGTCTATCAGCTTAAGGCCCTCTTGGAGATTTTCACCGTGGGCCAGCGAGAGCCGGAAAGAGTGGGGTATATAGAAGCAGTCGCCGTGGCAGACGAGCACGTTCTTTCTGTCCAGAAGCATATCGCAGAATTTTTCCGCGTCTATGTCCAGATCATAATGTATCAAATAAGTGGTGCCATAGGCCTCGGCATACTGCTTCAGGTGAGGATGATCGTCCAGCCATCTGTCTATGACTGCTTTGTTGCCGCCAACTATCCTGCGGCTTCTGGCGAAGATTTTATCCACATTTTCAAGGGCGACGGCGAAGATCCACTCGTCGAACACTCCGCCGCATATGGCGTCGTAGGATCTGTGATTGAAGATGTTTTTACGCATTTCCTCATCACGGCATACGATCCATCCTACCCTCGTCCCTGCCATAGAATAAATTTTGGACGATGAGCAGGTTACGATGGCTTTGTCATACAAATCGGCAAAGGACGCCATATACTCGTCTTTCAACCCCCTGTACATTTCATCGCAGACGATCCATGCGCCGACTTCTTCAGCAATTCCGACCAGCTCTTTCATTTCTTTTATGTCCATCAGCGAGCCCGTCGGGTTGTTTGGGTTGGTGAACATTATCGCCTTAGTATTGCTGTCAGCCGCTTTCCTGATGGCCTCCATGTCCGGCTTATATCCTTGCTCCGGCTTTAGATTTACGTCGCGCACCTCGACTCCTATGGACTTTGGAATAGAGTGAAACTGCTGATAGTTAGGCATGATTGAAATTATGTTGTCAGTCTCAGGTTCCAGCAGCGAAAACACCACCGTGTTGTTGGCGCCTGTTCCACCGTGGACCAAAATGATGTCGTCAGGCGTTACGTTCTTGTAGAGCTTGGACAGCGCTTCTTTCGTCCGTGGAGTTCCCTCAAATCTCGGGTATCCCAGGCTCATCTTTCGCAGCTCTCTGAAAAAATCTTCCATGTCTTGCCCTGTCACTTCAAACATCTCTTCAACGGTCATGGGCGCGACGCAGCTGCCGCCGAGATAAATCTTATTTTTTTCACTGTCACATGCAGGGTTTAGCCAGTTTTCCAGCACAAAATCATCTATTTTCATTCGCTATCCTCCATTTCACATATCTCGTTCATCTCCCGGGTTATTTAATCACTCCCGAGCTATTTATTCACTCCCGGTCAAAATTACACAGCTAAATCTCCACCTGGCTGCCCAGCTGTTTCTCGACGGCCGCTTCGATGGCCGCCTTGGCGGTGATCAGGTCTAAAAGGGCTATTCCCGTGGCGTCGAAGATGGTTATATCCTCAGCTGATTTTCGTCCTTCTTTTTCGCCTGAGAGAACCTGGCCTATCTCGCCTGCTATATTCTCCCTCTTTATGACCCCTGTCTTGACGGGAATCTCCGATTCGCCTACGTTGACGCATTGGTTTATATCGTCGCAGAAAACTCTCGCTCCCTTGAATATCTCCGGTTCGATTTCTTCTTTGCCCAGCATGTCGGCGCCGACGCAGCTCAGGTGTGTTCCCGGTTTTATCCATTCTTTCTTTATCACCGGCTTTCTGGCAGGCGTAATGGTTATCACTATATCGCTTTCGCCCAGGGCTTCCTCCATGTTTTCTGCTGCCAGGAACTGAACTCCGCCGCTTTCAATATTGAATTCGTCGCTGAGCCTCTTTTCAAGCGAGGCTGCGAACTGTCTGGCGTTATCGTAATCAAGGGCAGCGGCTATATATACTTTTTTGAGCTGCGGAAATGAAATCAGTGTCGCGGCTATTTGATAAATGCTCTGCTTGCCGGCTCCCAGGACGAATAAAGTCTCAGAATCGCGTCTGGCCAGGGCTTTCGCTCCTATAGCCCCTGCTGCTCCCGTCCTCATGCATGTTATGTATGAAGCGTCCATGATGCCCAACGGCAGTCCGGTGGTAGAGTCGAATACCATCAGGAGTCCGTTGAACGACGGCAGGCTCTTTTCGCTGTTCATCGGAAATGTATTCAGCATTTTCAGGCCATGAAGATTAACGTCGCCGTATATCACTCCCGATTTGACGTCGGTGACTGCGTTATATTCCGGGAAATGGTGTTCAAGATACGGCCAGACGACCGTCTTGCCGCTGGATTTCAGTTTGTATACCGTTTCGACGCCCTCGATAACCTTGGGCATTTCAAGTATCTTTTCTAAATCCTGTTTGCTCAGTATGCTTATTTTCATCTTGGTTCCTTTCATAATCTTATCCGGCTTTCGCACGACAGCAGGCGGACGGTTTCTGCCGAATGAGCCGCGGGTCATGATCGTCGCTGCCTGGTTTGTTTGATTGTCGATTCATCGGAGTTGATCAAAATCCCAGCTCTTCGCCTACTATTATGATGTGATAGTCTGATTCTATAGGTTTTTTGTGCAGAATGGCCGTGATATTACAGAACCGCTCTTCGGAACGGCAGTCTGCGCATTTGCCGGAAATTACGCTGGCGCATGTTTCCCCGTATTTTATCTTGTTCATCGGCGCTGCCATATTGGATATCCTGCTTCTGGCTTCGGCCTCGTTCTGCACGATTTTATTCACCCCGGCTACGATGATTATCCTGTCGGCTCCGTACAGGCTGCCGGCGACTCTGTTTCCCACTCCGTCCACATTGATTATTTCGCCCTCCATGGTGACGGCGTTGGCTCCGAGGATGAACACATCGCTGGTCAGATAATCAGCGAGAATATCTCTGGCCTGCTCCCTCGTCGGAGCCTTGACATATCCGTATTCTGCGCTGTTGTAACTGTGAAGGTTGAGAGCCGCTACATTGGGGATGAGTCTGCAGCCTCTGCCTTTAAGCTCTTCTTCCATTTCAAGCTGATAAAAGCTGTGAGAGTCGCCGACGCCGATTATGCTTCCGTCCGCAATCAGCTTGCTTATAAGCTCTGACGCTTCTTTCTTGTCCTGGGCGTAATAAGCTTCAAAGCGGTTTTTCTTCAGCGCCTTTACTGCCGCTTCTCCCTTATATCTGTAATATTCTTTTTTAATAGCTGCAACATCGTGAGTCACTAAACTCAGAGGCACATCTATCTCTTGTTTCATCTTTCTCATATTGTTTTCCTCCTTTGACGGCCGGACGGCGAGAAGTTCGGCGGCGGAAATCTGCGCCGCAATCTGCTGCCGGGAGGCGAAAAGCCGCTCCGCATGCCGCAGCGAGAATGCTTCGCCGCAGAGCCTGTATAAAAGAATTATCCTGCCGCGGCAGGATAATTCTCCGGAAATATTACATGATAAAAATTATTTGTCGTATTTTTCTACGTCTTCCAGCAGCAGGTTGAATATCTCTATGCCTTCTTCGCCGGCGAACTCTTCAAGTCTGTCTCTTACAGGCATGCTGGCGTCTATGAAGGCCTGTCTTTCTTCGTCAGTAAGCTCGATGAATTCAAGTTCAGGCTTGTTTTCCTTGATTATCTCCGTCTTTTCTTCCAACAGAGTTTCGAGAGTTTCAAGGGCGAAAGGTCTGAGTTCTTCTTTTATCTCTTCCAGCATCGCTTTGTCCTCATCAGACAGGCTGTTGTAGAAATCTCCGTTCATCGACATGAAGGAGGCCATCTGCGCATGGTTGGACATGGTGATATAGTCAAGCACTTCATAAAATTTCATCTCTTCCATCGCATTCATAGGCTGTTCAGTACCGTCAACCGTGCCGAGCTGCAGTCCAGAATATGTCTCTGTAAATGCCAGAGGAGTCGGCGTAGCGCCAAAGGCTTCATAGTTGGCTGTGAGCAAAGGAGAAGACATAATTCTCATCTTGAATCCATCAAAATCGTCTACAGTTTTTATAGGCTTTGTGGCTGAACCCCACTGCATATTACCCAGAGTGAACCAGTCGTAAGTCACCAGGTTTCTTTCTGCGAACATCTCGTCAAGTGCGTCTGTGGCTTTGCCCTCCGTCAATATCTGGGCGTTGACTGCGTCATCGTCGGAAAATACGAAGTTAAGCGAAAGAGCCTGGACTGCCGGGAACAAGTCTCCTACGTCGCTGGAAGCGAAAATTCCAAGCTGTATACTTCCGTTCATCAGCATTTCAACTTGTGAAGCAGTGTCTCCGAGGGAGCCTACAGGATAGATGTCGACCTTTATTCTTCCATCGGATTTTTCTTCAACCAGGTCGGCAAACTTGTGAGCATAACGGTCGTACATGGTGTCTGTACTTTCTGAGTGGGCCAGTTTCCATACGGTTACGTCTCCGTCAGCTTCTCCGCCGCTCTCCCCTGAATCTCCTCCGCAGGCTGTAAATACGACAGCCAATGCTACAGTAAGCATCAGGATCATCGACAGGGCTAAAAATTTCTTTTTCATAAGGTTTCTCCTTTCTTAGCCTTTTAATTTTAATAATCTTTAAGACATTCAATAAACTATAACAGTTACGCCTTTATCAGACTGCTTATCAGAACCATCTGTAGAAAGTGATTATCTGAGGGAAGAAGATAAACAGTACGGATACGGCAATCATTATTAGCAGATATACCGGAAGGCCTTTCACTACTTTCATGTACGAAACATCGAACGCGGCGCATGCAGTAAATATATTGCATCCGAACGGAGGTGAAATGGCTCCCAGGATACACTGCACGGTGATTATAATTCCCAGCCATATAGGGTCGATTCCTGCCGCCATAGCCGGTCCGTAGAATATAGGGGTTACGACCACCACTGCAATCAGCGGATCTACGAACATTCCTGCGATGAAGAAGAACACCGTTACCCAGAGCAGAATCACCGTCATGGACGGATCTGCGCCGAGTACGTTTGTGGCTATCATCTGCGGCACGTTGGCGTATGTAAGGACCAGTGAAAATATCTGACCGCTGGCCAGCAGGATAAACAGTGTGCCAGTCACTGCGCCTGTCGAGAGGGCTATCCTGCCCAGATCCTTGATTTTGATGGTTCTGTACACCACCATTTCCAGAATAAGAGCATACAATACTGATATGGCAGCGGCCTCTGTAGGGCTGGCTATTCCTGAATAAATGCTGCCTACGATTATTACCGGAAAGCCTAAAGGCAATATACCCTTTTTAAGAGCCTGCCCTCTTTCTTTCCATGTAAGCTTCTTTTCTCTTGGAATATTGAGCTTCTTGGAATGAAAATACTGATACACGGAGAAACACAGGAAAAACAATATGCCAGGGCCTATACCTGCCACGAACATTTCTCCTACCGAAGCGCCTGTAACTACGCTGTACATTATCATCGTAACGCTTGGCGGTATCAGCGCCGCTATGTTAGCGGCTGAAACTATGAGTCCGTCTGTATCAGACTGCCTGTAACCGGCTTCCAGCATCTGCGGTCTCAAGGTTTTTCCGATGGCGACTACAGTTGCCTGAGACGAGCCTGAAATGGCTCCGAACAGCGTGCATGTTCCTGCCAGGGTAATTCCCAGTCCGCCGTGGATATGTCCCGTAAACGACTTGACAAAATCCACCAGCCTTCTGGCCGTATGGCCTGCACTCATTATATCCGCCGCAAAGATGAAAAGCGGTATTGCAAGCAGTGCAAAAGAGCCTATGCCTTCCATCAGCTGTGATATTATCGTAGTCTCCGGCAGCATATCCAGATATGCGAATATGACCACCGTAGAGCTGAGCACCATGCACATGAACATCGGGAAGCCAAGCAGCAGGCATGCGAACATGATTATCAGTAAAACAGTTAACATCTACTTTTCCTCCCTTCTGATGTCCGGCACATACGGAGTATTAAGTCCGAGGTATATATCCTTTTCCTGCAAATTTTTTATGAAAACAAGTATGTATTGCAGGCAGGCAAAGAGGAATCCAAAAGATATCACCGCCACGACTATATGCTGCGGCACCTGGAGGTTGACGGACACTCTGCCTATCATCTTCAGCGAGCCCACATACGTAAAAGATACGTATGTCAATACGCCCATGGTGGCGGCGGTGACTGCGCTTATAACAAGCGCGTCAACTTTCTGTATCTTGTGCGGCAGAAAGTCAAACAGCCCCAGCATATTGATGTGCTTTCCGGTGGTCACTGCATAGCTGAGACCTATAAAAGTTATTATGTATATGCAGTACAGTCCCACCTCTTCCGTGGCGTTTATTCCTTTTCCGAAAGCCCTGCCCACCACGTTGAAGATAAGCATGAACGACATGATTAGCACGGCCGCCGCAATCAAGATTTCTTCAAGTTTTACAATTATATTATTTATTTTGTAAACAATTTTCATAGTATGTACCCGCTTTCTGAAGCTGACCTGTTACTTTTCAAAAGCGTCGTAATATCTGGCCGCGATGTAGTCAAGCACCAGATTAGCGCAGACATGGCTGGTCAGTTCTCTGTGGTCTGTCATCGGGTTAACTTCGACGAAGTCTATGACGTCTACATAAGGTGCGCATGCCTTGATGAGGTCAGACAGCTGGAAATGCGTGAGTCCTGCAGGCTCCTGTCCGCCTGATCCGAGGGCGAAGGCCATGTCCAGCGCGTCGATGTCGACGGTCATATATACGTAGGAAGTGTTTTCCCTGACTTTTTCCAGAGTACGCTTTGCGACTTCTTCCACGCCCAGTCTATTTACGTCGCGGGCAGTAAAGATGTTGAGACCGCTTTCCTTGATGAAACCATAATGTTCAGGATAATTATATCCCCTTGGTCCGATTTCGACGATGTTTTTCGCGTCGTATTTTTCCATTTCCGTGGCTCTCCTGATTTCGCTGGAGCCGGAATACTTGCCCTGAACCTTGGAGTCGACTTTGAGATCCAAATGCGCATCGAAGTCGATTATACCTATTTTGCCGTCGGCCACGTCGTGCAAAGCCATTATACCGGCATTGGTAACAGAATGGTCGCCGCCCAGAAGAATAGGCTTATAGCCTTCTTTCATCACTTTTTTGATTTCTTCTGCCATATCAGTCAGCGCCTGGTAGTGGTTATAGTGCACTATCTCGTCGCAGTCGCCGAAATCTTTAAGGTCGATCTTGTTGTAATCGACAAGACGGTTTTCGTTGACGTCGAAGAGATATCCGTCCTCCATCCTGTTCATTATTCCGCTCATGGCGTTTCTGATGCTTTTCGGAGCATATCTGGCTCCTGGCCAGCCTCTGCCGGCTTCCGTATCATAATTCAATCCGAGAATTCCAAATTTTAATTTGTCCATAACGATCATCGCCTCCTTTTTTTATGTAAAATAAAAAAGCAACAATTGTGCCAACGGCTTGTATACTTTAAAATCCGCTGAAATTCAAGTTTTTTTCCCATACCCGGGGGGGGGGGGGGGGGGGGGGGGGGGGGGGGGGGGGGGGGGGGGGGGGGGGGGGGGGGGGGGGGGGGGGGGGGG
>UQXL01000019.1 GCA_900545135.1 uncultured Eubacteriales bacterium | reverse complement strand
AGTTTAAAGGCCAGCGCCTCGTAACGCTTCCAAAAATCGGTTTCATTTAGAATCTCCTGAAGATCTGTATAGAACAGCGGAGTATTGGCCGCGATCTCATCGACCAGCTTTTTCAGCGGTATGTTGCTGGCGCATACTACCCGGACATTCACGTGTCTCGGCTGCGTTCCTCCCACTCTGTAATAAGTATTTTCCTGCAGAACTCTCAGCAGCTTCGACTGCATCGCCAACGACAGGCTTCCTATCTCGTCCAGAAACAAAGTTCCGTTATTGGCCAGTTCAAAATAGCCTTCCTTTCCGTCGCTGTGGGCTCCGGTAAAAGCGCCTTTTTCGTAGCCGAAAAATTCGGATTCAGCCAGATTTTCCTGTATGGTGGCGCAGTTTATTTTTATGCATGGTTTTCCGCGCCTCGGACTGTTTTGATGTATAAGATTGAAAACCTTTTCCTTTCCTACTCCTGTTTCTCCCTGGATGATCACATTGCAGTCGTACTGAGCCACATTGAGGATTTCTTCGACCATGGTTTCAGTCGTATCGCTCATGTATATGAAATCGTCTATCTTGCGCGCGGCGTTCTTGGTTCTTTCTTTTCTTTTGACCTCGGCAAAGTTCTTTTTCAGGTCGGCTCTGTTCATCAGTTTATCCAGCATGAAAAGCTCCGGCAAAAGCCCATTTATCAGCGAAACGGCAAAAGGGTATGCTTCCTTTTCGTATCCGTCCAATGTGCAGTGGTTAACTTCCTTGCCAAAGCAGTCCGCAATCAAAAGACCTTTGGTATAATTGTCGCTCATACCGGTATAGCATACCATTCCGTTATCTTTAACTATACAGTTTGCCAGAGTCTCTGCCCCCTCTATGCTCTCCAGGTTTACGACTACATCGGCCAGCTGTCCGTTCTCTCCTGCAAACAAAATTTGGGAAGCTTCCATCGGCGTGCTCAAATCAACGAAATATATCCTTGCAGCCAATTTCCCAAAAGCTTTTTCCAGCGATTCCTTTTCATATATATGAGAATAACTGCTGTCCATGACCAAGATGTTATCCACGCTTCCCACGTTGCTGTCGCTGGCAATTTTGGCATAAAACATGGCTTCTACAGGATTTGCTCCTATTATCAGCGACTTTGACGGCTTCATCCTTTTAAGCTCTCTTGAAACGCGGCACAGACTGCCTTCCACTTCAAGAGCCCTGAGCAGATATTTGCTTTCTTCGCCCTTGAAATCCTCCTGCTTAACAAGCTGAACACTTTCAAAGCATATGACATATCCCCTGCACTTTATCTGCCCATATCCCATATCTACAGAGGTTATATCCTCCAGAAACAGTGGAAGTCCCGCAAGCGGAGTCAAGCAGATTATATCATCTCCCTCTTTCAGCTCTGTGTTTCCCTTGAATTCCGGCGTTATCTCCTGAATAGTCCCGGAAAACATGCCGCTGCTTTCAGTATACGGATTATGGAGCTTATGTCTCTCGCCTACTATCTTCATGATGCGTTTTTTGACTTGCTCTTCATCATATCCGCATATACTGCATATCTGATTGAAGTTAGTCCGTTCAAAATCTATTCTGTTTACGGAAATCTTCATCTCCCCCGGCCTGAGCTCAGGCGAATCATCCAGTTTCCAGGCGGTTACCGGGATGCTCCCTTTGGGCTCGGCTGCTCTGTCCAGTCCAAAACCTTTCATTCCTCTCCTCTTCGCGTCGTTACCACTTTCTTTTCTTCATGTCATACAAAATTTGGCTCAGTTGCCGCCAAAGCTTTGATTCATTTTTAAATCACTTATGCTGTTATTGTACCATTTTTAAATCAAATCTGTCTACTGTTTTGCAGAAAATATATAGTTTACCACATTGTTAAATATGGCACAATTCTTGCTTAAAATATATACAAAATCTTAACACGCAATTATAAAATCATTAAGGAGACAAAAATGAAATTCAAGAATTTTCTAATGGCATTCTTCAAATTCTCTCCGGTATTTCTGCTGGCAGGTTTGATGATTGCCGGCTACGACGCACTTATCGCCGCGCCTATCGCCGCTATCTTCGCCTTTGCTGTCGCTGGTATTGTGGGCAAGATCAAGTTCCAGGATTCACTGGACGCTGCGATGAAAAGCGTAAGCAACATACTGGTTGCTCTCTTCATCCTCATGTTCGCCTACGCCATGGCCAGTCTGTTTATGAGTTCCGGAGTAGGAGCTTCCGTAGTAAATCTCGCCCTGTCACTGGGAGTTACAGGAAAGAGCGTTGCCGTCGTCGGTGTAGTCTGCACCGGCATATTATCGGTAGCCACAGGTACCTCATGGGGGACTTTTGCGGCCTGCGCACCTATCTTCATGTGGCTGAGCCATATCGTTGACGGAAATCCGTATCTGACCGTATGCGCCATCGCCGGCGGAGCCTGCTTCGGTGATAACATAGGACTTATTTCTGACACCACCATCGTATCCTCCGGCATACAGGGCGTGCAGGTAGTGGACAGGATCAGACATCAGGGAGTTTGGTCAGTCATGTGTCTCGCACTTGCTTCCATAGCATTTTACATCGCTGGCGTCGTTATGGGTCTTCCGTCAGAGTCGGTCAACGGAGCAGCTGTAGTAGCTGAAATCCCTGAAAATGTATGGGAAGTTCTTGAAGCCGAAAGGCCTGCGGCAATTCCTCTTCTCGAACAGATAGCCTCCGGAGTTGCCATGTACATGGTCATCCCTCTGCTCCTTGTAATCGGACTGGCTATCATCGGCTGCAATACTTTCGCATGCATAGGTTCCGGTCTTGTTTCAGCATATATCTTAGGTCAGTTTGCCGGCACAACGGGAACGCTCAATGAATTTTTCGACCAGTGCATGAGCGGATTCTCAGAAGCCGGCGGCTGGGTAGTCGTAATGATGATGTGGGTAGCCGCTTTTGGAGGCGTAATGCAGAAGATGAACGCTTTCGCGCCTCTTGCCAAACTCGTCGTCAAAATGTCCAGAAAAGTCAGACATTTGATGACATGGAACGCTGTCCTTTCCCTCGTCGGAAATGCCACCCTCGCCGATGAAATGGCTCAGATTGTTACTATAGGACCGGTCATTAAAGAGATACTGGAAGAAAACGTAGAAGGCAGTGAAGAGGACATGTACAAGCTGAGGCTGAGAAACGCTACTTTCGGCGACGCTATGGGCGTATTCGGTTCACAGCTGATACCTTGGCATGTATATCTGGCGTACTATGTGGGCATAGCCGTCGGCGTATACCCTCTGATAGAGCTTGCGCCTATAGATTTCCTAAAGTATAATTTCATGGCATACATAGCAGTATTCTCTCTCCTGATTCTGACGTTTACCGGCTGGGACAGATTTATACCTCTGTTCAGGCTGCCTAAGGAACCTGCTGTCAGACTGAAGAAGAGCATCGAGAAGGAAGATGCTGCAGCATAATACCGCGGCATAAAGACAAAACATGTGCTGCACTACGCACTAAAAAAGCAGTGCCGATTCGTTCGGTACTGCTTTTTATATCTGCTTTGTATTTGCTTTATATTGACTGCTTATACCAGAGCCGTAACTCCGTAAGTGGCTATCGTTACTATGATACCCGCTACAATGACTCCGACAAAGATAGCCGGAAACGCTCTTTTCAGCTGCATGTCAAGCATAGCCGCCACCAGAGCTCCCGTCCAGGCGCCTGTTCCCGGCAGCGGTATTGCCACGAGGATCATCAGCCCCCAAAACTCATATTTGAGAACTTTGGCTTTCTTGGCGTCAGCTTTATCTTCGAACTTCTTGACGAGCCTTGCCAGCCTCTCGCTCTTTTCCTGCATCCACTTAAATATCTTCCTTATAAAGATGATTATGAACGGAACAGGAACCATATTGCCGATTATGGCGGCGGCAAGGGCAGCCCTTATGTCAAGGCCGTTGAGAACGCCCAGAGGGATAGCGCCTCTCAGCTCGAGTACGGGAACCATGGATATGAGAAAGGTCATCAGCAGGTTTCCTGCTGTAGTGCCCCAAAGTGAAAACATTTTCTAATCCTCGTTTCATAATTAGTTGAATCGGCTGAATCTATTGAACCGATTTAGTTGTTTGAATCAGCTGAAAAGGGGCTGCCCTCACAAGGCAGCCTCTTCATTATTAAATTTCATTCTTTACAGCGGCCTGCGCGGCGGCAAGTCTGGCTACCGGAACTCTGAACGGAGAGCAGGAAACATAGTTGAGTCCAAGCTCATGGCAGAAAGCGATGGATTTAGGGTCGCCTCCGTGTTCGCCGCAGATTCCCAGCTTGATTTTAGGTCTGGTCTGTCTGCCCAGCGTTACAGCGTTCTTTACCAGCTTTCCTACGCCGTCTATATCCAGAGTCTGGAAAGGATCTTCCTCGAGGATTCCTTTCTTCACATACTCTTCTATCAGCTTGCCTGTGTCGTCGCGGGAGAAACCGAAGGTCATCTGGGTCAAATCGTTGGTGCCGAAAGAGAAGAACTCAGCTTCCCTGGCGATTTCGTCTGCTACCACCGCAGCTCTCGGCGTTTCCACCATGGTTCCGACCATGTACGTCATCTTTATTCCTGACTCTTTTATCAGTCTGTCGGCTGCAGCGACGACGGTTTCCTTGACATTGCGCAGCTCGGCTTCGGAGCCTACGAGAGGTATCATGATTTCAGGTATTATCTCGATTCCCTCTTCCTTTATCACTTCTATAGCCGCGCCAATGATGGCCTCAGTCTGCATCACGGCGATTTCAGGCGCTGTCACGGCAAGCCTGCAGCCTCTGTGACCCAGCATAGGGTTCATCTCGTGGAGCTCAGTCACTTTTGCCTCCAGTTTTTCATAGGAAACGTTCATCAATCCGGCCAGCTCCCTGATATCCTCTTCATCGTGAGGCAGGAACTCGTGGAGAGGCGGATCCAGCAGTCTTATGGTGACAGGTCTTTCTCCCATGACCTTGTATATTCCCTTGAAGTCCTCCTGCTGATAAGGCTTTATCACGTCGAGAGCAGCTTTTCTCTCTTCCGCCGTGTCGGCCAGTATCATTCTTCTTATCGCAGGAATTCTGTCCTCGTCGAAGAACATGTGCTCAGTTCTGCAAAGACCTATACCCGCGGCTCCGAATTCAACGGCCTGTTTGGCGTCTCTAGGATTGTCAGCGTTGGCTCTTATCTTGAGTTCTCTCAAGTCGTCAGCCCATTCCATGAATTTGGCGAAATCGCCTGAAACTTCAGGGTCTACGGTCTTGATGCTTCCCGCGTAAACCTTTCCTGTGCTTCCGTCTATGGAAATGTAATCTCCCTCAGCATAAGTTTTGCCGCCCACAGTCAGCGTCTTCTGTTCCTCGCTGACGCGTATCTCTGAACAGCCTGCTACACAGCACTTACCCATGCCTCTGGCCACTACGGCCGCGTGGGAAGTCATTCCTCCTCTGGCAGTCAGGATTCCCTGAGCGGCTACCATGCCGGCCAGGTCTTCAGGAGAAGTCTCTTCTCTGACTAGGAGCACCTGCTCTCCCAACTGAGCGGCCTTTACTGCGTCGTCTGCCGTGAAGTAGATTTTTCCGCATGCCGCTCCAGGTGAGGCCGGAAGTCCGCCGGCGATGACGGTGGCTTCTTTGAGTTCGTCTTTGTCAAACATCGGATGCAGCAGCTGATCTATCTGTTCAGGCTCCATCCTTGTGATGGCCGTCTCTCTGTCGATGAGACCCTCATCTACCATATCGACGGCAATCTTGATGGCGGCCTGGGCTGTTCTCTTGCCGTTTCTCGTCTGCAACATGTAAAGCTTGTTTCTTTCGATGGTAAATTCCATGTCCTGAACGTCTTTATAGTGCTTTTCCAGCAAGTCAGCTATCTTGACAAAATTCTTGTATGCTTCCGGGAAAGCTTCGGCCATCTTATCGATGTTGAGAGGAGTCCTGACTCCTGCCACCACGTCTTCACCCTGGGCGTTGACTAGGAATTCGCCGAATATCTTCTTCGTTCCGTCAGCAGGATTTCTGGTGAAAGCCACTCCTGTTCCCGAAGTATCTCCCATGTTTCCGAATACCATGGACTGAACGTTCACGGCAGTTCCCAGGCTGCCGGAGATTCCGTTCAGCTTTCTGTAAAGGATGGCTCTGTCGTTGTTCCACGAGCGGAATACGGCCTTTACTGCTTCCACCAGCTGAACCTTAGGGTCCTGCGGAAAGTCTTTGCCTGTAGCTTCTTTGACGATCTGCTTATAGCCTGCTATGACCTTTTCCAGGTCCTCGGCAGTCAGGTCTACGTCAAATTTGACGCCTCTTTCCTCTTTCTGGCCATCGAATACTTTATCAAACTTAGCCTTCGGTATTTCCTGAACCACGTCGCCGAACATCTGAATAAATCTTCTGTAGCTGTCCATGGCGAAACGTCTGTTTTCCGTAAGAGCCGCCAGGCCTTCGACGCTCTGGTCGTTGAGACCGAGGTTTAAGATGGTGTCCATCATTCCCGGCATGGAAATGACGGCTCCGGAGCGGACCGATACGAGCAGCGGATTTTCACTGCTGCCGAATTGTTTGCCTGTGACGGCCTCCAGCTCCTCGATCTTTTCATAAATGGACTCGATTATGTCCTCTGCTATTGTCTGATTTTCTCTGTAATACCTGTTGCAGGCTTCTGTGGTAATGGTAAAGCCGAAAGGAACCGGCAGACCTATCTTGGTCATTTCCGCCAGGTTCGCTCCCTTTCCTCCCAATAAACTCCTCATGTCCTTGGAGCCTTCGTTAAACGAATAGATAAATTTTTCTTTCATATCTCTCCATTTCCGTTATCAGAACGATAACCTTTCTTCGATGTAACCGCGTACTTCTGAAACAGGGATTCTGACTTGTTCCATCGTATCTCTGTCGCGTATGGTCACGCAGCCGTCAGTTTCCGTGTCAAAATCTACGCAAATGCAGAATGGAGTTCCTATTTCGTCTTCTCTCCTATATCTCTTTCCGATTGAACCCGCTGCATCAAAGTCGACCATGAAGTGCTTTGAAAGCTCTTCATAGATTGGCTCTGCAATTGGCGATAACTTCTTGGCGAGAGGCAGCACGGCAGCTTTGAACGGCGCGAGGGCAGGATGGAACTTGAGAACTACCCTGGTGTCCTCCTTGCCGTTTGCATCTGTCAGCGTCTCTTCGCTGTATGCATCAATCAGGAAGGCCAGCGCTACTCTGTCCGCTCCCAAAGATGGCTCTATTACATAAGGCACATATTTTTCTCCGCTTTCAGAATCAACATAGCTCAGATCCTGATTGGAGGTATTTATATGCTGAGTCAGGTCGAAGTCTGTTCTGTCCGCGATTCCCCACAGTTCGCCCCAGCCGAACGGAAACAGATACTCGATGTCGGTGGTAGCGTTGCTGTAATGGGACAGTTCTTCTTTCTCGTGGTCTCTGAGCCTGATGTTGTCCATTGTCATGTTTAGGCTCCTGAGGAAATTTACGCAGTAATCTTTCCAGTAAGCGAACCACTCCAGGTCTGTTCCCGGCTTGCAGAAGAATTCCAGCTCCATCTGCTCGAATTCTCTTGTTCTGAAAGTAAAATTGCCGGGAGTGATTTCGTTTCTGAAAGATTTTCCTATCTGAGCGATGCCGAAAGGAACTTTCTTTCTCGCCGCTCTCTGCACGTTTCTGAAATTCACGAATATGCCCTGAGCGGTCTCAGGCCTGAGATAAATCTCAGCTTTGGAATCTTCTGTAACTCCCTGGAAAGTCTTGAACATCAGGTTGAACTGGCGGATACCGGTAAAGTCGGTCTTGCCGCAGTCCGGACAAGGGATCTTGTTCTCGGCGATATAGCTTTCCAGCTTTTCGTTGGACCAGCCGTCGACGATCACATCTCTGATGTCATGTTCATGCATGTAGTCCTCTATAAGCTTGTCGGCTCTGAATCTTGACTTGCACGATTTGCAGTCTATCAGAGGATCGGAAAAGCCTCCCACATGACCTGATGCGACCCATGTCTTTGGGTTCATCAGTATCGCCGCGTCCAGCCCTACGTTGTACTTGGACTCCTGAACGAACTTTTTCCACCACGCTTTTTTAACGTTGTTCTTGAACTCAACGCCGAGAGGACCGTAGTCCCATGTGTTAGCCAAACCTCCGTATATCTCTGAACCGGGGAATATGAATCCTCTGTTCTTCGCGAGAGCTACAATTTTTTCCATAGTTACGTCATTTTTCATATTTGATAAAATCCTGCCTATCTGTTTTTATTTTAAAAATTATTGATCCAATTCTTCTCTTATGTCGTCGGCGATATCTTCCAGCTTTTCCTCAGCGGCGTCAAAAGCTTCGTCCGCTTCGTCGCATAAATCATCTTTTCTGTCTCTGATGCCGTTCCATACGTCTGCTGCTGCGTTCTTGACCGTGTTATATGCTCCGGCGCTCTTTTCCTTGATGTCATTCATAACTTCCGGAGCCTTTTCCTTGACATCGTTTGCTACCGCGCTTCCCTTGGCGACAACTTCGTCTACCACAGCCGAGCCTTTTTCTTTGACGTCGCTGGCCAGATTCTTGGCTCTTCCTGAAACATCTACCACAGTTCCGTCGTCTTTGGTCAGTTCTATCTGGCATCTGAAGCCGAAAGCCGCTACCGCTGCAGCGATGATGCCCCAAGGAGCCACAATAGTTCCTACGATTCCCACGTTGAGCGGAATGTTGACTATGGTCTCATCGTCTTTTTTGACTGAAATTTTAGTAACGTTGCCCTTCTTGACCAGTTCCTTGACTTTGGAAACAGTCTCGTCGGCAAAGTCGTTTACTTTGCTGCCCGGCTTGATGTTGACGGTCTCCTCGATGGCGATTATAGCGTCCACAACGCTTCCCTCGGCCGCTTCCAGCGCTTCTTTAGCTTCTTTGTATGACACACCTGTTCTGTCTTTAACCAATTCGATCTTCTCTAAAGTAATTTCCATAACAATACCTCCGTTTTTTAAATTTGGAAAAAGCTTTCGCTCTTTAATCCCCTTATATCCATGTGATAGGATATGTATTCTTTCATCATCGCCTGCAGCCTGCTCTGCATAGATTCGTCAAGGGCTATCTTTTCAAAGGCCGACATGGGCTGTTTCTGAAAATACCTTAATATATCTATTATACCAATATCCTCTTTATAAATCAATGGCCGTTCCTGCTCTTTTGCCGTTTCCGCGGCACATCTGGCGCATATTATGCCGCCTTCTTCAACGCTGAACAAAATTTTACCTCCGGTGTCAGGCTCAGTCTCATTTCCGCAGCAGGCGCATCGCTCAAGTTCGGGCATGGTTCCGACGCTGTCCAGCAGTTTTATCAGATAAGCCATGACCAGAGTTCCGTGCTTTTTCTTCCTGTTTTCAAGGGCTTCCAGAAATTCCAGCAGCAGTGAAAAAATCCTGGGCTGCGGCATTTCCTCCGGCAGGACTTTTTCCGTAAGCTCCAGCACGTAAGAGGCGGCCATATATTTGTCCAGATCTTCTCCCAAGCTGTAATAGCTCCTGATGACCTGGCCGCTGTTCAAATTGTAGCTTCCCCTGTTCTTAAAAAGTTCGTACCTGCCGTAACTGAACGCTCTCACCGCCAGAGCCGACTTGTTGCGCCCGCCCTCGTTGAGGCTGGTTCCTACGCTTATCTTGCCGAATTTTTTTGAAAACAGCAGGATCATTCTCCTGCCGCCCAGGGCTTTCACCTGGCGCAGAACGACGCCTTCCGTATCCGTTATCATACTTTATCCTTATATCAAATTTCCTTTTTCATGCCGAAGTCAGTCCTTATATCCGAAATTGGACAAGGCGAAATCAGAATCTCTCCAGTTTTCCTTCACTTTTACCCAAAGCTCAAGGAATACTTTGCATCCCAGCAGTCCTTCTATTTCCATCCTGGCGCTTTTGCCTATGCCTTTGAGCTTTTTGCCATCTTTGCCAATGATTATCCCCTTGTGGGATTTTCTTTCGCAGTATATCACAGCGCCTATGCGCGTAAGGGAGCCTTCTTCCCTGTAGCTTTCTATCTCTATTGCCACTCCGTGGGGGACTTCATCGCTGAGGTAGAGCAGCACCTTTTCCCTTATTATCTCGCTGACTATGAACCTTTCAGGATGGTCTGTCACCATGTCCGGCGGAAAATACATCGGACCTTCTTCAAGATAATCCTCTATGCCCGCGACCAGCTTTTCTACGTTAAGTCCCTCTTTTGCCGACGTGCCGTATATTCCCTGGAAAATGCCCATTTCCTCGTATTGGTCATAGATCCTGCGGAATTCTTCCGGCTCCATCTTGTCTATCTTGTTGATGACCAGCAGTTTGGGAGTTTTGACGTCTTTGAGCATATTGACGATATATTTGTCTCCGGGACCTTTGGAAATATCGCTGTCCACCAGGAACAGCAATACGTCCGCTTCCTTGAAAGTGCTCAGCGCCGACTCGGTCATATAGCTGCCCAGCTTGCTGTGGGGCTTATGTATCCCTGGGGTGTCGATGAATATCATCTGCACTCCGTCCTCAGAGCGGTCTGCCCCCGGCCGGCCGCCGGTTCTTCCTGACTGACCGCAGTCTTCTTCCGGCTGTCCGTCAAGCCTGGTATATATACCTCTTATTATGTTTCTCGTGGTCTGGGGTTTGTCCGTGGCTATGGCCACCTTTTCTCCCAGTATGGCGTTCATAAGCGTTGATTTTCCAACGTTAGGCCGCCCTATAATTCCGATGAATCCTGTTTTCAACCGTTTTTTCCTTTCCATTGACTTTTATTTGCAGGCTGTTTGCACAATCTCAGCGAGACAGTCTGAAGCCCTCGGGCAGTATCTCCGCCATGGTGAATACGCGCAGCGAATCAGCGTCGTTTCCCGTGATTATCCTGAAATCGTCGTCGCAGAATTCTTTCATGAACTGACGGCATATGCCGCACGGCCATGCCTCACCCTCATTGGCGACTACGGCGATTTTTTCAAAGCTATACTCTCCTTCTGAAATCGCTTTAACGAAAGCAGTCCTCTCAGCACATATCGTTCCTCCTAAGGAAGAATTCTCAACGTTCACTCCCGTAAAAACTTTTCCGTCTGTCGTCAGGAGCGCGGCTCCGACTTTAAAATTTGAAAAGGGAGCGTATGCCCTTTCCGTCATCTTAAGCGCTGTTTCATAAAGCTCTCTGTCTGTCATATCTTTACCTCCCGAGATTCATATATGTCAAGGTTCTCATCTTCTTAGATCCACATGCTCCATAACATGCTCTTCTTTTTCCCTCATAACTCTTTTTTCGTCTTCTTCCATGTGGTCATAGCCAAGCAAATGGAGAAGACTGTGCACGAACAGGTAGACCAGTTCGCGTTCCTTGGAATGGCCGTATTCCTCAGCCTGCTCTTCTGCTCTTTCGGCGCAGATCACAACGTCCCCCAGGCAGAGCTCGCCAACTTCCGGAAAATCTTCAGGGCTTTCAAACTGCGGAAAGGAAAGCACGTCAGTCACGCTGTCTACGCCTCTGTACTGCGCGTTGAGACTCTTTATCTCCTCCGGCAAAACGAATGTCAGGCTTATTTCCGCCCGCACCGCGTCTATACTTTCTTCACTTAAGAGGAACTCTCCCGCTTCTTTCATTTTAGCGAGCAGCCCCTCATCTACGACTTGTCCTTCCTCAAGATAAATGTTCATTCCTCAAGTTCCTCCGGATATTTCTTGTAAAACCTGTCGTAAGCGTTGATTATCCTCTTGACAAGTTCATGACGGACGACGTCGGTGTCTTTGAGATGGCAGAAGTCTATCCCCTCGACATTTTTCAGCACCTTGGCCGCTTCCACCAGCCCCGATTTCCTGCCTCTCGGCAAATCTATCTGTGTTATATCGCCGGTGACGACTACTTTCGATTCAAAGCCCATCCTCGTCAGGAACATCTTCATCTGTTCTCTCGTGGTGTTCTGTGCTTCGTCGAGAATGATAAATGAATTGTCAAGGGTCCTGCCTCTCATATACGCCAGCGGAACCACTTCGATGGCTTCCTTTTCCTTGAGTCTCAGAGCAGCGTCTCTGCCCATCACGTCATAAAGGGCGTCATACAGCGGTCTCAGATACGGGTCCACCTTATCCTGCAGGTCTCCCGGCAGAAAACCCAGCCTTTCCCCGGCTTCCACGGCTGGTCTCGTCAGTATTATCTTCTGGACTTCCTTATTTTTGAAAGCATTGACCGCCATGGCGACCGCTATATACGTCTTTCCGGTGCCGGCCGGTCCTATGCCGAATACTATATCTCTCTTTCTTATGCTTTCCACATAGAGCCTCTGACCCAGAGTTTTCGGCTTCAGCGGCTTTCCTTTATGGGTAAAGCATATTATGTCCTTTGAAATATTGCTCTTTTTATATGAAAGTCCCTCTTTTTTCAGTCCTATAACATAGATGGCTTTCTGCTTTCCCAAACTCTCGCCGGATGCGATAATATCCACAAACTCATCTATGATAGCCTGCGCGTCGTCCAGAGCCTTTGCTTGCTCTTCTTCGGTCATGCTGCCCGCGGCGATCATGGTAAGACCGTCGTCGCGCTGAAATATATCCACTCCTGTAGCTTCTTTTATCAAGTCAAGATTAGCATCGAGATTGCCGAAAAGTTCAACTCTGTCAATCTCCTGAAGTATCTGTACTTTCCTCTCCAATTAGTATCTCCTGTTCTTCTCCTATTTGTTGTCTGACTTCAAGGGTTACACCTACTTCTATTATATTTTCTTTATATGAAAAATTCAAATCTTTATTTAGAATTTCGGCTTCTTCGGGCAAATTTTCTTTGATCCACTGTCTCAGCTGCTGATTGGCTTTAGCTCTGATTTCATCCTCGCTCTTTTCTCGCTTTGATGATACGACTCCGCCGCCTGCGGCCGCGCCTTTTTCCGCGGCTGCTCCTGACGCGCCGTCTCCCTCGTGACCGTCTCCCTTGTGACCGTCTCCCTCGTGGCCGCTGACGTATCTTTCCTGATTAAAGGTAAGCCTGTATGGCACTTTAGCCCAGATTTCCCCGCTGCACCTGACGTAATAGCTTTTAGGCCAGTCTTCTTCGTATACTGTAGGCTCTGTGGGCACATATCCGCTGACCAGAACCTGGCCTTTTCTGACGAATTCTCCCTCTTCAACCAGAAGCATTCCCCTGTAAATACTCACCGTCTCTATATATCCCGACCGGGAGGCGACTATATTGGTATACTTTCGTTCTTCCTCCCTGCTGAATTCTTCAGTTACTATGGGGCTTTCGGATTCCGATATGTTGAGGAAAACTTTCCGTCCGTCGTACACCAGCTGCAGCCAGGTTATCTGCGGAAAAGTCTCGTAAACATGGTTTTCCGCCGCGTTCCAGTCTATTGCCGGCCTGTATGCTCCCTCGCTTACTCCCGACTCGCTGAGACATTCTCTCAGCAAAGTCTCAGGTATGGCTTTGTATCCGCTGACTTCTATAGTTTTAACAAAAAAAGACTGGCTTATAACCAATGCCAGCACGACAACGACCCCGGCGACCTTAAGCGGAGTCCTGATAAACTTTCTGACTCTGTATTCAGGGCCTCTGTGTTCTTCTTCCGTAATCTTATACAAGGCCTTGGCCATCTTTTTCAGTTCCGCAAGGTCTTGCGGCGTGACCCAGCACACGGCCTGAAGGGGCGAAATGATGCGGATGTTTCTCACATCGAGGCCTCTTTTCATCGCTTTGTCAAGCAGCCTGTCTATTCTGAAACCCTCAATCTTTATCTTTACCCGATGAACTGAAAAATTCAACCCCCTGTATTCTGCCCTCAACGAGAAGCCTCCCTTCAAAGATTTCTTTTATGACAAAACCGCTGCCTGTCACGGCGACGTGTTTTCTGCCGCATTGCACAGTAAGGGAATTCTCACCGATCATAACGATGGCTTTTACGTTTTCAATTACCGCCAGCTTTTCGCCGATTATGATTTTAGGTTCATTGAAGTCCAAATCATAGGACATCTCCTCGATCAGTCTCAAAACAAAATCCCCTTGCTCAGTATTCTCTATAGAATATATGCAAGGGGAGTGTTTTTAATTCTTTGTGATTGTGAATCGCCGCAGTAGTTCGCAACGCTAACGTACAGTTTTTTTCTTTAATTGCAGAAAATATGCGACGCCGGCGACAAGGCCCACAGCTCCGAGCGCTATGAAAGGAATCATGGACTGGCTGAGGAAACTACCGCTTCCTGCAAAAGCGCTCCCATCTGCAGCATTGTGCAGTGCAGAATTTCCGTAGCGGCTTATAATAAATATGCCGTTTCCGATGAGATAAATGCTTTCAGCTAAAAGTATAAAAAGGATTTCTCTCAGCTTCTTTCCGTCGTCTCTTCCATCTGAAAATCCTCTGAACTTTGGGACTATCATTCCCAACACCGTAAAAGATGCTGCTACGCCAAGAAAAGTCCAGCAGATATTGTCGTATCTTGCAAAATGTTCATCGTCCACACTTCCGATAAGAAGATTGCTGTAGTTTATGAGAAGAAATACTGCGATTGCTATGATTGCCGTATTCTGCGCAATTATCGTCCAAAACAGGCTCTTTTCGTGTTTTTTAAGTTTCGCGTCCATGGTGATTTCCTCCCTGTAAAGCATTGCTGAAAAATTAAAACAGCTTCGATCTTGATTATATCTTAAACAATTCCTGCTTTCATAAATAGTATATAATACATCGACATGGTTTGCAACTCATTTGTTAAAAACTTGTCAAATTAGAGACGTGCGGATTTTCACCTACATAGTTTCTCTAAATGATTTATTCACCAGGCAACATATACATACCTTTTGCACGCAATCAGCAGCGAAATCACCCGGCGAAGATCTGCGTCCAGTAAAGCCGGCCGTTTGCCTCGTAGCACCCCACTCCGATGTAAGCAAAATCACTGCTCAGGATATTCGACCTGTGTCCCGGAGAATTCATCCAGCCGTTCTTCACTGCTTTGCGGCTCGTCGCTTTGAGGAATTTCAAGGATCTCGCCGTTCTCCAAAGCTGTGGCGCTCCTGATGTATGTATCATTCATCAAGCCGATGACATCCGACATCATTTTCTGCTGAATATGCTGTTCTGATTCGTTTCCGCCTTTACAGCCTGCAAATACGGCGCATGTTATAATGAGCATAGCTGCGAGTGTAAATACAGAAGTTTTATCAGCTTTCATTTGTAATTTCATCCCTATTATTTGCCGGACTTTTCATATATTCTAATCTTACTTTCAGTATGCAAAGGGAAATGTGGTTTGACAACTCTTAATTTGCTTTTCAGCTCCGGGCAGGCTTTTCCCCTTGACACTGCTGCGGGCGAAGGATTAAAATTCAATCATAAACGATGACCGGCTGCGTCCGGCCTGACGGGGAGGGTTCAATGAGAAAAGTCAATCTTCATACACACACGCTTTTGTGCGACGGAAAAAATACGCCTGAAGAAATGGTGCTTTCCGCCATAGAAAAAAACTTCGATGTATTGGGCTTTTCAGGCCACAGCGCGTCGTGCTTCGACGGCAGCGGATGTATTCCTGACAGCGAAATTTCTGCATACAAGGCTGAAATCGCCCGCTTAAAGGAAAAATATAAAAATCAGGTACTGATACTCTGCGGAATAGAGCTGGATTACTACGCCACTCAGCAGGCTGAGGGCTTCGACTATATAATAGGCTCCGTTCACGCTTTTCATAAAGAGGGATATGACATGAGCCCATCGTCTTTTGTCTTTGTGGATTACGGTCTCAAACAGCTCCATGAGTCTCTGGACAAATTCTACGGCGGCGATGCCATGGCTCTGGCTGAGGATTACTTTGAAAGGGTTTCACATGTGGCGGAAAAGACGGCCTGCGATATAATAGGGCATTTCGATCTGCTCACCAAATTCAATGAGCAGGAAAAAATTTTCGATGAAAATCATCCAAGATACGTAGCGGCAGTCGACAAGGCCCTTGAAAGGCTCTTAAAATCCGGCGCTTTCTTTGAAATAAACACTGGGGCAATGGCTAAGGAACTGAGAACTGCGCCTTATCCGTCGGCTTCTATCCTGGAGAAAATAAATCAGGGCGGCGGAAAGATAATCATTTCCAGCGACAGTCACTGGACGGACACGATAGACTTCGCCTTTGATGACGCGAAAAAGCTGGCGAAGTCATGCAACTTCAGCAGCGTCATGACCGTTGACGAACAGGGAAAATTCATAGAAGAGCCACTATAGATTATGGATAGTTATGCAAGCAAAAAGCGAAGCACACCCTCAATGTCTCTCAGTTTTAGAGAGCAAGCTGGGTTTTATGCTTCGCTTTTATCGTTATTATGTTCGTCGCTTTCGATGCTAAAGATTTTCTTCTCAAGCTAATTTAAGCTAATTTAAGTTGGACGGCTTGGTAGTTTTAAGAGGAACGTCTCTCTGACCGCGGCCTTTATTGCTGCTCTGCTCGATCAGATGTATCTGGTCTATCTGCATGTTTTTATCTATTTCTTTGCACATGTTGTATATCGTCAGCAGCGCAACTCCTACCCCTGCGAAAGCCTCCAGCTTTGCGCCTTTTTCGTCGCAGGTTTTTACTGCGCAGGTGCAGTATATCTCGAGAGCTTCTTCCAGAAAATCAAAGTCGATTTTGCAGCTGCCGACAGGAAAGGCGTTTCTGTTTGGCATTGTTTCCCACGCTTCTTTCGCAGAGTCTATTCCCGCGTTGGCTGCGGCTTCAAGTATATCGCTTCTCACTTGTTTGTCCCCGGAAACGGCGGTATCAGCGTCGGAGCTGTTCTTCCCGCCGGAATTTTCTTTTTTATCATCTCGGCTGATGCTTTCTTTTATCGCATCGAAGACCGCTCTGCTGACCGTGATCTTGCCCCTGGCCACAGCTCTGCAAAAAGATTCTTCCCTTTCGTCCTCCTCGAGTTTCATCGCCTTGCTGTTCTTATTCAAATGATTCAAACTCATGGGGCTGCTCCTTTTCTCTTCACGCAGGCGCAGGTTTTAATTTCCCAGCGCCAGGCAAATGGCAACAAACAAGGCTCTCCGTTGTGGAGAGCCTTTTTCACATATAAGTTATCCTAAAAAATCCATGACAACTTTCTTAACTGTGTTTCCGTCGGCCAGACCTTTTACTTTGGCCATGACGGGACCCATCAGTTTGCCCATATTCTGCCTGCCGCCTTCAATGCCCAAATCTGCGGCAGTGGCTTTGACAATTTCCATGATCTTGTCTTCGGAAAGCTGTTCAGGTAAATATCTGTTCAGAATTTCGATCTCGGCTTTGTAGGAATCTACCAAATCTGTTCTTCCGGCTTTTTCAAAATCAGCAAGTGCATCTTTCCTCATTTTAACTTGTTTAGATAAAACAGCGATGATGCCCTCGTCGCTAAGCTCTTCCCTGTTGTCTACCTCGTACTGCTTGATGGCAGCTCTGGCAAAGCTTATGGTATTTTTAGCGATTTCGTCCTTAGCCTTCATGGCTTCTTTAAAATCGGCCATGAGTCTTTCTTTGATTGTCACTTTCTCTCACCTCTATTCTCGGAAGCTTTGAAGCTGTATTCGTTTGAATATCAGGTTAAATGACTATATATTACTAATATTTCTTAGCCTTTTTTCTTGCAGCTTCAGATTTTTTCTTTCTCTTTACGCTTGGTTTTTCGTAATGTTCTCTTTTTCTGAGCTCTGACATAACGCCGTCTCTGGCGCATGATCTCTTGAATCTCTTAAGAGCGCTCTCTAAGCTTTCATTCTCTCTTACGATTACTTGTGCCATCTCCTGATTCACCTCCTGACTAAAATGAAATATTTAAGCCGTGAACAGTTATCAAACCGATAACGGATATATTATACTATTTTTAGAAGCCCGGCGCAAGATGTTTTTTTAACGACTTGTTTTGCGCGTTGTGACGACCTTTTAATGAACCAGTTTGCGCGTTGTAACAGCCTTTTAATGACTTGACCTGTGGTTTCAGCTGCCTTTCATGGCAAAAGACATATCCCGAGCACTCTTGACAATCGGACGTAAATATAAATATAATATTGCAAGCGATAAATACAAGGCTCGTAGAATATCTCTATTCCGGCCAATTTCGGCCAATTCCGACCAGCGAGCACGCCGGCCGAAGCAAGCTAAATAATTTTTCAAACTATTATCCAAAGAGACGAGGTGAATCTAATGTTGGACATAAGCAAAGCAAAGATAGGATTTATCGGATACGGCAATATGGCAGGAGCCGTCTCCAGGGGACTTGTCCTTTCGGGTGCAGTCATGCCGGAGCAGATCTATGCCTGCGCCAGAGACTATGAAAAGCTCTGCCGCAAAGCTGAAGCAGAGGGAATCAATCCATGCGAAGACTCTTGCAAGCTTTCAGAACGCTGCGACGTTATTTTCATCGGCGTCAAGCCATACCTGGTAAAAGACGTAATGGAGCCTCTCAAAGAATTGCTCCGCGGCAAGGTCGTCATTTCTCTGGCTGCGAATACATACTGCGCCGACCTCTCTGAGATCATTCCCGAGGCTCACGTTCTCGCCACGGCGCCAAACACGCCGGTTTCCGTGTGTGAGGGAGTCTTTATCTGCGAATCGGAAAACACTTTGACGAAAGATGAAAAGGTTTTCACAGAACAGTTGCTGTCAAAGCTCGGAACCTTTATGTGGATGGACAGGGCGCACATGGGAATAGCCGGAGTAATAGCCGGCTGCGGGCCTGCGTTTACAGCCATGTACATGGAAGCGTTGGGAGACGCCGGATGTAAACACGGACTGACGAGAGCACAAGCATATAAGCTCGCTGCGCAGATGCTGGCAGGTACGGGAAAGATGGCTCTCAAATCAGGCGATCATCCCGGCCAGATGAAAGATGCGGTCTGCTCGCCGGCAGGAACTACCATAGTCGGTGTTTCTGCTTTGGAGAAGAACGGTTTCAGATTTGCCGTAATCGACGCCGTCGACCAAATTCAGAATAAGGTGAACGGCAAGGCTTAATTTTCAGTCCTTCATATAAACTAAAGTGCGCCGCCCAAAACGTCAGTATTGACGACAGGACGGCGCCCTGATGGCAGCTTAGGCTGCCTTTTTATTGACCGATTCTGACCTTTATAGGAAAACCAGCGAAATCTGAGGTATGTAAGTTATCAGAAGCAGTGCTGCGACTCCTACTATAAAGTACGGAACTATATATTTAAGCATAGATTCCATCTTTATCTTGGCTACTGCAGCTCCCACAAACAGATTGCATCCGTAAGGCGGCGAGCACAAACCGAGCGCCAGATTGACTGCCATTATAACTCCGAAATGCACCGGGTCAAGATTCATCGCCTCCACTGTAGGCAGCAGCATCGGAGCCATTACTATTATGGCCGGAACAGTATCCAGGAAGCATCCTGTGATCAGCAGTATTATATTTATGATAAGCAATACTACATATGGATTGTCCGACACTCCCGTCAGGAAGTCTGTGATTGCCTGCGGAACTCTCTCAAAAGTCATAAATGTTGAAAATACAGTAGAGTATCCGAGCAGGAAAGAGGTTATTCCGTTCAAAACAGATGTTTCCAGGAACGTATTATAAAGTCCCTTTAAGTCCATATCTTTATAGATAAATATGCTCACTATTATAGAATATATAACGGATACGCAGGCTGCTTCAGTAGGGGTAAAGATTCCTGAATATATGCCTCCCAGAATTATTACCGGAGACAGCAAGGCCCAAAATCCGTCGACGGTAGCCTTGACTATATTTTTCAGCCTTTTCTTCATCGAAACGCCCATAGGAACCTTTTCAACTACCGTATTGCTGTTTTTCCTTAAATCAGTGCCGTTCATCGAGCACATGATGATATTGGTTACAACAAATATTACGCCTATCAATATTCCAGGCAGAACGCCTGCCAGGAACAGATCAGGTATGGATACGTTGGTAGACGAACCGTAAAGCACGAATGAAAGGCTCGGAGGTATTATCGGACCTACAATTCCTCCGAAGCAGACTATGGTAGCGGCATAGGCCGGGTCGTAGCCTTTCTGTTTCATTTCCGGGATCATCATGCTTCCTATAGCCGACGCGGTGGCCATTCCGGAACCTGAAAGGGCTCCGAAAAACATGCAGGCTATAATGCTTACGCAGCCGATGGCTCCGTTGACGAAGTCTATCAGCGCGGCAGCAAAATTTACGATACGCTTGGCTATACCTCCGGTGGACATTATTGTGCCCGCCAGCATGAAGAAAGGAATAGCCATAACGGTAAACGAGAATATTCCGCTGTAACAATACTGGGCGTTTGTCACCATATTCAGATCAGAGCAAAGGAACATTGACAGCATGGTCGCCCCGCCGATTGAAAACCCTACAGGCACTCCTATAGCCAAAAGTACGATTAAGCTTATAAATAATACAGCTACAGCCATCAGTCTTCCCTCCTCTCTTTTGAACCGCCGGCGCCGTCAGAACGGCCAGAGCTTTCTGGTCCGTCAGCTCCGGCAGAGCTTTCTCCCAAGTCTCCGTTTCTCAGCGCTTTTATATTTCTAACCGAGCCTCCTATAAGCCGCAGCGCCATAAAGCTGCATCCCAAAACAAGGGACAGATAACCCCATGAGGTGCTTATCTTAATTCCCGCATAGCTAACGCGAGACTGGAAGCCTACCAGCTCAACAGCATAATATAGCGTAACTGCCAAAATCATAAATAACAGTACATTTGCGATGAGCTCCAATATTTTCTGCCATTTTTCAGAAAATCTGTCTATCAAAAGCGTAATTTTTATATGTTCGTTTCTTCTCTGGCCTATACTAATTCCAAGCCATGAAATCCATACGAACATGAATTTCCCCAGTTCTTCCGACCATGGCAGGGAATTGTTAAATATAAACCTCATTACTACCTGAAGGAATATAGCGGCTACCATAACGGCGAACATTATTACGAGACAAACATCTTCTGCTTTGTCGATGATTCTGAAAAATTTCGTTTTTTTCGTTTCCATCTATGCCTCCTTCTTATAAATTTTCGCGGTATCTAAAAAATTGAGGGCAATGGAATTGCCCTCATATCTAACTATTCAATCATTGAGGTACTGTCGCACGCCAAATGCACACCACTTCGTCTCCAACAAAATCGAGAATCCAGACATAAACCTGTTCGCACGCTTCTTGGAGAGCAGCGGATTCTTCTGCTGTAAGCTCGTAAACTTCGGCTCCTTCATTTTTAAATCTTTCGATATATTCGGCCTCTTTAGCCTTTTCTTCTTCTCTCTGAGAAGCCGCCATCTGGTGAACTCCCTCTTCAAGTATCGCTCTGTCTTCCTCTGGAAGAGATTCTATCCACTTCAGCGAACAGATTATAGGGAACGGTGAAGAAGCGTGATTGGTAAGCGTTACATAGGGCGCGATCTCATGAAGATTGAAATCGTTGAATACTCCTAAAGCATGGTCAAGCGCGTTGATCTGTCCCTGTGACAGTGAAGTAACTACTTCGCCCCAGGCCATCGGAGTAGGATTTGCGCCCATGGCTTTCCAGGTCTCAATATCCAGATCGTTCTGAGCGATTCTTATCTTCTGACCGCTGAGGTCATCGGTGTTATGATAAATCTTATCTCTTGAGATCAATTGTCTCATTCCATTGTAGTACAGGTCGATGCAGTAGAAGTCAGCGTCCTTGATGTATTCGTTGAACAGCTCAAGACCGCCGTTTTCAAACATGCCCTCTACCCAAGCGTCATAAGTAGGATACAGGTAAGGCAGATCTATACATGATGATTCCTCACCGGCAACCTGAGTGAATACGGAAGACAGGTCGAATACTATAGTTGTAGTTCCAAGTCCCAAGCCTGCTATAGCATCAGGAGTGTCTCCCAGCTGTCCGTCGGAAAATACCTCGACCTTGAAATGTCCGGGAGCCTTTTCCTCCAAATATTCTCCCAGCCATTCAGCCCAAACGTGGGTGGATCTTGAAGAAGAATCTGTGTGGGCGATTTTGATCTCTATCGGATATTCTATCTCGCCGCTTGTTTCTTCTTTTCCACAACTTGCAAACATGGTTAAGCACATTACAAGTATCAGTAGAACAGTGATAAATTTCTTCATAATTACTCCTCCTTGTATGAATTTGTCCGATTTCTGAGGTGTGACCATATCGAACATGAAAGGCTTTGCTTTTCAATTATGCAATTGCTATGCCATTTTTTTAACATGACTTTAGCACTCTGTCATTCGCCTTGATTTGCAATAAAAAAAAAGAATCAAGACCTAATAAAGGCCTGATTCCTTTTTTGCTTTTCCTGCAATTTTATGAAATTTATATCATACATCTGTGAAATAAATTTCATTGTTTTTTATGTCTTTGTATATTATAGCGGCTTATCTTATTCCACAGCTGCCGCGCCGTGATTCCCAGCTCACTGGCGCACTGCTCCACGTTATAGCCGTTCTTTTTTAAAATACTTTCTATGTAATCAGCCTCGAACCTGCTTCTGGCGTCTCTAAGCGTAGAGGATTCTTCTCCTGAAACGCCGCATATGGCGTCCCCCCCCCACGCGCAAATTGCAGGTCAGGAAGCTCAGCTGCGGTGACTTTGCCGTCTCTGCTTAAGGCCAGCATTCTCTCAACTATGTTTTTAAGTTCTCTTATATTTCCGGGATAATCATAGGCAAGCAGCCGCTCTATGACTTTCTCCTCTATGATTACGTGTTTTTTCTTCTGATCTCTTTCTGTTTTTCTTACGAAAAAGTCGATAAGCGCAGGCAGGTCTTCTCTCCTCTCTCTGAGAGAGGGAATAGTAAAAGTCAGTGCGTTTATCCTGTAAAAGAGGTCCTCTCTGAACGTGCCATTTTCTATTTCTTTTTCCAGATTTTTGTTGGTCGCGAAGATAAATCTTATATCTAGAGATATTCTCTTGTTGCTTCCTATATGCTCTATACTCTTCGTTTCAAGAGCTCTTAACAGCTTTCCCTGGGCCGACAGCGGCATATCCCCGATTTCATCGAGGAACAGTGTTCCATGGTTTGCTTCTTCAAACTTCCCTATTCTCGTTTCAAGAGCTCCCGTGAACGCACCCTTTTCATGGCCGAACAATTCGGATTCCATCACTCCCTCAGGGAAAACCTGGCAGTTTATAGGTACGAAAGGCTCGCCTGCTCTGCCGCTCATTCTGTGGATATAATTGGCTATGACCTCCTTGCCGACTCCTGATTCTCCCAAAATCAAAATATTTATATCCGTATCAGCTATTCTGTCGCACATATCTATGATATTTTGAAAGTCTCGGTTTTCCGATTCCAAAAATACGTCTCCGCCGCTTGGTCTCTTTGCAGAAATATAGGCCTTATTCTTGAACCGGCTAAGCTCTGCGATCCTGTCCACCTTTACGATAAGCTCCTCCGGGCTTCCGCTTTTGACGAAGTAATCGAAAGCCCCCAGTTTTATGGCGTCTACCGCGCTTTCTATGCTCCCGTAAGCTGTTATTACAAGGATTTCAGTATCTATACCCTGTTCTCTTATTTTCTTTATTAAATCTATGCCGGACATCACAGGCATTTTTAAATCCGTGATTACCAAATCCGCCCTGCTTTTTGACAGATATTCCATGGCCTCCAACCCGTTAGAGCACATGACCGCCGTATATCCTATATCCTCCAGTATTATCGAAAGAGCCTTGCGGTATTCAGGCTCGTCATCTACTATTAGTATTTTGTAGTTGCTCTTATCCATCTGCTCTCTCCTTTTCGGCAGGCAATACTATATGAAAGCTTGTGCTTACGCCCTCTATACTGTCTGCCATAATGCTTCCGCCTGCTTCTCTGATTTCAGAGGCGACTATATAAAGTCCAAGACCTGTTCCGGTCTCCTTGGTGGTAAAGAAAGGATTGAATATTTCTTCTATATTCCCCTTTGGAATTCCTTTTCCGTTATCTTTGAAATCTATGAAAAGCTTTCCGTCTGCCCGTCTTATATCTATGAATATCTTCTTATCTTCCTTATCGGCTTCATTCAGGGCGTCTACGCTGTTGTTTATTAAGTTTACAACGGCGAGTCTGAATACGTCCTCGTTTATATAAAGGCCGTGGTTTTCATTGTCCCAAATGTTTACTTCTATCTTTATGTTGTTTTTTTCAAGTCTTTTCCTCTCGAGAGCCACTATCTGAGACAACAGTTCTTTGACATCGGCGGTTCCCGCGTTTTCCCGGGATAACCGCGAGAAACTGAGCAGATTTTCTATGAGTACGTTTATTCTGTCTACAGAATTGTCTATGGCGTCAGCCGCGTATTTTTCAACACTTCCGCTCATCTTCTTTTTGATTATGTATATATAATTCTTTATTATTCCCAGTGGATTCCTTATCTCATGGGCAAGTCCAGCCGACAGCTCGCCTACGGCAATCATCTTGGCCTCTTGCCTGGTCAGACTCTCATATTTGTATCTGGCCGTGTAATCCTCTATTACGAACATCCTTTTACCCGATGTTCCTTTCAGCTCTCTGTCTGATACAAGATAATACTTTCCACCCAGTTTAAAAGCATCCTGCTGGTCTACATGCGCCAAAAATGGCTTTATGCCGTCCACCTCGTGCACGCTTCTTCCCGCTATATGCTCATTATCCGTCTGCAGTATCTCAAGAGCTGCTCCGTTGCATACCTGTATTTCTCCTTTGCTGTCTGTCACTATTATTCCGTCGTAAAGGGAGTTCACTATATTATATAACTCTACCCTGCTCTCTTTAAGTTCTCTTGTCCTGATATTTACCTTATCCCGCACGGTCATGTTCCAGAATACAAATACGTAGCTGAGGGCTATCATCAGGATTACCATGTCCGCGATGTGGTCCGACGCCGAAAAGTTGCTGATTTCCGGCATAAAGTTTCCAAACCATTTGGAATATATATGGGCGTACTGTCCGTCTTTCTTTATCTCCAATATTCCCTTGTTGAGAATGGAATAGAGGATTTTTTGGTCTTTGTTGACCGCCACGCCAATCTCCTCTTCAGACAAGGCCCCGTCCAAAAACCTGAAATGGCTGTCCTTTACGTTTCTGTTCAGATAATAGGAAATCATAAACTCATCACCTATGATAGCGTCCACTTCTTTCATTCCGAAAAGGCGTAGACTTTCATCGAGGTTTTGAGTGAGTATCAGATCGACATTTTTATCTTCTTCAAAAAAGGAATTGGCCTCATGATGAGCCGTACTTCCTGCCGTTACGGCGATGGATATATCTCTTACGTCGTCAATGCTTCTGAATTCCGACTCCTCGTTTACCAATATTTTACTCCTTTCGACATACAGCGCCTGTGTAAACAAAAAGACGCTCTCATTGACGGGAGTCTTGTTGATGGCCGCCGCGTCTATCTCTTCTCTCTTCAGCTCAAGGGCAAGATAATATTTATCGTATAAAACCGGTGTGAATTCCGTCTCAAGCATCACTGATATCTGAGCAAAGCAGTCCTTGAGCATACCCGCGCCCTGCTCTGATTCTTCGGTTGCAAAAGCGAAAGGCGGATTTTCCGTAGCTATCCCGTATTTAATTTTATTCGAGTTCAAAAACTCCTTTTCTTCCTCTGTAAGAGGCATGGAATAGCGTATGTAATCCCATATATACATATCGTATTTTGTTTTTATGTCTATCGCTTTCACTGCAAAAGCGCACACCAAAAATATGGCGCACGCCACCGCTAATTTCTTTTTCATATTACGCGCCTTTTACTCGCTTTGGCTCAAATAGTGTGGTCTATGTTTACGCAAATCCGGCCGACCGGGCTGAACACTCCGACCGGTTGGCCAGTCGGCGATCTTCGCCGCAGCCGCTTTAGCCCGTCGGCCGGCAGCCATGTTCGCCAGAGACTCCCCAGCCCGGCAGCCAGGTGAGCTTCACCTTAGCCTGGCGGCCATATTCGCCGGGGGCTTCCTTAGCCCGGCGGCCAGGTGAGCTTTCTCTTTCCGAGTATATGGAAATGAAGATGTTTCACCGTCTGGAAAGCGTCTTCTCCGTTGTTGCTGACCACGCGGTATCCGTTTTTAAGACCCAGCTCCGCCGCAATCTTATGAATGGTGAACATTATATGCCCCATCAGTTCCTTATCCGCTTCCTTTACATCGTCAAGCGACGATATGTGTTTCTTGGGAATTACGAGAACATGCACAGGAGCCTGCGGTTCCAGGTCATGGAAGCATATCAGCTTATCGTCCTCATAGACGATATTGGACGGTATATCGTGCTGTGCTATCTTGCAAAAAATACAATCTGCCATCATATCTCTCCTTTCATTCCATCTTTATATCTTTCAAGAAGTTTTACCTCTCTGAAACAATTTAAAATTTTCTCGCCTCTTAGGCAATCTGTATTCTCCTCGCCCGCAGAAGAATTTGAACTTTCCCCGCCCGCAGGAACGTAGACTTTGATGTAATTATCCGTATACCCGGTCAGATAGGCGCCGTCCCGCTCTTCAAAGAGCACTCTTCGCTTGATCCCTGCGCATTTTGCAAAGAATTCTGCCGAAGCTTTTTCACCGGCTTCCATCAGTCTTGCCGCCCGGCCGTTCTTTACTTCAGACGGCACCTGGCCGTCCATCCCGGCCGCTGCCGTTCCCTTTCTTCTGGAATATCTGAATCCGTGGACTTTGCAGAACTCTGCCTCTTCTATAAGCTTGATGCTGTCCTCAAAATCCTCATCTGTTTCCTGCGGAAATCCCACTATGATGTCCGTAGTTATCCCATACAGAGAGTCGCATTTTCTGAGGACTTTCACTATATCCATATATTCTTTAGCAGTGTAAGGCCTGTTCATCAGAGAAAGCACGCGGTCGCTGCCGCTCTGTGCCGAAAGGTGAAGATGATGACAAAGCTTTTCGTATTTCATAAGCCGGCTCACATATTCGGCGTTTATGACGGCAGGTTCAAGGGAACTGAGTCTTATCCTGAAATCTCCCTCGAGACTGTCCAGGGCTTTTATTATAATCTCTATGCCGGTGACGGGTTCGTCGGGCTCAGTGACAGGTTCGCAGGGCTCGGTGACGGGTTCGCTGTGTCCGCCGCTCTCGCTGGATTGTCCGCCGCCGTCGGTTTCACCTCTGCCGGCCCCATCCTGCTCCGGAAGTGCCAAAGCTCGCTCCGGGCGGCTCGCCTCCCCGGCCGACACCTGTCTCGGATACGCCAAAGCTTTCTCGGCACCGGCCGAGACCCACTCCGGATACAGCTCCCTGAAGCTTTCCTCTGTTCCGTAAAGCGCCGTATTTATTCCTGTAAGTATGAGCTCCTTAAAGCCTCTTGAAATCAGAGCCTCTGCTTCTCTCACGATTTCGCCCGGGTCGCGGCTTCTGACCTTTCCTCTTGCGAACGGTATGAGGCAGTAAGCGCAGAACCTGTCACAGCCCTCCTGGATTTTTATATATGCCCTGGTGCGCGACTCCATGGAGCAGATTATACCTCTGTCCTGATATTCGCAAAGCTGCTCATAGCTCTTTATATGGCACTGCGGCGTTTTCCTCTCGATGAACTCTTTGACATATTCTACGATATTGTTCTTCTCCCCCGTTCCGGCAACTATGTCCACTTCAGGAAGTGCGGAAATCGCCTCCGGCTCTATCTGTGCATAACATCCCGTGACGGCTATAACTGCCTCAGGGTTGACTTTTTTCATTCGCCTTATATATTGGCGTGATTTACGGTCGGCTATGTTGGTGACCGTGCATGTGTTTATTATATATACGTCTGCAAAGTCGTCCTCGCCGACGGTCTCAAATCCCGCGGCTCTGAACTGTTCCCTCATGGATTCCGTCTCGTACTGATTGACTTTGCAGCCTAAAGTATGAAAAGCTGCTTTCATATTTTTACTACCCTTTATTTATGATTTTCATTGTTATTGCTTGATTTGAAATTTTGCTGAGTCCATTATATCACAAAGCAAGTATGTCAAAGTGCTTCAATGAACCCTACCTTGCGGCAATGCCGAACATACGATATTGGGTTCATTATATCACATGTCGTGCAATAACTCTTTATTTGTAATATTATGGAAATGTTGTACAATTTTTTGTTTTAGCTGATTTTTGCCAACATTTATTGTGTTAAAGCACGTCGAAATTTGTCGAATCGGCTATGGAACCGTGTTGATGTTGTACATTTTTTATGCTATCTAAAAATTTGCCAACGTTTTTTGAAAAATATGTTGGCAGAATCGCCATAAAGTCTAAAAATGTACAACATCGACATGATTCGACACGCCAAATCTCCTAAAATCGTACAATTCTTTCCTAAAATGTTGGCATTTCAGCAGCATATTTAGATTTTGCCAACATCAAGTCATCGTTCCATCTGAAACTGATGCGCGGCAAAGGCGGCGAGTCATTTTGATTCCCTGCAAACAAAGCGGCGAGCCGTCGTTTTGCCTGTTCTTTGAAAGAAATAACAGTCTTATGGTAGCTCATCGTACCCCAAAGCAAGTCTAGCAAAGTGATTCAATGAACCCTACCTTGCGGCAACGCCGAACAATATGATTATTGAGTTCATTATAGCATATCTTCACGCGCCGCGAAATATAATATTGCCATGTGAAATATAATATTGCCATGTGAAATATAATATTGCCACAAGGGAAGTTCTTCTTTGTTCAAAATCGAGAAAGAACGTTTTCTCCCATCTGAAACCAGAGGAGTTTTCAGCATGCTTAAAAAATCCGATTTTTTAATTTTTATTCTTATAGTATTCATGGCTTTGGCCGGGACTTTGGCATATCTGGGCTCGGCTGCCGGCAATTCCGGGAAAGATGTCAACGGGGAAGAGCCCGGCGGAAACGGCAACTATACTGCAGGTCTTTTGTCGGGAGTTTCATCAATAGTGCCGGTGGTTGCCGACAGCAGGGAAACTATTCAGCTTCCCGTGCTCATGTATCACGGCATAACCGACATATCAGCCTCAGTCAACGAATACACCATACTGTCAGACACCTTCGAGGAAGATCTGATCTGGCTGGGGAAAAACGGCTTCACCACCATTACGGTGAAACAGCTTGTAGACTATGTGGAAAAAGGCAGCTCACTGCCTGACAAGCCGGTGCTGATAACTTTCGACGACGGATATGCCAACAATTACGCCTTTGCTTTTCCGCTACTGCAGAAATACCACATGCACGCGGTCATATCGGTAATAGGCGATAAGGCTGATGAGAGCTCCGGCGACATGTACAGAAAGCTTTCCAATTCCAGCCTTTCTTGGGGAGAAATCGCCCTCCTCGCTTCCTCCGGCAACGTGGAAATAGGCAACCACACTTACAGCCTTCACAGCTCCGCCGGCGAACGCAAGGGCGCCAACATGAAAGCCGGGGAAGACAGCCATGAATATGAAACTATTTTAAGGCAGGATCTTTCCTCGCTGCAGGAGAAAATCGCCGAAGCCACAGGTTCCCAGCCTCTGCTTTTCGCCTGGCCCTACGGAGAATATCCCAAGGACGGAAGCGCTGATGAGATACTCAAAGATTTGGGCTTCAAAGTCACCGTTACCAGCTATCAGAAAATCAATACGATCGAAATGGGGAATCCGGACTCTCTTTTCGGCCTCAAACGTTTTCTGCGTACTCCCGATTTCGATATGGATAAAATTCTCGGATAATTTTGACATGTTCCATATTATCTGATAAAATGAATTCAATAGGGGGGTGAAAGAAATGAATTTACCGGAAAGAAAAGAAAAAACAGCTGATATAACTGTAAGCGTTGATGTTTCAAAGATCGTAAGGAACGTGAGCATAGCGGGCGTTTTAGTCGTAGGCATCATCTTCGGATGTTCTACTTACCGCAAAGTAATGCAGTGGCAGAAAGAAGAATAATGTATAAAATAAGAGGGTTTTGCTCGTTTTGAGCAAGGCCCTCTTTTTAAATTTCGGCTGTTTCCCTAAAATTCCAGCCGTTTACCTACAACTCCAGCCGTTTCCCTACAGCTCCAGCTCATACATGGTCATGGCGATAGCCGCAGGTCCCGCCGTCTCTGTTCGCAGAATGGTCTTTCCCAAGGACACGCCGCATATTCCACGTGCTGCCAGCCGGCTCGCTTCTTCGTCGCTGAAGCCTCCCTCCGGCCCGATTATTACTGCCAGAGTTTTTGAGTTTTCATCGCTTTCTCCTTTTATCCTGCAAGCGTTCTCTCTGAGAAAATCTTTTATGGTCTTATCTTCTTCATTTTCATAGGGAAATATCGTCAGCTGATATTGACTGAGTTCGTCCTCCATCCGGGAAAAGTCCACAGGCTTTTCTACCTTTGGTATTATGCCCCGCCGGCACTGCTTGACAGCTTCGTCGCTGATTTTCTGCCACCGTTCAAGCTTCTTCCTTGAATTTCCCTTATCCACCGCCACAGTCCTCTCCATGAAGACGGGAACGATGCGGAAAACTCCCAGTTCAACGGATTTGCGGATTATATCCTCCATCTTGCTTCCCTTGGGGATTCCCTGATAGAGAGTTATCTTGACCTCCGGCTCCCGGGCGAATTTCTGTTTATCCAAAATCGCCAAGACTGCCTCGTCTTCCCTGGTTTCTTCGATGACAGCTCTGTATTCCCAGGTTTCTCCGTCTGAAATATCTACTTCATCGCCTTTCCTCAGTCTCAGGACTTTTTTTATGTGATGGAGATCATCCTTATCTGTGATGTATATATATCGCCCGTCAATATCTGACGGACTGACAAAAAATCTGCTCATCGTTTTTCTCGTTCCTCTCCGGGTTTATGCCCAGTGTTCAGCGCTCATCTCTCGTCTGCGGCTTACAATTACTGCTCCGGAAATCCGGCCGCTATGGCGCACCACATACCGTCTTCCATGATTTCCTTTATGACAAATCCGCAGTCCGATATGACTTTCGCCACCTGTTCCTCTTTTTCTATGAGTATGCCTGACGAAATATATGTTCCGTCCGCAGTCATATGGCGAGCGACATGTGAGCTCAAAGTCATGACAAGGTCAGCCATCAGATTGGCTGCTACAATATTGGCTTTAAAATCTATACCATCGACAAGATTTCCATATTGAACACTGACTTTTTCCTGGCAGTTGTTCAGCGCGACGTTCTCTCCTGAAACTTTCACCGCCTCCGGGTCTATGTCTACGGCCAAAACCTCTGACGCGCCCAGCAGCGCAGCTCCTATGGACAGTATGCCGGAGCCGCAGCCGACGTCGAGAACTTTATCGCCTGTATTCATATATTTTTCAATCATCTTGAGGCATAGAGACGTGGTCTCGTGAGTGCCAGTTCCAAAAGCCATGCCGGGGTCTATCTCGATCACTTTCTCACCGAGCGCGGCCTGATAAGTTTCCCACGTAGGCTTGACGACCAGGCAGTCCGTTATCCTGGCAGGCTTAAAAAATTCTTTCCACTTGTCTTTCCACTGCGAATCGTCCTCGGCCGTGACTCTGACCGAGACCTGAGGAAATTTTTCTTTTATAGCTTTTACAAGCTCTTCTGCGTTCTCTTCTTCACCGTCTCCGAGATAAAAGGTGACTTTAGGCGTTTTGTCCTTTAAATCCATGACTTCCGGAGACACGTAATCCCACTCGTACTCTTCTTTTTTATTGAGCAGATTTTCCAGATCGTCCGGGTCTTCTATCACAGTATCGGTTATGCCTCTTGTCAGCAGAAATCCTGTCAGCGGCTCGATGTCTTCTTTATTTGTTTCAATGTCTATCTGTAAGTATTTCATGTAAACTCCTTGCGTATATAATTATATCAAATGTGATTGAAAAGGCAACATTAAAGGACTTCATTCCCCCATGGAAACGGAATAAAAAACCGCGTGTACATCAAACCGCCCCAAAGTTCAGCCCGGCAATCCGGCAATAGGGGCGGTTTATTCCGCGGTTCTTAAAGCTATTTGAACATTTCTTTGATTTTTTCGGCGAACCCGCCTTTCTTCTGATAACAGTCCTCCGTGAGAACCTTGCCCACCTCGGCGATGGCTTTCTTCTGCTTGCCGTTGAGCTTCGTAGGTATTTCCAGATTGACCTTGACGTACAGATCGCCCTTGGAATCGCGGCGAAGTCTCTTGACGCCTTTGTCCCTGAGCCTGAAAACGGTGCCCGGCTGAGTTCCTGCAGGAATTTTATACGACACCTTGCCGTCCAGAGTAGGCACGATGAGTTCATCACCGAGAGCAGCCTGATCAAAGGTGATAGGCATTTCAAGGTAAAGATCGTCGCCCTGTCTCTTAAACAGCTTATGAGGCTTGACGGAAATCACTATATACAGATCGCCTGTAGGGCCGCCGTTGACTCCCGGCTCGCCCTGTCCCCTGATAGGAATTACGCTTTCATTGTCTACACCTGCCGGTATTTCTATGGAAAGCTTGATGGTCTTTTTGACTTTTCCGCTTCCTTTGCAGTCCGGACAGTGCTCTTCGATTATCTTTCCGCTGCCGCCGCACTGGTCGCAGGTCGTAACGCTCTGGAACTGTCCGAAAGGAGTTCTCTGAGTCTGGCTTATCTGGCCGCTGCCGCCGCACTTAGGACAGGTTTTCTTCGATGTTCCGGGTTTTGTGCCCTCGCCTTTGCACGTAGGGCACTCGACGAATTTATTGATTTCAATTTCTTTTTTAGTACCGAAGGCTGCTTCTTCAAAGGTGATGGTGATCGCTTTCTGGAGGTCTCTTCCCTTTCTTGGCTGGTTAGCGCGCCTCTGCTGCTGTCCGCCGCCGAAGCCGCCGCCAAACATGCCCCCGAACATGTCGAAAATGTCCTCGAAGCCTCCAAAGCCTCCGCCGAAGCCGCCGCCTCCGCCGAATCCTGCATTCGGATCCACTCCTGCATGGCCGAATCTGTCGTACTTGCTCTTCTTGTCAGGGTCGGACAGGACGCTGTAAGCTTCGTTTACCTCTTTGAACTTTTCTTCTGCTGTCTTGTCTCCGGGATTTTTGTCAGGATGATATTTCATAGCCATCTTTCTGAAAGCTTTTTTTATTTCATCCTCGCTGGCCCCTTTTTTCAAGCCAAGCACTTCGTAATAATCACGTTTTTCTGCCATAATCTATAACCTCTCACAATGCAGGGCAATTTTCGCCATGCAAAATCTATAACACGAAAATGTCGGTGGCAGAAGATTGGTCTCTACCGCCACCAACAATTTTATCTTACGCAGCCAACAACGCCACAGGGCATTTACAAATCTAATGCGCCGGAAAAATGTTCTGTGGCTAGGCGGCAAGATTTCGAGACTCGGAGCATACTCTTCGTATGTGAGAATCGAGAAATTGCAGCCAACAACGCCACAGGGCATTTTAACAAGCATTACTATTTGTCGTCGTCGACAACCTCATAATCAGCATCAACAACATTGTCTCCGGCAGGACCGCCAGCCTGAGCTCCTCCTGCGGCCTGGTTAGGGTCAAAGCCCGCTCCTGCAGCGCCTGCTCCTGCTGCCGACTGGTCTCCGCCTGCAGCCTGTGCCTGCTGATAAAGCTTAGTCGAAATGATGTGGAACTTTTCTGTCAGAGCGTCGGTCTTTTCCTTGATCTGATCGACAGTTCCGTTGTTCAGAACGGCCTGCAGCTGATCTTTTGCGTCGTTGATCTCAGTCTTTTCCTGATCTGACAGCTTGTCGCCCAGATCCTTGACGGATTTTTCCGTTTCATATACCAGGGACTCCGCTTTGTTTCTTATCTCAACTTCTTCTTTTCTCTTTTTGTCTTCCTCTGCGTACTGCTCGGCTTCCTTTACCTTCTTGTTGATCTCATCTTCAGAAAGGTTGGTGGAAGAAGTTATGGTAATTCTCTGTTCCTTGCCTGTTCCCATATCCTTGGCGCTTACGTTTACAATACCGTTGGCGTCGATGTCGAAAGTAACCTCGATCTGCGGAATTCCGCGAGGAGCCGGAGCGATACCGGTGAGCTGGAATCTGCCGAGGGTTGTGTTTCCTGCGGCCATTTCTCTTTCTCCCTGCATTACGTGGATATCAACTGCCGTCTGGTTATCCGCCGCAGTGGAGAATATCTGGCTCTTCTTAGTAGGAATAGTTGTATTTCTTTCGATGAGCTTGGTGGCTACTCCGCCCAGAGTCTCGATGGACAGTGACAGTGGAGTTACATCAAGAAGCAATACGTCGTGAACTTCTCCTGTCAGTACGCCGGCCTGGATAGCTGCTCCGATGGCCACGCACTCGTCAGGGTTTATTCCCTTGAAAGGCTCCTTGCCGGTAACTTTCTTTACGGCTTCCTGAACTGCCGGGATTCTCGTCGAACCACCTACTAAGATTACTTTGGCAATGTCGGAGTTGGAAACGCCGGCGTCAGCCATTGCTTTCTTCATAGGCTCGATAGTTCTCTCTACCAGGTGTCCTGTCAGCTGATCGAATTTAGCTCTTGTCAAGTCTTCGTTCATGTGAAGAGGACCGTCTGCTGTCACTGTGATGAACGGCAGATTGATGTTGGTGGTCTGTGAACCTGAAAGCTCTTTCTTTGCTTTTTCAGCGGCTTCTTTTAATCTCTGGAGAGCCATCTTGTCAGTTCTCAGATCTACGCCGTGCTCCTTGGCAAAATTGTCTGCCAGGTAATTCAGGATAACTTCGTCGAAGTCGTCGCCGCCCAGACGAGTGTCTCCGTTGGTAGCCAGTACTTCAAATACTCCGTCGCCGAGTTCGAGGATGGATACGTCGAATGTACCGCCGCCCAAGTCGTATACTAATATTTTGTGCGAGCTTTCTTCCTTATCAAGGCCGTAAGCCAGCGACGCCGCCGTAGGCTCGTTGATTATTCTCTTGACGTCAAGGCCTGCGATTCTGCCTGCGTCTTTTGTAGCCTGCTTCTGAGCATCGGAGAAGTAAGCCGGAACTGTGATTACCGCTTCTGTCACTTTTTCGCCCAGATAGCCTTCGGCATCATTTTTCAGCTTGGTGAGGATCATCGCGGAAATATCCTGCGGAGTGTAGTCCTTACCGTCGATGGTTACTTTATAGTTTTCTCCCATGTGTCTCTTGATGGAAGCTATAGTTCTGTCAGGGTTGGTTACTGCCTGTCTCTTGGCCGTTTCTCCTACCAGTCTTTCTCCGTCTTTCTTAAAGCCTACTACTGACGGAGTAGTTCTCATTCCTTCTGCGTTTGCTATTACTGTCGGCTCTCCGCCCTCAAGAACGGCGACGCACGAGTTTGTAGTTCCTAAGTCAATACCTATTACTTTTGCCATTTTCTTTCCCTCCTAATTAGTTAGCGACCTTTACCATTGATGGTCTTATCACTCTATTGTTTAAAATGTACCCCTTTTGAAGGACCTCGGTTACCTTTCCGCTCTCGTACTCGTCCGAGTCTTCTGTCATTACGGCATTGTGGAAGTTAGGGTCAAAATCCTCTCCCAATGCCGCGATTTCACTGGCTCCTGCTTTTTCAAGCACACCAAGGAGCTGTTTTAAAATCATTTCCATTCCCTTGTAAAAGCTGTCTTCCGCGTTTCCCGCGTCGAGGGCTCTTTCAAAGTTATCTATCACATTAAGCAGTTCGCTGATGATCTTCTCATTGGCAAACGCATAAATGTCGCTCTTTTCCTTTTCAGTCCTGCGTTTAAAATTCTGGAAATCGGCCATGAGCCTCATGTATTTGATACTCAGTGCTTCTTCCTCAGGGTCCTTTTCAGCAGTATCTTTTTCAGCGGGCTGTTCCTCTTCGGCTTCTCTTGCGCCGGTGTCAGGTTCTTCGGCCTTGTCGGCTTTATCTCCGCCGTCTGTCCCTTGAGCCTCTTTCAAATGTTCCTGTTCACCGTTGCCGCAGCTTTCCCCGCAAGACTTTTCTTCTTCTAAATGGTCATTTCTTTTGTTGGCGTCTTCACTCATCTTCCTCATTACCTCCGCTTTCAAGTTTGAATGTGTCGCTCAAATTGTCGGTCAGATACTCTATGATAGATGTGACTTCACCGTACCTCATTCTCGTAGGCCCGATAACACCTATCTTTCCCACCAGCTTGCCGTCTACATGATAGCTTGCCGTGATGAGCGCGCAATCATTCATAATATCGTCTGCATTTTCTTCTCCTATGGTCACGATCACGCCGTCTTCCCTCTCTATGAGCTTCTTGGTGAAATCGTCTTTCTGGCTGAGCATTTCTATGAAACTCTTGGCTTTCTGCAGATCGTTGTATTCCGGTATATCGAAAATGTTTGTCAAGCCTTCCATATAAAGGTTGACGTTGAGCATATCCTCCAGTGTTTTCATAAAGTTCGGCATCACGTCGCGGGCCAGACCGCTCATGGCGGCCATATCGCTCTCGAAATTTTCTATTATATTGTTTTTCAGAGCCTCACTTATGGTCTTGCCTTTATAGTTATAAGTCAGCGTCTTTGCCAGAAGCTGGAGATTTTCATCGGTATAAGGCGATTTTACGTTCAGTGCCGTATTGGAAATCTTTCCGCTCTCCGCGGCTATCATCAGAACTATGGTCTTTTCGTCAACCGGCAGCAGATTGATAAACTTCAGCGCGTCTTCGTCTTTGGTCGGCGTAAGGGCGAAAGACGTAAGATTGGTTATTTCGGAAAGGACTGAAGCCGCATGCTCTATGGTCTTTTCAAATTCGTGCACATTGGACTTGAGCCTCTCGGAAATGACGATTTTCTCTTCTCTGCTGAGTTCCTTCTTCTCCATCAGGGCATTGACATAAAGTCTGTATGCCATATCTGAGGGAACTCTTCCGGCAGACGTGTGAGGGTGGGTCAAATATCCCATTTCCTCCAGATCGGCCATCTCGTTCCTTACGGTCGCCGGGCTCACGCCCAGGTCATATTTCTTGGAAATGGTTCTGGAGCCCACCGGTTCAGCAGTCTTAACGTAGTCGCTGATAATAGCCTGTAAAATTTTAAGCTTGCGTTCTGTAAGTTCCATAACTCTTTCTCCTTTGTTAGCACTCATCGCTTTAGAGTGCTAATCACTATATATAAGATACTACTGCCAGCCTTATATGTCAACAGATTTTAAAAAGTTTTTTGTGTATTTTTTGTGAAAAATTCCGTCGTTATTCATCAGCGGCATATGCAGGAGGGAATTGATTACGGCGCGGAAAAAGAGGCCGCCTTTTGGGCGACCCCTTGGTAAAATGCCAAGCGATTTGTTTAGTTGACCGCTCTGGCTCTTAATTGACTTCTACAGTGGTTAAATCCAATTCTCCATTCCCCGTTAATTTTTCAACGGCTTCTGCCAAACGAGCTTTGATTTTTTCGCTCTCGTCCATTACCCCGGCATTTTCGAGATACACTCTGCAGCTGCCGATTTCAAAGGCTGCATAGTAAATAGCGTTTTGTTCACCTTTGCTGTTCGGATCTGTCACAAAGTATCCGGCTGTGATGCTGATGCCGTTCACTTCAGAGCTTTCTTCTGTTCCGGCAATCACTGTATCAAGCAGCTGCACGTCAGAGGCTGAAATAATCATTTTCATATTCTCAATGTTTCCCTCAAAGCCGATCAGTTCTTGTGAACTGCCTGCATCCGTGCCGCCGTTCATGAAAAGAGCCTGAGCTGTAACCGGCAAATCGGGAAACAGCGCCGCAGTTTCTTTATCCGTGAGCTGCCTTTCTGTTATAGTCCCATCGATGTCAATACTCGAGCTGACAGCTTTTGATTTCACAAAGGTTATTTTATCTCCATTGTCTAAAGCGGCGATATCAGTTTTCTTCCCAAGCAAACCGCTCTGAAGCATGCCTATGCCTGCAATTGCAACTACTGCAAAGCAAGCCGCCGCCATTGCGGCCCATCTCAGCCGGCCAGGCTTTTCTGCTTTATGTTCCGTCCGAGCTTCTTTCACATAGTTCTCGTTGATATCGCTTAAGGCTGCACAGAATTCTTCTTTTTTCATAGTTCAAAACCCCTTTCTGTCAAGTATTTGTGAAGTTTAAGGCGAATACGTCCTAAGGCCACGGACACATGGTTTTCTGTCATTCCAAACCGTGACGCGATAGACGATATGCTGTCAAAATACCAGTATCTGCAAACAAAAATGCTTCTTTTATCTGCGGAAAGTTCGCCTAAAAAAGCGTCTATGGCCTTTACGAGTTCTCTGCGGTCTATAACCTGCTCCACGCTGCCGGTGTCAGATACCAATTCTCCGATCTCGTCAAGAATGGCCGTAGAACTGCCTCCGCATCGCTTGCCGGCGGTCATGTATTTGTACCGGTTAAGCGACAGGTTTCTTGTGATTTTCCCCAGAAAAACAGAGAGGACTCTTGGTTTGTACGGCGGCATAGCCCTCCATGCGTTCATATATGTGTCATTGACACATTCTTCAGCATCTTCTTTGCTTCTCAGTATATTTTCAGCAATCGAGGCACAGTATCTTCCATATTTGTCCGCAGTGGCGGCAAGCGCCTGCTCGTTCCTATCCCAGTATAACTGGACAATCTCTGCATCATCCATCGTATTCACCTCACTCACTTCTATATCTGCCCTTTCACTTATATACACAACGTTTGAGTTCAAATCTTACAAAAATTCAAAAAAATTTTATACCAGCGAGACTATATTGTTGGCATCGCTGCGTATAAAATATAACTGATTCATTTATTCAATTGATGGTCCGTCTATGGTTACGCACTCTGCAGTTTAGCCAACATGCCGCAGCTTCTTCTGCAAGGAACATCTCCACCTGCAAAGAACAGTTCACTCTGCACGCCTCAGAGCTGCCTGCATGCTGCAGCTCCATCTGTACATTACAGCTAGGTCAGTGCGCCGCCGCGCCGACAAGCCAGTACATCGCCGCTTGCCCGGACACTGATACGCGGACTTATTACTCAATGTTGTAAAATTTTTAAAAAGCCATAATATTTTACAACACAGTCATGATGCAAACTTAAATAAATATAAAAATAAAGCAATGTTGTATAATTACATAAAACTGACAAATTCTACAACATTGCTGATAACGCTGTTTGACTGACTGGCGGGCGTTAGAGTTAGAGTAAGTTTAAAACTAAATTGTCTAGTTTAATTTTTTAATGTTGGTAAAAATCCCTGACGAAGAAAAAATGACAACATTTTGAGAAAAGTCGCCGCAATTCCAGAGGTTTTACGATGTCAAATCATGTCGATGTTGTACATTTTTCGGGGTTACAGTGATTTTGCTAACATTTTACATAATCTTACAAAACCCACGGAACTTTATCCGCAGATCCCGGTCCAAGCTTAAAGACTGCCGCATCTGCCACGCGCGCCATCTTTCTTTAGAATCAACACGGCAATGAGCACAACGACAGCGGAAATCCACTGAGACACCGATAAAGGCCCTATAAATCCTCTTTCCGGATCGCCGCGGAAAAATTCCAGAGCAAAGCGCATGCAGCCGTATATGAGCATATATAAAGGGAAAGTTTTTGTAAACGCGGAGCGTCTGTCCTGAACAAAAATTATCACAGCGAAAATCGCGAGATTTCCAAAAGCCTCGACTAGCTGCAGCGGAAATCCATCTATTCCTCCGCAGCACCCTGCCGTGTAGCAGCCCAGCCTGCCGAAAAAATGAAACAGCGGAAACGCCGGAGCCGCCATCTCCATGACTTTGCCAAAGGGAAGTCCGAATTGTCTGCAGTAAATATAAAAGGCCAAAATCACACCTCCAAAGCCACCATAGAATACGAAGCCGCTCTGCATAATCGCCTGCAGAAATTCATTACTCCACTGAATTTTATCCCAATACTCTATGAACTGCGGAATCATGCAAATCAAGGCCAAAAGTTTTGAGCCGACCACTATTCCTATCACCGAATAAGCCATGATATTAACCAGATCGTCTCTCTGCAGATCGTATTTTCTTCTTCTCTTTATACACAAAAGCAGGGCCGCCAGCAGCCCTACAACGCCTAATATAGAATAAAAGGAAATCGTTTTTCCGAGAATCAGGATGTAATTTTCTCCGATCATAGTCTCTCACCGAACCCACCAGTTATAACGTGAAATTTCCCTGTTGAGTGGGATTCCCTGCCGCATAGCAATTTTCAGCTTCATAGCAGTCTCCTGCTGCATAGCAATTTCCGAGGCATAATAAAAAGAACCGCAATCGTCCGCATATCATGATATCATGCGGCGCACAAACGGTTCCCTCCATTTCTTTTAGAGCGTGTCTATAACACCAAAGAACGCTCCTATGGCACAGATGGCGCAGAGGTACATCGCTCCGCCCAGCGCTACGGCCACTATCGAGCAGACCAATCCGCCTGTCGCCATACTGCTGTTTCCCTCTGTTTTTCTGGCCTGAACGGCTATAACTATACCTATGATTCCCAGGATTATGCCTATCAAAGTATAAACAAAATCAAATACCAGCGCTAGTATTCCGAGCACCAGGGCAACTGTAGTCAACGTCTTTTTCTCTTCTCCCATCTTCAATATCCCTTTCATTCTTTTTCTACATATACTTTATATTATTATTTTATATTATTTCGACATCTTTCGCAATAAAAATTATCGTTTCGCACAATCTCGCCGCCAAGCTTTCGCAATATAAATTATCATTTCGCCCAGTCCCTTACGCGGCAAACGGCTTTTTTCCACCCGGCCAAAAGCTCCGAGCGCCTGCTCTCAGCCATGAGCGGCTCGAATGTTCTGTCTACCTGCCAGTTTTCGATCACGTCCTCCTTGCTTTCCCAGTATCCCGTAGCAAGACCGGCCAGATAGGCTGCCCCGAGGGAAGTAGTTTCGATGCATACAGGCCGCTTGACGAGGCAGTTCAGTATGTCGGCCTGGAACTGCATGAGAAAATTGTTGCTGCACGCACCGCCGTCTACCTTGAGGGACGTCAGGCTCATGCCCAGGTCGTCGGCCATGGCGTCAATCAGGTCGCCTGTCTGATAGGCCATTGATTCAAGAGTCGCCCTTACGAGGTGATTTTTATTAGCGCCTCTTGTTATCCCCAGTACGGCGCCTCTGGCATAAGGATCCCAGTATGGAGCCCCGAGGCCGACGAAAGCCGGTACTACGTAAAGTCCGCAGGAATCTTTCACTGCTGTGGCCATCGCCTCCGAGTCTGCTGAATTTTTGAGTATGTTTATTTCATCCCTGAGCCATTGTATTGCAGCTCCGCACACGAACACCGAGCCCTCCAGAGCATAGCTGACCTTTCCGCCCAGTCCCCAGGCTATCGTAGTGACCAGGCCGTTCTTTGAAAATACCGGTTTGTCACCTGTGTTCATCAGCAGGAAGCAGCCTGTTCCGTAAGTGTTCTTTCCCTCTCCGGCCTCAAAGCAGGTCTGACCGAACAATGCGGCCTGCTGGTCTCCTGCGGCTCCGCCTATCTTTATAGGACCGCCGAACAGAGTAGCTTCTGTCTCTCCGTAGATACAGCTGCTGGGCATGGGCTCGGGCAGCATCGACTTTGGTATCTCAAGGAGCCTGAGGATTTCCTCATCCCATTCCAAGGTGGTTATGTTGAACATCATCGTTCTCGAGGCGTTGGAATAGTCTGTTACATGAACTCTTCCCGCGGTCATCTTCCATATCAGCCATGTCTCGATGGTACCGAAAAGCAGTTTTCCCTTTTCAGCCTTTTCCCTGGCTCCGTCCACGTTGTCCAGTATCCACTTAAGCTTGGTGCCGCTGAAATATGCGTCTATCAGCAGGCCGGTCTTTTGACGTATCATTTCGCCGCAGCCCTTTGCTGTCAGCTGGTCGCAGTACTCGGCAGTCCTGCGGCACTGCCATACTATGGCGTTATATACAGGCTCTCCCGTTTCTTTGTCCCAGACGACTGTGGTTTCCCTCTGGTTGGTTATGCCTATGGCATCGATATTCTTGTATGTACAGCCGATTTTCAGCAGCGCTTCCTGAGCCACGCCCATCTGTGTGGACCATATTTCCATGGCGTCATGCTCAACCCAGCCCTCTTTGGGGTATATCTGCGTAAATTCTTTCTGAGCTACGCTGACCATATTCCCTTTCTTATCATATATTATGCATCTGGAGCTGGTCGTGCCCTGGTCGAGGGCCATGATATATTTTTTCATTGTGCTTCCTCCTCATTCTAGACGAACAGCGACATTATCCTGTTGGAAATGTCTATGCCCTTGCGCGTGAGGGCTATGTGCCTGCCGTCTGATTCGGCATAGCCCTTCTGAACGAACATTTCAAACTCCGCCCTCTGCAGTGCGTATATATCCCAGAATTCGTTTTTCAGTCTTTTGCGGAAATCCTCAAATACCACGCCTTGCTTTGTTCTCAGCGCAGTAAATGTATAATCTGATACGTTGTCCATATATGTGTTCACGCTGCTTTCAACCACGCAGTCGGCTCCGAATGCCTCGGAGCCCTCAATGCGTATGTTTGAGGCCACGTCCTGGCTCCACATGGTGTGCGAATACTGTATGATATTATCCAAATTGGAATATCTGGTATTTTTTATGTAGGAATGTGCCGCAGCTCCCAGACCCATGTATTCTGAAAGGTTCCAGTATTTCAGATTATGCCTGCATTCCTTCCCTTTGAGAGCGCAGTTGGAAATTTCATAGTGATTGTAGCCGGCTTTATCTGTCATGTCCAGAGCGGTATGATACATTCGCCGGTCTTCTTCGACAGGAGTTTCCCTGAGCCTGCCCTCCCTGAACATGCGTCCGAAAACCGTGTTCTCGGAGATTTCAAGGCTGTAGAAAGACAGATGCTCAGGTTTCAGGCACAGCGCTTTTTCCATGCTGTCTTTCCACTTGTCCATGGTCTGCCCCGGCACAGCGAACATCAGGTCTAAGCTAATATTGCCGAATCCTGCTTTTCTGGCAAGCTCCACCGTTTTGGCTATATCCTCCGCCTTATGTACGCGGCCCAGCTTACGCAATATCTCGTCATCGAAGGACTGGCCCCCTATGCTGAGCCTGTTGACGCCCAGCTTTCTGTATTTCATCAGCTTTTCGGCGGTCAGCGTCGCCGGATTACATTCCATGGTTATTTCGCTGTCCTGGGCGATGAAAAAGTTCTTCTTCAGCATGCGCAGGATCTTTTCTATCAGTTCCGGCTCCATAAGGCTGGGCGTTCCGCCGCCGAAAAATACCGTATCGGCGATAAACGTTTTTCCGTACTTGGCTCCGTAAAAGCCTATTTCCTTGAGCAAAGCTCTCGTATATCCCTTTCTCACATGCTCGTCGTTCGTCGCTTCTGAATAGAAGTCGCAGTAGAAGCATTTTCTGAGACAAAAAGGTATGTGTATATATATTCCTGCTGGCATCATTTGTTCTCGTCGTATTTCAGGACGGCTGTAAAGGCCTCCTGCGGCACCTCCACAGTGCCGAACTGACGCATCCTCTTCTTTCCCTCTTTCTGCTTTTCCAGGAGCTTCTTCTTTCTGGAAATATCACCGCCGTAGCACTTGGCGATAACGTCTTTCCTGTAGGCCTTGACCGTCTCTCTGGCGATTACTTTCTGGCCTATGGCCGCCTGGATAGGCACCTCGAACTGGTGCATCGGGATTATGGTCTTGAGCTTTTCGCATACGAAGCGGCCTCTGGCATAGGCTTTCGACTCGTGCACTATCATGGAAAAGGCATCCACCAGATCCTTATTGAGCAGTATGTCCATCTTGACCACGTTGGAACGCTCGTATCTGATAAACTCATAGTCGAGGGAGCCGTAGCCTCTCGTCTTGGATTTCAGCGCGTCGAAGAAATCGTATATCACTTCGTTGAGGGGCATTTCATAATGAAGCTGTACCCGGGTTTCGGTGATGTATTCCATGTGTATCATCTTTCCCCTGCGCTCCTGGCACAGTTCCATGATGGAGCCTACATATTCCTTAGGTATCATGATGTCAGCCTTGACCATAGGTTCCTCTATGTAGCTTATCTCCTGTGCCGGCGGCAGATTGGTCGGATTCTGGATCATCTCCACCGTTCCGTCGGTCTTCACCACCCTGTATATAACGCTCGGGGAGGTTGTTATCACTCCTAGGTCGAATTCCCTTTCAAGCCTTTCAACGATGATTTCCATGTGCAGGAGGCCGAGAAATCCGCAGCGGAAGCCGAAGCCCAGAGCAGTGGAGGTTTCCGGTTCAAAGTTAAAGGCAGCATCGTTGACCTGGAGCTTTTCCACGGCGTCCTTGACGTTTTCATATTTTTCTCCCTCAGCCGGATATATGCCGCAGTATACCATGGACTGAGCCGTCTTGTAGCCCGGCAGCATCTCTTCGGTAGGGTCGCTGTCGAGGGTGATGGTGTCGCCCACTCTGGCATCTGAAACCTGTTTGATGCTTCCGCAGATATATCCTACTTCGCCTGCTTTGAGACTGTCTGACGGCACCGGCCCCGGAGCGCATACTCCGACCTCAGTCACTTCGTATTTTTTGCCGGTGTTCATCAGCCGTATCACATCACCTTTGCGGATCATTCCGTCCACTATTCTCGTGTATATTATTACTCCTTTATAATTGTCATACTTGGAGTCGAATATCAGTGCCTTGAGCTTTCCCTCAGGATTTCCGGACGGCGCCGGTATGGCTTTTATTATTTCCTCGAGGAGTTCCTCGATGCCTATTCCCTCTTTAGCGGAAATCAGCGGAGCTTCCGACGCGTCCAGGCCTATCACTTCTTCTATCTCCTGCTTGGTCTCGTCAGGACGGGCCGAAGCCAAATCTATCTTGTTGAGGACAGGCAGAATCTCCAGGTTTTCATCGAGAGCCAGATATACGTTGGCCAGAGTCTGAGCTTCCACTCCCTGAGTCGCGTCCACCACAAGAACGGCTCCCTCGCAGGCAGCCAAGCTTCTTGAAACCTCGTAGTTAAAGTCCACATGTCCCGGCGTGTCTATCAGATTGAAGATGTAATCGCTGCCGTCCTTGCTGTGATACTTCAGCCTGGTAGTCTGGAGCTTTATGGTTATGCCCCTTTCTCTTTCCAGGTCCATATTGTCCAGATACTGTTCCTTCATATCTCTTTGTTCCACGAGACCTGTCTTTTCTATTATCCTGTCGGCAAGGGTGGATTTGCCGTGGTCTATATGGGCGATAATGCTGAAATTCCGTATATATTTCTGATAATCCTTATTTTTGTCCGTCATTTTTTCCTCGCTTAAAAACAATACTATCTGTTCATATTATTTTAATGTAAATCGAGGCTCTTTTCAATGAAAAATTGCAAACTTGCGCTGATTGTACCGCCTTCGCCGTACATCATGGCGCATCTCCTGTCGACGCTCAAAAACGCCAGCGTTCCGAAAAAGAAAATAGCTGCCGCAAGGCAGCATTTTCCAAAGGTTTTCATGGTTCAATATCCTTTCTTCAGCGTATCTGCCAGAATCTTGCCGAAAATCTCGGCCGAATTTCTCGCTTCTTCTATCTGGTTCCTGTTATATCCGATTTCCAAAAGCAATGATTTGGAGGAATATCCCTGATTGTAGCTGTATCCCCTTTCAAGGACTTTCCCCGTATATCCGTCGTAATCTTCAGAAGCCACTTTGTTCAGGTTGGAAATGAATGTCTTGTTGCTCTGATAAGTCTCCGCCAGAGTTCCTATCACATAAGAATACTTGGCGCATTTCTTGCCGTCTACGGAGACCGTGGCTGCCGGCGACTCCGAAGCCACCGCGTCCCTGTGCAGATCTATCACGCATTTTACGGTCGGATATTTTTTCAGAAGTTCCTGCACGGTCTCATACGACCTGTTATACGAATCGTTATACGACGGATCGTCGTGAAGAGTCTTGTCATGCACTACTGAGATTCCCTCTTCTTCCAGTGACGTGGCCAGCACGTTTCCTACGTCTCTGACGGTGTTTTCTTCTCCTTTGGAGTGGAAGTTGCTTCCCGATGCAGGCAGATATGATTCTGTTGCATGGGTATGTACTATCAGCACAAGGGGATCGTCTCCCAGCACCACCGGATCCGAAGATTCCTCCTCGCTTACCACCACGTCCTTATCATCACCGCCGGATTGACCGTCGCTGTTTTCGCCTCCTGTTTCGGCGAGGTTTTCATTATCTCTGGAATCGGCGAGTTCTATAGAGGCAGACGGATAAACCGCGTTTATGCACATGACTCCGAAATCTGTCGCCGTAGCCTTTTCCCCTGCCGGAAGAACTGTGCAAAAGACGATTACGCTCAACGCATATACTATTATAGCTCCGCTGGCTATGAATCTTTTCATACTTTCCCCTCCGAGAGCCCGGCCGGGCCAGGCCCAAACAATGTCACTCTAAGAATATATGCCGGGATGGAGCGTTATATTTATAGCATTTGCGATTATTTCAGAAAAATCTTTTATAATTTCGTCGATATCGGTCGACGTCACTATCATCTCGAAATCTCTGCCGGACAGATATTTTTCGGTCGCCTCGTCCTGCCATGATGAAATATTTTCCGCAGCCTCCATTATGAGTGTCCTTGAGTCTATCACCGTCGGCACTCCTATGGAAATCACCTTGCAGCCGAGAGTTTCTTCGGAAATGGCCTTTCTCCTGTTGCCCATCCCCGCGCCCGGCTCTATCCCTGTATCGCATACCTGTATGGTCGTGCTCATCCTTTCCATGTTCCTGGCGGCCAGCGAATCTATGACCACGGTCACGTCCGGCTTTACCATCGAGACTACCTTTTGTATGAGATCGGCTGTTTCCATGCCTGTAACTCCCGTGACCGACGGATTAAAGCCGCTGACGTTGGCCATCTCCCAGTCTCCGTCGCAGCCGAACATGGTGAAGAGGTGGCTGGTTATCTTGACCTTGTCCACCGTATGAGGCCCGAGGCTGTCAGGCGTGACCTTTTCGTTTCCCAAGCCCACTACCAAAACTTTTAGGTAATAGTCGAAAGGAATCATTTTTTTCAGTTCTTCGGCCAGCGCTCTGGCCGTTCTTTCCTTGATGCCGTCTTTTTGATCCAGTATGCCGTCAACTTCGATGGTTATATAGGAGCCCCGGGGCTTGCCGAAAGCTCTTTCTCCTTCCTGGCTTATGATTTCTATTTCTGTCACTGAAATGTCCCCGTCTATCTGCCTCTGCTTTTTCGTGTAACCTGTGGCTTTGGCTCTGGCTTCTTCCAGAAGTTCCTGGTTTTCTATGGCTAAGTCTGTCCTGTATTGCATTTTTGTCTCCTCATATGTTTCTCTTGTAAGTTTTTCCTCAAAGCTTTGATATTATACGCAGAGGGGCAGCCCTGGAGACTGCAAAAATTTTCGCAGCAGCCTTGAACATTCCCTTGGAGACTACAAAAATTTTCCTTGCAAATAACGACTGCTTAATATATAATATTTTGTGCGAATTTACTTACTGCCATACGGCAGTTAAAATGCTAAAATTAAGAAAAGTGGGGTAAAATTTATGGCAAACATCAAATCCGCAAAGAAAAGAATCAGAGTTATCGACAAGAAAACTGCGAGAAACAGAAGAATCAAGGGACACCTTAAGTCTGTTCTGAAAAGCTTTGACAGCGCCATTGAAGAAGGAAACTTCGAGCTGGCTCAGGAAAAGCTCAGACTCGCGGAAAAGAAGCTTAAACAGGCTGCGTCAAAGAATACTATTTCAAAGAACGCCGCTTCAAGAAGAGTTTCAAGATTAACTAAAAGATTCAACGCTGCAAAGGCAGCAAAATAAGTCTCACCCGTCCCCACCAGTGCATAAGTTAAATGCACAGCATGAGCGAAAAACCATGGAAGTGTCTCCCATGGTTTTTATTTTGCCCTGAATCGGGCCGGCCTTTCAATGGCCGCGGGCCGGGCTGTCCGCACGGCCGGCCGTATGCTCAAACTACGAGCATTTCACCTGCCGAAACCATCTCCGCCCACCGCCTTTCGAATCTAAGTTTTGCCTAAGATTGACTTGCCAACCATAATGCCGAGTGTTAAAATAAAAGTATATTTCAATGCAAGAGTTTGTAAAATACAAGCTTAATATCTTAACAATCGACGGAGAGGAAGAGAAATGATCGAGATTAAGAACAACCGTGTATTGGACTGGGTGAAAGAATGTGCCGACCTTACGAATCCAAAAGAAATCGTATGGATTGACGGTTCGGAGGAACAGCTTGAGAGCATCAGAAGCGAGGCCTGCGCTACAGGCGAAATGATTAAACTGAATCAGGAAAAGCTTCCGGGATGTTACTATTACAGGACCCATCCAAAAGATGTAGCAAGAGATGAAAAGAGAACAGTGATCTGCACTACTTATCAGAGAGACGCAGGCCCCACCAACAACTGGGTGCAAAAGGACGAAATGTACGCAAAGATGCGCCCTCTCTTTAAGGACTCCATGAAAGGCCGTACCATGTACGCCATACCTTTTTCCATGGGCGTACCGGGCACCGAGTTTTCAAAGATAGGCATAGAACTGACCGATTCCATATATGTGGTGCTTTCCATGTACATAATGACCCACGTGAACAACGCCGTAATCGAAGAGCTCAACAAGGGAGCAGATTTCGTAAAATGTCTTCATTCCAAGGCGCAGGTGGACGCAGAGAACAAGTACATCGCCCACTTCCCTGAGGACAACACCATCTGGAGCATAAACTCCGCTTACGGCGGAAACGTGCTGCTGGGCAAGAAATGTCTGGCCCTGAGAATAGGCTCATGGCTCGGCAAGGAAGAAGACTGGATGGCCGAGCACATGCTCATCCTATGTATCGAAAGTCCTGACGGCCAGAAGCGTTACATAAGCGCCGCTTTCCCGAGCAAGACCAATCTGGCTATGCTCATACCTCCTGAGCACCTGAGAAAGAAAGGCTACAAAGTATACACCATCGGCGACGACATCGCCTGGCTCCGTATAGGCAAAGACGGAAGACTTTATGCCGTCAATCCTGAAAACGGCTTCTTCGGAGTAGCTCCGGGCACCAACAGCAAGACCAACAACAACGCCCTGATGACTACCAGGAAGAATACCATATACACCAATGTGTGCAGAAAT
>UQXL01000018.1 GCA_900545135.1 uncultured Eubacteriales bacterium | reverse complement strand
CACATCAGTTTTAGGAAAGCAAGTACCTAAAAGAAATTTTTCTTCCCCTTATATGTAACAATCATACCGGCTTCCTAACGTTCAGAATGGTTTCTACTGTCTGCTGCGGTGTTTGGTTGGAATTGTCCAGCCAAAAGCCGATCCGTGGTGTTGTCTGCATTTTACTAAATACAAATTCAATGTATACAGAAAGAAATATATAAGGAGTGGGAGGGATTCCGCCGTAGTCGGCATTGTAGGAAAATCCAAAAGTTTAGATTTTCTCAAAATGCTTATCTTTTGGTCTTTGGTTCGGAATAGTGTAGTGCTGGCGGTCTATCTATTGTTTTCGGTTGCTTGCTTCTTTACCGTACATGAGCATTGCTGCCGGGGACAAAGCGTTTCGGAGAGCTGAAAAAATCAATCGGCAGCGTATCTCAAAAGGTGCTTACTGCTCAGCTTCGTGATATGGAAGAAAACGGACTTGTTAATCGAAAGGTATATGCTGAAGTTCCGCCAAGAGTAGAATACTCCCTGACAGAATTGGGACAAAGTTTGAAACCTATTCTCGACGCTATGTGGAGTTGGGGCGAAGATTATAAAGAAAAATGTAATAAATAACGAAAAGACCGTCAGACTCAAACGAGACTTGACGGTCTTATATTTTTTTACTGTATTTTAGAAAATCGTTTTGGTGTTCCTGTTTGCGAAGTTGATAGCCCTGTGCAATCAGCGTATCTACTTTCAGAGCAATTAGGTTTATGTCAGAACACATTGCCCGTGCAATCTGCTGAATGTCATAGCCGTTTTCAATGTATTCCAAAATGGTGTCGTCCGGTAGAGAAGCCTGAGAAGCGAAGATATTTGCTTCATACTCCATACGGTTCTCTCTCATATCAAAGATGTTGAACTCTTTGAACCCGCCAACAGCAACCGCTTCTTGCCTGTGGAGAATATCGTGTCCGATTTCGTGCCATAGCACTATCTGCTCCACGACCGGGTGCATACCGTTTTTAAGAAAAACAAAGCGGTTCTTCAGAATAACCTTGTATGCTCCACGCTGCTTGTCAAAATTCCGGTAGATGACATTGATACCAAGCTCTTTTGCGACCTTGTACGGGTCACGAGTACCGCAACGGTCAATGAGCTTGTTTACGATTTTCACAATCTCAGCCGTAGTGTAATACCCCAATCCGGCTCACCTCCCATATTATAGTATATCGGATATTAACCCTATAATAAATTATAAACTATTATATGTCCCATATATTGGACTTAGTTCACTTTGAGGATTACTCGTCTTTGCGGTATTTCTTCGGGGTGTATTTTTTATTGTTTTTCTTTGCTATGAGATATGCTTCCTGAATGGCGTCAACCATTTCACGCATATCCTCGTCAGCCATTTCGCCGCCGGCAAACAGACCGGTAACTTCTGCAAGCAACTCCTGAGCCTGTCTTGCTCCTCTGCGTCCGTACTTATCCTCTACATCGGCGATGAAAGCGTCATCCTCAGACAGCAGATAATTCACATTTACATTTAAGGATTCTGCCAGTTTCTTATATCTTTCCATTCCTCTCGGACGGGATTTATCATTTTCATAAGAACCAATTATGCGTCGGGTTACGCCGATTTTAGCTGCCAACTCATCTTGACTCATACCAAGCTTTGTTCTTTCAGCCTTGACTTTTTCACCGAATGTCATTGTGATTTCACTCCTTAAAAGAATATTTACAGTTGAACTACCCATTTGCTCTTGACAAGTACAGTTGAAGTGTATATAATATGAATTGGGAAGTTGAACTACACATAGTGTACACCAAACTACCCAAAATGTCAAGGGGGTTCTAAAAATGTTACGAAGCATACTTCATTGTGATATGAATAACTTCTATGCCAGCGTCGAATGTATGCTCGACCCCGCATTGAAGAAATATCCGATTGCTGTCTGCGGCTCTGTGGAGGAACGACACGGTATCGTGCTTGCAAAGAACTACAAAGCAAAGGCTTTTGATGTGAAAACCGGGGACGCAGTATGGCAGGCTAAACAGAAGTGCAAGGACTTGGTTGTAGTACCGCCCCATTATGAGGAGTATATCAAATACTCAAAGCTTGCGAGAAGCGTTTATGAGCGATATACAGACCAAGTAGAACCGTATGGTATGGACGAATGTTGGTTGGATATTAGCGGGACAGAAAGCCTTTTCGGTTCGCCGGAAAAGGTGGCAAATGAAATTCGTGAGACTATGAAGTTTGAACTCGGCTTGACGATTTCTGTGGGTGTTTCCTTTAATAAGATATTTGCGAAGCTCGGCTCGGATATGAAGAAACCGGACGCAGTAACCGTGATACCAAAGGACACATTCAGAGAAAAGATTTGGGGACTTCCTGCCGCTGACCTGCTCGGTGTAGGACGGGCAACCCAGCGAGTGCTTGACAGCTATTGTATTCGTACCATCGGGGATTTAGCGAATACCGACCCTGAGTTCTTACGCAGAAGATTAGGAAAGAACGGAGTAGTTTTATGGAACTATGCCAACGGCAACGACCTTTCCCTTGTTGCCAAGAAAGACTTCGTTTCCCCTATAAAAAGCGTAGGACACGGTATAACAACAGTAGCAGACTTAGAGAAACCGGAGCAGGTGTGGCCCGTGTTTCTCGAATTGACCCAAGACATTGGACACAAGCTCCGTGTTCACGGACTGAGTGCAGAAGGTGTCGCAATACATATTAGAGACAACACACTCAATACAAGGCAATGGCAGACGAAGATTGCACTTCCTACACAGTCTCCGATGATTATTGCAAAGACCGCTTTTCAGTTATTTGAAAAAAGATATGGGTGGAACAACCCTATCCGTTCTGTGACGGTACAAGCCATAAATCTTGTTCCACAAGACACGCCCCGTCAAATAGATATGTTTATGGACGCTGCCAAGCAGGACAAACTGGAGAGAATGGAAAAGTGTGTTGAAGAAATCAGACGGCGTTTCGGAAAGGACAGCATAAGGAATGGGGTTCTGTGTCAGAACTTGCGGCTACCACCGGAAAAAGCTGAAATCACTATGCCGACAGGTATGGTTGGTTAAGGAGGGCTAAATGTGATTGACGAAAAAGAGGTTACGGCTTATGTTACGATGCCCGACTGCTTTTTGCAGGGGTGCAGCGAAGATATTGTTATCTTTCGTGCGGACGGCGGAAACCATTTTACCGACTACGGTATATATGAGGGAATGTTTCTTTTCTTTGACCGGAAAAAACGCTTTAAGAAAGGAAGGCTTTCCTGTTACATCAATACTGCCGGAGATGACCGACCCAAGTACAGGGTGTCGGATAAGAACATCGACGGATACAAGCACTTGGGAAGATTAGTTTTGACTTTGAGAAATTACGAGGTATAAAAATGGAATCCGATAGAAGAAAAGTTTATGTTGAAGTAAATGTAACACACAGACCTGATGGGACGGCTCGTCCGAATTTCATCAAGTTTGAGAATGATGAAAAATATGAGATAGACCGTGTAATTCAGAAATGCCGTGCGGCTTCCACCAAAGTCGGAGGAACCGGTATCCGCTACACGGTACAGATTTGCGGCAAGCCCACATTTCTGTTCGACGAAGAAAACGGAAAGTGGTTTGTAGAAGCAAAATCCTAATGGTAGGAGGTTTTGTAACTTGAAACATTTATCGAGATTTGACATCGAAGCGATTGCCGACAAATATGTTCAGGCATATATGGCACTTCCCGATGTCCGTAACACACAAATATACAGAATTGACCCGGAGCTTCTCTTGGAGAAGGTTCTCGGCTTGAATGTCGAATACCAGCACCTATCCTATGACGGGAGTATTCTCGGAATGACCTCATTTACGGAAATGGGTGTTCAGGTATTTGAAGATGATGATAACGAAGCCTTTTTCTTTTTGGACGGAAAAACCGTTCTCGTGGAAAAGGACTTGAACTTTGACAGCAAGCTGAAAGGCAGAAAGAACTTTACCTTAATGCACGAGGGCAGCCATCAGATATTCAAGATGTTGTTCCCAAATGATTACGGCGTGACACAGAAATCTGCCGGAGTACATTATTACAAGGCAAATTCCGAGAGGAATAAGCCTATATCCGATTGGGAGGAATGGCAGGCAAATACGCTTGGAGCAGCTATCCTTCTTCCCGAAAACCTTATAAAGCAGGGAATGTATCTGTTCAGTCTCGGAGAAAAGATTGAGTGTCTGAACAAGATATACTTTCCGGGCGTATATAAAAGGTTTGACGCACTTGCCGATTTTTTAGGGTGTTCCAAAAAAGCACTTGCCATACGAATGAAACAGCTCGGACTACTGAAAAAGGAGTATCTTGATAATCCTTTTGATTTGGTTACGGTTTATCCGGAGGTGAGCGAGCTATGAAATCGTTGGAACAAAAGATAATCGTAAGGTGCAAAAACTGTGGCTGGCGTATTTTTGACAAGGTAACAATGACAACAGGCGTTATTGAACTGAAATGTCCGAACTGCCACAGAGTAGTAGAGGTTGACCTATCCCTACGCAAGGGAACGGTCAAATACAGATTAACAAGAAGTAGTAACAGAGCGAACAATTAAATATCGGACAGATGTACCGAGCCACGAGTCCTTGAGCGAAAGCTCTTGAGTCATCAAATTGCCGGACGCTGAGAATTAAGGGATAGAAATATCCTAATGTTCTTGGTGTCCGGCTTTTTTGTCGCTCCCGAAAGGAGCAAGACCGTGACATATAAGTGGCTGGCACATATCGCCAAGTATCCGTAATCTCCGAATTTTTGATTTCAACCAAATTCAAAAATTCAAATTTAAGGAGATTACGACAATGACAAAACTTACATTAGAACAACAGGAATTATTATTTGCGAACGACTGCAAACTCATCAATCTGCGGTATGAATACCACGGTTACACCGGCACGGAGAAATGGGCGATTGTAACAGAACTGGCGGAAGAAGAATTGTGGGTTAAATACCCTGATGTTATCCGTCGGTACACTCCGTTCATTCTGCTTTCTATGGCTCAGGGCGAAGTGATTGACGAGTCATACAGAAACAACGATAAGTACGAAAAGCGAGCAAAAAGAACAATCGATGTGTACGGGTATGAAGATGACATCTCTGAACAATTCCACCGGGAACTGATTACTCCGTTTGTTGACCCGTTTGAGCAAGCGGAAGAAGAACGGATTGAGGAAGAAAAGGAACAGCTTCGCCAGTTGGAAATTGCGAAAGTCAGAAAGGTATTGGAAATGCTGAAACCTGTTCAGAGAGAAAGACTGATTAAAGCGATTTTATTAGGTATGAGTTCAAGAAAAATCGCAAAGGAAGAAGGCGTATATTACAGCGTTGTAGATAAGTCGATTGCTGCCGCAAGAAAAAATTTCAAGAAATTTTATGAAAACCTCTGATTTTGGGTGTGCATTTTGACCCCCTTTGTCCAAATGAGTGAAGGGGTTATTTCAAGTCCGGATAAGAAATGCACTTTCAAAACTAAATGAACAGAGAGGTTATACATATATGCAGAAAAAAGAAATTCAGCGTGGAGATTTATTCTACTACGATTTTGGAAAAAGAGAGGGGTCTGTCCAGTCGGGAGAGAGACCTGTAATGGTAATTCAGGCGGACAACTTTAATGCAAATGCTCCGACAATTATTGTTGCTGCTGTTACGGCTGTGATGAAAAAGAAGTATCTTCCTTCACACATCATTTTGGGTGAGGACTTCGGTCTGAAGAAGCCGTCAATGGTTCTTCTTGAACAGATACAAACCGTCAATAAGGACGAACTGACAGACTACATTGGTTCGGTAAACGACGAAAGGCTTTGGAAGCAAATTAACGCAGCTCTTAAAAAGACTTTCGGTTTATGGATTTACAACACAGACAGAAACGGAGATGTTCGCTGCTTATGTCCCAAGTGCCTGAGCGACTATATCCACGACCCAAATTATATTGTCAGGCGTCTTGACCCTTTTGCTAAAAGCAAAGACAACTGCGATAAGTGTAATAACAGCGGTTGGGATTATATCGTTTATGACAAACGCACCTCGGTCAAAGGAAAGGGGTGCAGGAATGTCAAATAGCAGTGAAAAGAAGAAGCGTTACGATATTCCTCTTTGGTGTAAACCAAACCTGTCTATTGAGGAGGCGGCAGCTTATTCCGGTATTGGAATGGGAAAACTCTATGAAATGACGGAAAGTCAGGATTGTCCTTTTGTTCTTTGGATTGGTAGCAGAAGAATGATTAAAAGGAAAGTCTTTGACGAATTTATCGAAAGGCAATACTCGATTTAAGAAAAAAGTCAAGTCTGCGATGAGCCGATTCGCATAATTGGCTTACCGCAGACTTTTGAGTATGCTGTAATCACCAAAGGAAGGAGGTTACAGCGTATGTCTGACAAACAGCTTAAATCCAATATGCCGAGTGTCCCAATTTGGAAGAAAATGAATCTTACGGTTGAAGAAGCTTCGGAATATTCGGGCATTGGCACATCAAAGATAAAAGAACTATCGAATAGCGAAGATTGTCCTTTCGTTCTTTGGAACGGAGCAAAGCGATTGATTAAAAGAAAACAATTTGAGGAATACCTGTCATCGCAGTATTCCCTCTGACGGAGGTGGTGTTATGGGAAATAAGCAGACTGAATTGAATAATTCAGGCAATCGGGTGGAAACCGTGCCGGTTTGGGTTAAGCCTTACCTTACGATTGATGAAGCGACCGCTTACACAGGCATAGGCAGAGACAAACTTTATGAGATGACAAGCCAAGAAAAATGTCCGTTCGTGCTGTGGGTAGGAAACAGACGAATGATTAAGAGACGAGTTTTTGATGAGTACATTGAGAAAATGTACTCAATATAGGAAGGAGGGCTTATGGACAACGGTGTTTTAGCTTACAGAGCCTTACTCGAAAAGCGTAAAGAAAAAGCTCCCTTTTGGGAGAAGAATGTTCTAACTGTTGAGGAAGCAGCCGAGTACACCGGTATAGGTAGGACAAAAATCAGGCAAATCATAATGAAGGGTGATTGTCCCTTTGCTGTTACTAACGGTGTTCAGGTCTGTGTAATCCGAGACAAATTTATTGATTATCTTGATAAGCAATTTCGCATTTAAGGGAGGAAAAATTATGCCAAGAACAAAAAGAAAAGACAAATCAAGAGTAGTGCTTCGCACAGGCGAATCACAGAGAGCCGATGGTACATACCATTTCAGTTGGACGGACGCCAACCACAAAAGGCGTTATGTGTATGCCAAGACACTTGATGAACTGCGATACAAAGAGGAACAAATCGCAAAAGACAAGAGCGATGGCATTAAGGCAGAAGCTCGTTACACAACGGTCAATGACATATATGAGCTTTGGAAGGATTTGAAGCGAGGACTGAAAAACAACACCTTTGAAAACTACAAGTATATGTATGAGACCTTTGTCCGTCATCAGATAGGTTCAAAGACTGTATCTTCTCTGAGAAAAACAGATATAAAGAGGTTCTATAATTACCTTGCAGACGAACGCCATCTGAAGCCGGCAACCATTGATAATATTCATACGGTTCTCCATCAGATTTTGGATATGGCGGTCGATGATGACTACATCAGGAATAACCCGTCAAACAATGTGCTTAAAGAGTTGAAACAGTCCCATTGTTTTCAGACCGAGAAGCGTAGAGCCTTAACAAAGCCGGAGCAAGAGTTGTTTCTTGACTATCTGAAAAACTCTCCGACATCAAAGTATTGGTATCCGGTGTTTGCGGTTATGATTGGTACGGGACTTCGTGTTGGAGAGGTTACAGGGTTAAGATGGTGCGATATTGATTTGGAAGAAGGTATCATTGATGTGAACCACACGCTGGTTTACTATGACCACCGTACCGAGGGCAGTAAGCGTGGCTGTTACTTCAATGTTAATACGACCAAAACCCCGGCAGGAAGAAGAAAAGTGCCTATGCTCGGTTTCGTCAAAGAAGCATTTTTAATGGAAAAAGAAAGACAGGAATTGCTTGACCTTCATTGTGAAGCGACTGTTGACGGATACACCGATTTTATCTTTATCAATCGTTTCGGACAGCCGCAACATCAGGCAACCCTCAACAAAGCAATTCGCCGTATTATTCGTGACTGTAACGACGAGCAGTTGTTGAAAGATGAAAATGCAGAAGTATTGCTCCCGCATTTTAGCTGCCATTCTTTAAGACATACTTTTACAACAAGAATGTGCGAAGCAGGGGTAAATGTTAAGGTCATTCAGGACACGCTCGGTCATAAAGATATTTCAACTACGCTTAACATCTATACCGATGTAACGAAGGAACTGAGGAAGTCCGAGTTTGAAGGTCTTGACTCCTACTTCAAAAATGAGTATAATAAAGTGTCGGTTTGACAGATTAAATTGATACGGACTTCATAGTTGGTGGATAAAAGCATTTACATCATTTACATCAATTTTTACACAAAGCCCCCACGAAACTAATCGAAAATAAAGTAAAGTAGGATTTTGAAAAAATCTGATTTGCGACTTATTTTGAACTATGTTGGGTTATAGCAAGAATTGAAACGATGTCCTAAATCGTCCCGACGATGAAGCCGCTGGACAGCGCGAAGAAAGAAGAGGGAGCGGCTGCTGATGCGGGCGCTGGCTGCACGGCAGAGGCTTGCGGTGTAGCGAAAGCTTGCGGTGCGGAGAATGCGCGCCCTGAAAAGATAGATTTTTCTAAAGTGGAGATCGAGCCGCTGTTCAAAGATTTCGTCGATTTCGAGACTTTCTCCAAGTCGGATTTCAGAGCGGTCAAAGTTCTGGCCTGCGAAGCGGTGCCTAAGTCCAAGAAGCTTTTGAAATTCACTCTGGACGACGGAACCGGCGAAGAGAGAACTATTTTGAGCGGTATCCATGCTTATTACGAGCCGGAGGAGCTGGTCGGCAAGACTTGCATTGCCATCACAAACCTGCCTCCTAGACCGATGATGGGTATTGATTCCTGCGGCATGCTGATATCAGCTGTACACAGTGAAGAGGGAGAAGAAAAGCTCCATCTGCTTATGGTGGACGACCGCATCCCGGCGGGAGCGAAGCTGTATTAGGACGCGGATATTAAGGCTCCTGCACAAGGCTTCTGCGCGTGAGATGCTTGAGAAAATACACCGGGCGCTTAACCGTGCGGAGAGAAAAACAGCATAATTTACAAATTGAATGGGCAATTCCACACTGGAGTTGCCCATTTTTGATGTGGAAGTGCAATTCGTGCGGCGGGAAATAGACATTTTGTGGAAATATTCGCAAGATAGATACGCAAAAGAGGCTCATGCGACCGTAAGTGTCGTGACTTCATGGCAAGTGAGGCATACAATAAAGTCACATATACACAAATAAAAGGAGGCGATGTGTGATGACATTCGGTGAAAAAATAAAAAAACTTCGGGTAGCAAGCGATATGAGCCAAGACGAACTGGCGGAAAAACTATTTGTGACGAGGACAGCCGTTTCCAAGTGGGAAACGGGCAAAGGATACCCGTCAATCGATAGCCTTAAACTTCTGTCAGATTTGTTTCATATCAGTATGGACGAACTTATATCAGATGACGATGTGGAAAGCAAGAGAGTGCTTGACGATAAAAGAGCGAGAGAATTTTATTATATTGCTGTCGCATTTCTGGTCTTTACAGTGGTATTAGCGTTCATCGCATACTTTGCCCAAACTAAACGGGCCGGCATTCTCTCCCTTGTCGGTGTTATCTGTTATGTCGTCTGCGCTTTTTTCGCCAAGCCGCGATATAAGAGGATAGAGGCTAAAAAATATATTTTGACTTATATAATATCCCGCGCGGTAATTCTCATTATCGTAATTTCTGTGATGGTTCAAACTATAAAAAGCCTATAGAGAAGCTTGCGTTGCAGGAGCGGCAATTGAGTATCGGACTTTATGTAGGGATTGACAAAGACATTGATAGAGTGAAATAACTTTGTCAGGGGCTTTTGGTAGTTAATAAAGGTATAAGTGAAAACGTTGATTTTTATGCATATTTGCTATATAGTGTTGTATAAGCGAGGATATTTACTCGGTTTTGGGATAAATAGAAAGGATTTTACTCTATGGCTACTGCAAATAACGCTAATATTGGCTTTGAAAAACAAATTTGGGATGCTGCTTGTGCTCTTTGGGGGCACATACCCGCGGCAGAATATAGGAAAGTTATTGTAGGACTTATTTTTTTGCGTTATATATCGAGCTCTTTTGAAAAACGTTATCAGCAGCTTGTTACTGAAGGTGATGGCTTTGAGGATGACAGAGACGCTTATGTGGCGGATAATATCTTTTTTTGTACCGGAAGATGCTCGTTGGAGTAAAATTGCCATTGCGGCTCATACACCGGAAATTGGGACAATTATTGACGAGGCTATGCGGGCAATTGAAAAAGAGAATAAAACCCTTAAAAATGTGTTACCGAAAAACTATGCCAGTCCTGATTTAGATAAGCGTGTTTTAGGTGATGTTGTTGACATGTTTACCAATATGAATATGGACGATACAGAAGAAAGTAAAGACCTCCTCGGCAGGACTTACGAATATTGTATTCAGCAGTTTGCGGCTTATGAGGGTGTTAAAGGAGGAGAGTTTTATACTCCGGCAAGCATTGTTAAAACAATCGTTGCCATACTAAAACCTTTCAAAAATTGTCGTGTGTATGACCCTTGCTGCGGTTCGGGAGGTATGTTTGTTCAGAGCGCAAAGTTTATTCAAGCACACAGTGGGAAACGTGGTGAGGTTGCTGTCTATGGGCAGGAATCCAATGCCGATACTTGGAAAATGGCAAAGATGAATATGGCTATTCGTGGTATCGATGCTAATTTTGGCTCGTATCATGCGGACACATTCTTTAATGATCTTCATCCCACGTTAAAAGCAGATTTTATTATGGCTAATCCGCCCTTTAATCTTTCTAACTGGGGACAAGATAAAGGAGGATAAAGTAACAAGTGATTATTTGTACTACTTGATTAAACATAACATTTTAGCATTGAAGAGGAATACTCACGGTTCGGTATTTGACACTATTACTCGAGATACTTTTGATAATATTGAAGTGGAAATTCCGAGTTTAGATACACAAGAAAAAGTGACTTCCGTGTTAAGCGACTATGATGAAAAAATTGAATTAAATAATGCAATAAACAATAGTTTTTACTATTTCGTGAAGCTTTTGGGAAGTAAACTCAACAGAAGTATCTTCGACAAACATCTTTTTGAATGTAGCAGTCAAAGTTGCTTCTAAATTATTGTTTGTTGGAAAAGGAGTGCATAAATGAAAAAAAGAAAGAAGAGGTCACTATTCATTCATCTGCTGCTGAATACTTAACCTATGTAGCTTCCGTTGGCGGTGAAGAAAGCAGCATTGAAATGCGTTATGAGGATGAAAATATATGGCTCACGCAGAAAATGATGGCAGTACTTTATGATGTAAGTATTCCGACTATTAACGAGCATATCAAAAAAATATATAGCGACTCTGAGTTGGTAGAGGGAGCAACTATTCGGAAATTCCGAATAGTTCAGAATGAAGGCTCCCGACAGGTTAGTCGAGATGTTGCACACTATAACTTGCAGGCTATTATTGCTGTTGGCTTTAAGGTGAACAATCAGAGAGCTGTTCAGTTCCGGAAATGGGCAGGACAAATTGTAAAGGACCACACCATTCAGGGTTGGACTATGGATAAGGAGCGTTTGATTAAAGGCCATATGTTCTCCGATGAATACTTTGATAGACAGCTTCAATATATTCGTGAAATTCGTATGTCAAAGCGTAAATTTTATCAAAAGATTACTGATTTATACGCTACTGCATTTGATTATGACAAGAACTCCGAAACAACAAAAGTGTTTTTTAAAATTGTTCAAAACAAGCTCCATTATGCCACACATCGCCATACGGCAGCAGAACTGATTTACGAACGCGCTGACGCCAATAAAGAGAATATGGGATTGACTACTTGGGAAAACGCCCCTGATGGAAAAATAATCAAAGCCGATGTTTCAATAGCTAAAAACTATTTGAATGAAAAAGAAATATCTTATCTTGAAAGGATAGTTTCGCTTTATTTAGATTATGCCGAGTTTCAAGCAGAGCGTAAAATTCCAATGAGCATGGAAGACTGGGCAAAGCGTTTGGACAATTTTTTGGAATTTAACGGAACGGAGATTTTAACAGGAGCAGGGAAAATCAGCGCCGAGCAGGCAAAATTGCACGCCGAAACAGAATTTGAGAAATACCGTATTATACAGGACAGGGTTTTCTTATCTGATTTTGATAAGTATATACTTGAATTGGAAGAAACAGCAAAAGATTTGGAAAAAAAGTGAGTATATAAAACTTCCACCAACGGCGGAAGTTAATCAAAGAGGCTGCCGTTGATTGTCGTTCTCTTAAAAATAAAGAGGTCGCTAATATGAAAGAAAAGAATCTTGCTGTTGAGTTGTTGAGAAAATTGATTTCAGAGCAAGTATTCATTTATCGCAGAACAAATGTAGTGAAATCGGAAAAGTTCAGCGAAATTATGCAGCGATCCCTCAACGCTTATCTTAACGGTATGCTTACTAATGAAGAAGTAATCGAAGAAATGTTGAAACTGGCTAAGCAAATTGCTGAAGCACAAAAAGAAGGAAATGAGCTCGGTCTTAATTCTGAGGAATTAGCATTTTATGATGCTTTAACAAGGCCTCAGGCAATAAAAGATTTTTACGAAAATGATGAACTTATTGCGATTACCAAAGAACTTACAGAGACTCTTCGTAAAAATAAAACGATAGATTGGCAAAAACGAGAGTCAGCACGAGCAAAAATGCGTATGGTTATCAAAAAACTTCTGAAAAAGCATAAATATCCGCCAGAAGGTATGGAGTATGCCGTGCAGACTGTAATGGAGCAATGTGAGTTGTGGACAGATAATGTTATGGAAATATAGGATTGCGAAAAGAGGTTATGGATAAAAAGGAAAATTTGCTTATAACTAAAAAACAAAGCTCCTTGAATAATATAATAATCTTTCCCGATTTTCAGAAATTGAAAGAGGAAGTCAGCAAACTGCGAGTAGAAATTTCTGCCCTTTTACTGGAAGAAGATGAGCTTCAATTTATTGTCTGCAAAAATATTGAGGCGGCATATATGTTGAAGCTCGGAAGTTTAGAATATAAAGCGTACGAGGCTCAATGCGCAGCGCTTAGATTAAGACGGAAAACAGAAATAATTCAGTCAAAAATAAACCGGCAGGAAAAGATTATTCTGTCACATATTGAGCAGATGCTTGACGATGAGTTTTTTGAATATCAGAAGCAGCTTGATGAGCAAATCATCAAAATGAATGAGGCATTGCAGCGCAGCAAAGGGAAATTGCTTTCTCATGAAGAAAGCAGAGAACTGAAAACATTGTATCGCAGGATAGTTAAAGTTCTGCACCCTGACCTTAATGAAAATATTTCGGAAGCGCAATTAAAGATGTTCGATAATGCGGTTTATGCATATAAATGCGGTGATTTGGAGACATTGCGCATTATATCTGAAATGCTAAGTGAAAATACAGTTTCTGAAAATAGTGAAAGTACAGTAGCTTTGCTTGAAAATGAAAAGAAGCGTCTGATAAGTTTGACAAAAACACTACATGACAGAATTAAGAAAATCAAAACAGAATATCCGTATTCGGTTAAAGACATTATCGAGAACCCTGAAAAGGCTGAGCAGAAGAAAGCCGAATTGGAAAGCATTATTGCTCAATATAATGAAATGAGTGAGAGATATAAAGCAAAGCTTGCAGAAATGATGAGGTGAAATGATGGGACAATTGACGAAGAACAAAAACAGCGATTTAGTCAGTTTGCTACATTCACATGGAAACGGCCTTGTCGTCCCTAAGCCTTTTGAAAGAGATATATTTTTATTCGATACTTATGTTGCCGGCACAACGCATATTGAGGGGATAGAAGAATTAGAGCAAAATTTGAAAGTGAATGATAAGCTCGATTTTTTCAGGGAACCTGATAATCGATATGATAAGCAGGCTATTGTAATTAAAACGACCAACGGTTTAAAAATAGGATATGTGCCGAAACAGGATAATTTGATTTTTTCACGATTGATGGACGCAGGCAAACTTCTTTTCGGAAAGATATCTGCAAAAGAAAAGAAGGGCTCTTGGATTAAAATTGAGATTAAAGTATTTTTACATGAATAATCACGAATAAATTAGTACGGCAATGAAGAAAATACAGCAGTTTTCATTGCTGTATTTTTGTTGGCTCGAATTTTGCAAATTTCACTTAAACCGTTGGCGTGCCATCTGCCCCCCTACTCCATATTAGCCAGTATCTCACCTGAGAGCAAGCGCTTGATTTGGCCGGCTAAAATGTCCGGATCCCGTTCCTTGCCGGCTCCTCCAGCATAGTTCTCCAGCATGATCCCCAAAAAACCATAAGAATAGAAGCTGATGGTTATTTCCAGGTCGGAAGCGGTGAAAGTAAGATTGCGGCCTTTGCTGCGCAGCATCTTCCCGAAATAGCTCCTGAACGTTTGAAGCAGATATCTGAGAATTTCGTCTCTTCGCTGAGACGACAGCAGATGTTTCAAAAGCCTTTCATCCTTAGGGGCAAAAGCGATGACTGTCTTTAACATATCTTCCGGAGAGTCGGCTTTCATGCTGGCCTCAAAGATTTCTTCAAAGCGCTGCTCAAAGAGATACTCCACCACAGCCATAATATCCTGAAAATGATAATAAAAAGTCTGGCGGCTTATATTACATTCGCTGACCAGCTGTTTAACGGTTATTTTTTCTATTTTTTCGTGCTCAAGAAGTTCGGCAAACTTCTCGGCGATCATTCGTTTTACATCGAGGGGCATTGCAGTTGTCCTTTTATATAATCGAAGTTAATTTTGTATGTTGATGGTAAACACTATACTGCAAATTTGCAGAAATGTCAAACTAGCAGACAGCCTCTCCGTTCGGATCCTGTACTCGCTTCTTTCCGCAGCCGCATCCCTGCCTGAGACCGCCTTATAATTTCCGCCTCGTGTATTGACAACGGGAGGGATTTGTCAGTCTTATTGACACTTGGGTAGTTTTGTCAGGACACACGCTCTTGATTGATAGTGGCGGCAAGTTCAAAAAACTGATATAAGTAAGGCATGAATTTCAGAAGAGGAGGGGGTATCCTTGATATATAAAGAAAATATTTTCGCGGCAAAGCTCCGGGATCTGGAGAAAGAATACAGAAGTCTCTCAGAAAGGCTGATTAGTATTCAGGGGAAAACACAGCAGGAGCTTCAGAGCCAGCTGCATGATATTCGGCGTGAGTGTTATGAATATGACATGCAGCTGGAGCAGAGCGCCGCAAACTGCAGCTCTCCTGCCATAGCTTCTCTGGCGAAGATACAGCTGGAGTACGGTGAAAACATGGCGGAACTGCTGAGAAAAAAACTGCCTTATGAGATGCACAGCGGTGGTGCCGTTATTAGAGGCAGTGAAGAAGGCGGAACCCGAAATAAGGCAGAAGCCGAAATCTGGGACAGAGCAGAAGCGACAGCTCTTTACGCAGAATATACGATCGACTTTGCCGGACAGGCGATCAGGCAGGCCATGATAGCTGCGATTTCTGCCACTCTTCTGCAGAGCCAGGTGCAGGAGCTTGAAGACAGAAAAGATAGGAGGAACGACAGGGATGAATGAAGTAAAAAAGCCTAAAAAGCCGCTTATCTATTATTACATAATAGTCATGATAGTGCTCATGCTGTTTAATCTGCTGGCTATGCCGCTTATGTCGCAGGGGCAGATCGTGGAAGTGGATTACGGAACGTTCATGTCCATGACGGAAAACGGAAAGATAGGCAAAGTACAGGTTCAGGAAAGTGAAAATCAAATCATTTTTACAGATAAAAAAGAAACCACAGTGTATAAGACGGGAATGATGCCGGACAGCGACCTGACGACGCGGCTTTATGAATCAGGAGCCGAGTTTTCCGGTGAGATCATAGAACAGGCGTCGCCGATACTTACATTCCTGCTTTCATGGGTGCTGCCGATAGCCATATTTGTCGGGATTGGTCAGTATATGTCCAAAAAGATGATGAAGAGAGCAGGCGGGCCCGATTCGATGATGTTCAACATGGGTAAGTCCAATGCCAAGGTTTATGTTAAAAACGGCGAGGGAATCAAATTCGCAGATGTGGCCGGAGAAGACGAGGCAAAGGACAGCCTCAAGGAAATCGTAGATTATCTGCACGACCCTGAAAAATATAAGGAGATCGGCGCTGCGATGCCGAAAGGAATACTTCTGGTGGGTCCTCCGGGAACAGGAAAGACCATGCTGGCCAAGGCGGTGGCGGGAGAGGCCAACGTTCCATTTTTCTCCATGTCCGGCTCGGAATTTGTGGAAATGTTTGTCGGCATGGGAGCGTCAAAAGTCAGGGATTTGTTCAAACAGGCCAAGGAAAAAGCTCCGTGCATCGTGTTCATAGATGAAATCGACGCCATAGGTAAGAAGCGGGACGGCCAGCTAGGCGGAAACGATGAGCGTGAGCAGACTCTCAATCAGCTGCTCACTGAAATGGACGGCTTTGAGGACAACAGCGGCGTCGTACTTCTGGCGGCAACCAACCGCCCTGAAGCACTGGACCCGGCGCTGACCCGTCCCGGCAGATTCGACCGCCGCGTACCGGTGGAACTGCCGGATTTGAACGGAAGGGAAGCTATACTGAAAGTCCATGCAAAGAAGATCAAAATCGCCGACGATGTGGATTTCTCTCAGGTTGCCCGCATGGCTTCAGGCGTATCAGGAGCAGAGCTGGCCAATATCGTCAATGAAGCCGCTCTCAGAGCAGTCCGCGACGAGAGACAGCTGGTGACGCAGGCCGATCTGGAAGAAAGCATTGAAGTGGTAATCGCCGGCTATCAGAAGAAAAACGCCATACTCACGGAAAAGGAAAAGTGGACGGTGGCTTACCACGAAATAGGCCACGCTTTGGTAGCGGCCCTACAGACAAATTCCGCACCGGTGCAGAAGATTACTATTATCCCGCGTACATCAGGTGCGCTTGGCTTCACAATGCAGGTTGATGAAGGCGAAAAGTATTTGATGACAAAAGAAGAAATTGAAAACAAGATCGCTACTTACACAGGAGGCCGCGCCGCTGAAGAAACTATTTTCGGTACTGTTTCCACCGGAGCTTCCAACGATATAGAACAGGCCACAAAACTGGCGAGAGCCATGATAACACGTTACGGCATGAGCGATAATTTCGATATGGTGGCCATGGAAACCGTAACTAACCAGTATCTGGGAGGAGACACTTCCCTGGCATGCTCGCCTGAGATGCAGGCAGAAATCGACCGCCAGGTGATATCACTGATAAAGAGACAGCACGAAAAGGCCTTGAAGATACTTCAGGATAACCGCAGTAAGCTGGACGAGCTGGCGAAATTCCTGTACGAGAAAGAGACCATCACAGGAGAAGAGTTTATGCAGATACTGCATGCCTAAAACATACGAGACTGCCGGATATGCGGATGCCGCGCACCTGAATAATGGGGTACAGCGGCATTCGCCTTGCTTATTTTGCAGTTAATTATGTATATGGGCGTATCCGTCGCTTGTTCCCAGTATTATGGAGTAGTTACCGGTTTGCAGTTTGTTGTATGTATAATTTCCTTGTATCGTGGCTTGAGTATCTTGTATGAATTTTTCTGTCTGACGGCTGGTTATGCCATCGTTTAGAGATGCAAAGATATATTGGATTTCCTGTTCAATTCTATCTGATGATTTGTCAAAATAGATTTCAAATTCAATTGTTTCTACAGAACCGTCCAGAGCAAAGAAATACTTGATATATGAAGCCCTCTGCGATGAGACTTCTTTTGCATTTTGCACATCCTTGTCCATGCCGGTGTATATTTTTCTGATTTTCAGCTTCTTGCCTTCGCAGAGATATGTATAAAAATATTTAGACTCTTTTACAAGCCTTGGATTGCAGTATTCTTTTCTTTTGTATAATTCAGTAAAGAAAAATTGATGAGCAAAGCCTTCCTGCATATTGAGGGAAATCAGCTCCAATATGGCAAACATGTTTTTTATGCCATTGGCCGCGGAAACTTTTGAGCCGTTTAACACGTTTTTCGCCATATATGCAGTTAGAGCAGTCTGCAGCGCCAGGGAAGCGGCGTTGTTTTTGGCCGCTTTGTTTGTGATTTTCCCCTTGATTATTTTGTCAGGCTGTATGATATATGCTGCCTGTAAGCCGGATAAAAAGATAAATAGGCCAAAACTCCGAAAACAAGGCCGAAAATCATGGTTAGAACCGGAAATACGATGGCCGCGTTGTCTGAAAAAAAGGTACTTGTTATTTTAAATACAGATACGATCATCAGATGTAATGCAAATACACCTATGGTGACCGCAAACATGGAAATCAGTCCGGCAAAACCCCATATTCCCGGCCTTAGTGCTCTCGTCTTTTTTTCTACTGTGAAACTCGGAATTAAAACTGTGCAGTTGTTTGTCATAGGTATGTTTGTCATAGATATGTTTCTCCTTGCCGCTCGTCATTTCATTCGTATTAAGCGATAAATAAAAATAAACAATGATAACAAAGTTATTTTATCACAGATGGGGGGGTGCAATGGGCGATAAAAAATTTAAAAGAACAAAACCGCAACTAGATATTCCCCACTTGAAAAAAAGTGCAAAAGGTGCTTTAATGTAAAAGGGACGTAAGCCGGACAAAAAAGTCCGCGCCCCGGCGAATTTTGCGCTTAAACCAAAAAAATATCGATATAATAGACGGAGGTAAAAATAATATGCCTATATTGTTGCCGGAAGACAGGAATGTTAAACTGCCCAAGATGCTCAAGGTAAGACAGAATTTTGAAGACGACAGGATCGAAGACGTGGCCGCCAGAGTCAGCGACATCCTGAAGCAGGACAAATTTTCTTCGCTGATTCATCCGGGACAGAAGATAGCTGTCGCTGTGGGAAGCAGAATGATAGACAGGATACAGATAATCGTCAGACAGCTCGTAACAGAACTCAAGGAAAAAGGCGCGGAGCCTTTCATCGTAACTGCGATGGGAAGCCACGGCGGAGGAACTCCTGAGGGCTGCAAGCAGATTTTAGCCGACTTCGGCATCACAGAAGAGTCGGTAGGCGTACCTATCAAGGCGGATATGGACGTCGTCAAGCTGGGAACCACCGAGGGCGGAATAGACGTTTACACCGACAAGAATTCCTACGAAGCGGACATGACTATCTTGATCAACAGGATAAAGCCGCACACAGAATTCACAGGAAACTATGAAAGCGGAATATGCAAGCTCTCCACCATAGGACTTGGAAGACATAAAGGCTGTACATCGCTGCATAAGGGCGGTACTCTGAATTTTAACACGATAATTCCGCAGGCCGCCAAAATCGTATTCGACAAGAGCAATATCGGCTTCGCCATAGGAATCGTTGAAAACTCCTTTGACAAAGTTAAACTGATCGAGGGAATGACTAAAGACGAAGTGTTTGACAGAGAGCCCGAGCTCTTAAAACTTGCCAAAGCTTCCATGCCGTCCATCGGAATCCCGGAAATAGACATACTGGTCATTGAAGAAATCGGAAAGGACATCTCCGGCTTCGGCATGGACCCTAACATCGTAGGACTCATCGGCCCTAAAGCGGACGAGCCAAACGTTCCTAAGATCGGAAAGACCATAGTTCTGAGATTATCAGAAAAGAGCCACGGCAACGCCTGCGGCATCGGACTGGCTGATCTGACGACTAAAGAGGTCTATGACAATATCGATTTCGAGTCGACTTATGCCAACAGCTTTGCCTGCGACGGAAGCTTCGGATACTGGACGGAATACATTCCTATCGTAATGAGCGACGAAGCAGAAGCGGTCGCAGGAGCCGTAAAAATGCTCAAGATAACCGAGCCTGAAAAGACCAGGATCGTCAAGATCAAGAACACTCTCAAGCTTTCGGAAATGGAAGTTTCTGAATCCCTCAGGGATTACATAGAGAGCAAGCCTGAAAGATTTACGATCGTATAAGGCTGCTCGAGCTAAACTGATTGGCAGAAAATAAATTTGCTGACAGAAAAAATCAGAACGCATTAATGCATTGAAGAAAAAGGCCCGGCGAAAGCCGGGTCTGTTTTTATGCTGTCAAACGCAAGCCCGTATATCTATGGCTGAAAATTTTGTGTTTTCTGTACTGCCGCACGGTTATCGTTTTATAAAAGAGACAGAAACAGCAGATAAAATCGACATATCCACCCCAAGCAACCCTTGAAACCCTCGCGGTTTTATTATATAATAAACGAATAATACGCGGATTTTAAGCCGCTGAAAGTAACCAAAAAGTAAGAGGTTTATGCAGAGATGAAAGAATTATTGCTCAGAGAGCTTTTCAGAAACACCGAACAATATAAAGATGAGGAAGTCCTCGTCAGGGGCTGGGTGAGAAACAACAGAAACTCCAATAAATTCGGATTTATCGAGTTGAACGACGGTTCGTTCTTCAAGTCCGTGCAGGTAGTTTATGAAGAAGAATTTATAAATAACTTTGAAGAAATTTCCAAGGCATACGTGGCTACAGCGCTGGCAGTCAAAGGCGTGGTCGTCATAACTCCAAACGCCAAGCAGCCTTTTGAAATCAAGGCGCGCGAGATAACCATAGAAGCAGCGTCTACGCCTGATTATCCGCTGCAGCCGAAGAGACACTCCATGGAATTCTTAAGAGAAATCGCCCATCTGAGACCGAGAAGCAATACATTTGCTGCGGTTTTCAGAGTTCGTTCGCTGGTGGCTTACGCTATCCATAAATTTTTCCAGGAACAGAACTTCGTATATGTCCACACGCCTATAATTACAGGCAGCGACTGCGAGGGAGCAGGAGAGATGTTCAGAGTGACCACCCTCGACATGAACGATCTGCCTAAGAAAGACGACGGAACGGTGGACTACAGCGGAGATTTCTTCGGCAAGGAAACCAACCTGACCGTCAGCGGCCAGCTGGAAGGCGAGACCTTCGCCATGGCATTCAGAAACATCTATACTTTCGGGCCGACTTTCAGAGCGGAAAACTCCAACACGGCAAGACACGCCTCGGAGTTCTGGATGATAGAGCCTGAGATAGCTTTCGCCGATCTCAAAGACAATATGAAGCTGGCTGAGGCCATGATCAAATATATCATCAATTACGTTATGGAGAACGCTCCTGAGGAAATGGCGTTTTTCAACAGCTTCATAGATAAGGGTCTCATCGAGAGACTGAACAATATAGTTAATTCCGATTTTGGCAGCGTGACTTATACGGAAGCTGTGGACATTCTCAAAAAATCCGGCAAGGAGTTCCAGTATCCTGTGGAATGGGGCGTTGACCTGCAGACAGAGCATGAAAGATTCCTGACTGAGGAGGTTTTCAAAAAGCCTCTGTTTGTGACCGACTATCCTAAGGATATCAAGGCTTTCTATATGAGATTAAATGACGACGGCAAGACCGTTGCCGCCTGTGACCTGCTCGTTCCGGGCGTAGGAGAAATCATAGGCGGAAGCCAGAGAGAAGAGCGCCTTGACGTTCTGCTGAACAGAATGAAAGAGCTCGACCTTAATGAAGAGGATTACTGGTGGTACTTAGACCTGAGAAAGTACGGCGGAGTTAAACATTCCGGCTACGGCCTTGGCTTTGAGAGAATCATCATGTATATCACGGGAATGAGCAATATAAGAGACGTGCTACCTTTCCCGAGAACGCCGAAGACGGCAGAATTCTAAAAAATATAAAGACATCGAATATCAAAAGACACCGGCCGGGTGCACTGCGCAGGATCTGCGCTGCACAGAGGCGCATAGAGCGCATAGCTGTAAACCTCTGCCGCCGCGTCATGATTTTCGGTGTCTTTTCTTTAGAACAAAAAGGCAGGTGACTTTAATGAAAGAACAGAGACAGAAAAGCGATGAGCTGAAAGAAACCATGAGAAAAACCTTATCCCCCAGACATCACGCCATGCTGTACGCCTATATCGTCAGAAGCTGCCGCTCGCTTTCGTATGATGATGTGGAACAGGTCATCAGGCATATGACCGTCATGTACGGCATGAGAAGAGGCCGGCGCATGGCTGGGCGTGCGGCAAAGGACAATATGCCGCTGACCGCGCTGAATTACGAGGTTTATCAGGAATGGCAGCCTTTCCCCGGAGATATGGATTCAGGAATCGACCTGGAAGCAGAGGAAATAAACGTATTCGCCAGAAAGTGTCCGTGGTATGACGTGTGGCAGACAAATGGCCTGCTGGAATACGGCAAGCCCTACTGCCGGCATATAGATGAAGCGCTGGTGCGGGGTTTCAATCCGGACATAGTTTTTGAGACAGCCGAAAACAGAACCAACGGCGGCAGGCTGTGCGATTTTTATTACCGGGGGTTAAAAGCCAGAGAAGCAGAAAAAAAGGAATACCGGGAAAATTGTTCTAAAATCGGCTCGAAAGGCATCAAAAGCTGGGACTTTCATATAGGAGATCTGTACGACTGCGCAAGAGGATGTATTATAGGCGCATACGGAGAAGCCGGAGCAAAAGCCATGGAGCAGGCGCTGGAAGACTACAGGAATATGTATGGACAGATTTTCCTTGAGCTATTGCTGGATTGGAAAGGCTATGATTTTGAAAGCGTAGACGATTATCTGGGGATCGATGAGCCAGAAAGAATTTGCCAGGATATGAAGCGGCCGGAGGCAGACTAAAAGGAGATTTGAGCAAATGGAATTTAAACTTGAAAAAGACTATTACGACGAACTGATCTTGCTGAGAAGACACATACATAAGCACGCGGAACCGTCTTTCTGCGAGGAAGAGACGACTAATTACATCTGCGGATATCTGGACAAACTGAACATTGATTATAAAAGGCTGCCTCATACCGGGCTGGTTGCGGATATAGACACGGGAAAACCGGGAAAATGCATTGCTTTGACACTTTTCGCATTGAACCCCGTCGATATAAAGCGCCTTATAATCCAATCTTTCAATCTTAAAAATGACGGGCCTTGTTCCATCGGAACAACAGACTATCATTACCCGCTCGTCATTCATCCATCCGCGCATGATAGACCCACCCTGCAAACCTGTGTAGATATAGCGTGAAATAGCGTCCCAAGCTTCTGAACAGTGGGGAAACGCAGGGTCTCCAGCGATATTGTCAGCGGTGCTTGAGGCGATTCCGTCAGCGGCACGAGCCGTCTGCTTTAAAGTGTTTAATCCTACATGCCAGAAATCGTCTGCCGCTCCGTAACGCTCGAAGATGAATTCATCGCCTATGTTATAGCAAGGGCAGGCTCCCGAATCGGGGTCTGCACAATATTTTTTCTGAAGCTCCGGGTATAATTTTTAATCTATAACCGTTAACTTGACTTTGTGCTGCATATTTCAATCCTCCTTGACGTAAAAAACCCTGTTTTCTTTTCTTATTGGCTCCTTTGGGTAATCGCCGTCAACATATCCGAGGGCGCAGTGCCCGATGCCCTCATATTCTTCTTCTATGCCCAGAGACTTCAGGAAGTCTTTGCCCCACTCAGTTTCAAATACTTCTTTTGCCCTGTATATCCAGCAGCTGCCGAGCCCCAGTTCGTGCGCGGCAAGCATGATGTTACTCATCATAAGACTGCCGTCGTACACGCGGTTTTCCCAGTCATTTTTTGCCAATACGATCAACATTGCAGGAGCGCCGTAAAACGGATCAAAGCCGTCTTTCCAGCCGCCTATTCTGCAATTCAGCTTTGAAATCTCGTCTCTTGTTTTTTTATCAGTGACCTGAATGATGATTGTGTTCTGATATCCCATGCCAGTGACGGCGCAAAGCCCCGCTTCGATGATTTGGTCGAGTATTTCCTGAGGCACATTGTCCGGCTTGTATTTGCGGACATTTCCGATTTGCTTCAACCGATCTAATAGTTTGCTCATTTTTGCCTCCTGTCAATACTGCATATCAAAGCCATTTTCGATACGATCTGCGAAAACTTCTCCTGCGGCTTCCAGCGCGGGGAGTATGTATTCCATGTTATAGCGACGATTCTCATTGCCTGCTCCTCCGATGTTTCTTGACTTTGTATGCATAAAATTGTATCATGTAAACATTTTTATAACAAGTACGGTATTTAAGTGTATGTACTATGTTTTAGTATAGTGAAAGGGCATTTATGAATAGCAGTTTAAAGGAAGAAAAAAAGAGTTTTGTCAGCTAACGTAATAAAAAACACAGGAGTTTACTATACCAAGTCTCTGGTGCAGGTAAAGTATAAACTTTCAATCTTATATTGCCTGCAGCCTGACGGCCAGATTCACTGCAACGAGTTGCTGAGAAATATGGAGACGGCGACATACCGCTCTCTCACGAAAGCTCTGAAAGAATTGGAAGAGGATGGTCTGATCATACGGAAAGATTACGGAGAAATACCTCCGAGAGTTGAATACAGCCTTTCTACCCGCGGCAAAACGCTGGAACCCGTCCTGGACGCTTTTTGCCATTGGGGACAGGAACACCGGGACGATATTTTTTAAGATAATCTTTTGTGGATTTTATGGTTTTTCAGGCTTTCCGGGTTTTCCACTGAGGTCTTTCTGCCAAGAACCTCTCGGCAAGGGCTTTCTGATAAGGACTTTCCGACGAGGCTTTTCCGGCAAAGGCATTTCGACAGAATTGTGCATCAGATAAATATCGTCCGGGCGCCGGCAAAGCGTTGTCCAGGTGTCGGCAAAACACCGTCTGGACATCTGCCAAGCATCGGGTGAATATCTTCTGTCCATCGGCTGAACCGCTTGAAAACAGCGGAACATATCGCGCAACATGTCCTGCAAAAACTATTGTGCTTTAAAAACATATTTGATATAATATTCACGACTGCAAATTAAATTTAGGAGGTCTTAATAAATGAAAGGCTATACGAGTGAAAACATCAGAAACGTTGCTTTATTAGGTCACGGCGGATGCGGCAAGACCACATTTCTCGAAGCCGCCCTGCTGGCGACGGGCGTAATCAACAGAATGGGTAAAGTTGAAGACGGAAATACTGTATCCGACTACGATAAGATGGAGATTGAAAGAGGATATTCGATCAATACTTCAGTGGTTCCTATCCTCTGGAAAGAAAACAAGATCAACTTTATCGACACTCCGGGATATTTCGATTTCGTGGGTGAAGTAAACGCGGCGCTGAGAGCCGCAGAAGCCGCTGTCATCATGGTCGACGCCGGAGCGGGAATTCAGGTTGGTACGGAAGCCGCTTGGAAAGCCTGTGAAAGATATAAGACTCCAAGATTTATAGTTATAAATAAAAGAGATAAAGATGAGTTCGACTTTTACAAGACCTTTGGCGAACTCAAAGATAAGTTCGGCGACAAGCTGATTCCTTTCAGCTGGCCGCTTTCCGCAGAAATCGACGAGGACCTCAAGGAAGCCATCGCGATGACTGATGACGAACTGATGGAAAAATACTTCAACGGCGACGACTTCTCCGACGAAGAGGTTCTGAAAGGACTGAAAAAGGGCATAGCAGACGGAGGAATCGTACCTGTATGCTCATCTGCTTTCCAGATAGGCTCAGGTCTTGAAGGTCTGCTCGATCTGCTGGTAACATACGTTCCTACGCCGCTTGAGCACGGCCCTTATGCAGGCTTCAACGACAAGAACGAACCGGTGGAAAGACTTTCAGTCGTAGACGCTCCAGTATCGGCTTTCGTGTTCAAAACTATCGTAGACCCGTTCGTCGGAAAGATTTCCGTGATGAAAGTCGTAACCGGAAAGCTCAACTCCGGGGATGAAGTTTTTAATGAAAGAGCCGGAAAATCTGAAAAACTGGGCAAGCTGTTCTTCCTGCGCGGCAAGAATCAGACCGAACTCAACTACGCGGAGGCGGGCGACATCGTAGCCGTTGCCAAGCTGCAGTACACCCTTTCCGGAGATACTCTCTGCGACAAGAACGACATAATAAGATATCTGCCTCTCGACTATCCGCAGCCTTCGTATTTTATCGCCATAGAAGCCGCCGACAAGGGCGAGGACGACAAGATGTCCACAGGCCTCAACAAGCTGAGAGAAGAAGACCCGTCGTTCGTGGTTGAAAGAAATACAGAAACGCGTCAGACTCTTCTCGGCGGTCAGGGAGACATACAGCTGGGAGTTATCCTAGCCAAGCTGAAAGACAGATTCGGCGTCAGCGTCAAGACTGTTCCTCAGAAGATCGCATACAGAGAGACCATCAAAGGCAATTCCGACGTACAGGGTAAACATAAGAAACAATCCGGCGGTGCCGGCCAGTACGGTGACGTTCATATCAGATTCTCGCCGTCCGAAAAGGAATTTGAATTCTCCGAAGAACTGTTCGGCGGCTCTGTGCCTAAGAACTATGTTCCGGCTGTAGAAAAAGGATTACTGGAATGTATGAACAAAGGACCTCTGGCAGGTTGCAAGGTAGTAAACGTAAAGGCAGTTCTGTACGACGGTTCATACCATGACGTAGACTCCAACGAAATGGCGTTCAAAATCGCCGCTTCCCTGGCTTTCAAGAAAGGTATCGCAGAAGCCAAGCCTTGCCTGCTCGAGCCTATCATGAAGCTGGAAATCTACGTTCCTGACGAATACATGGGCGACGTAATGGGCGATATGAACAAGAGAAGAGGAAAAATCCTCGGCATGGAACCTCAGGCAGACGGCGGACAGAAGCTTCTGGCTCTCGCGCCTCAGGCTGAACTTTTCGATTACGCCATCGGCCTCAGAGCTATGACTCAGGCGAGAGGAAGCTTCGTAATGACTTTTGAAAAGTATGAGGAAGTTCCGGCCCACCTGGCCAACAAGATCATCGAAGCCCACAAAGCTGAAGAAGAAGCATAATATATCAGAATTTAATTCACGGCAGCTGCCCCATTTTTGCGGGGCAGCTGCTTTGTTTATGGGTATATAAGCCCAGCCGGACACATAAGCCCAGCCGAACACGTAAGCATAGCCGAACACGTAAGCACAACCGAACACATGAGCTCAGTCGGACACACGGGGAGCGTGAGAGGCAAAGACCCCACACACCTACGCCCCGGTTTATGGGTTCGGAGAACAAACCACCCATTTTATGGGTTCGGCAAATAAACCACCCGTTTTACGGATGCACCTATTTATCTCTTAAGAGCCGGCTACGAGGGCGAAGCCCGAGGAAACAACCAATCACAGGCTATGCGCAATATTTGCTATGCATAAGGAACCGCGGGCGAAGTTGATATCTGATGCAGTGCGTCGGCTATTAGATTCCCTATAACTCGTCCAAATCTTACTGAAAATAAGCTAAAGCGATGACAAAACTGAGTGTCAAAAAATATTTACCAAAAGTAAAAATTATGCTCATAATGAGATGAGGTGTGGTATAATGAACCCAAAATCGTATTGTTCGGCGTTGCCGCAAGGTAGGGTTCATTGAATCACTTTGACAGACTTGCTTTGTGGTATAATAAACGCAATGATTGGGTGTTCAGCTTCGCTGCAAGGAAGCGTTTATTGAATCACTTTGCTAGACTTGATTTGTGGTATAATGAACCCAAAATCGTATTGTTCGGCGTTGCCGCAAGGTAGGGTTCATTGAATCACTTTGCTAAACTGGCTTTGTGATATGATGTCCGCAAAGGATTGTATCGGCTGCGCCGAAAGGAGGCGGCCATTGAAACGCCGCTTGACTGACTGGAGGGCGTTAGAATGTACGCAGGAGATTATAACGGCTCTACCGCGAGGAATTGTATCCGCCCTAGCGCATGAAAACCATCTGCTGAAGCAGAATGTTGTAGAATTTTTATAATTTTCAAAAATTCTACAACATTCTGACCGATATCGTATGCAAAGCAGACATAAAAATGAAGCAATGTTGTAAATTTCAGGGATATCTAAGAAAACTACAACATTTATCTGGATTCATGTTGTAGAATTCTAGAAATTCAGGAAAATTTACAACATTGCCTCGTTTTCATATGAATCAGCAGTATTTAAAATAGGAAATGTTGTAAAATCTGACGAAATCTTAAAAAATTACAACATTTCAGAATCAAAGATATCTGTTGGAGCATATTTTAATGGATTATACTTCTCCATATCATATTTAGCTGTATAAGGTTCTGCTCTTTGTCGGGCGTTTGGTTCATAATTCCGAACTTTGGACACTGAATTCCGAACTTTGGACACTGAATTCCGAACGCAGGGCGCAGGTGATAGACAGGATATGCTGATGTTGGCAAAAATCGTAAATAAAGAAAAAATGACAACATTTTAAGAAATAACCGCGTCATTTTAGAGGTATTAGTGTGTCGAATCATGTCGATGTTGTACATTTTCAAGATTCACGGCGGTTTTGACAACATATTTTTCAAAAAATGTTGGCAAAATTTCAGATATCACGAAATATGGCAACATCCGCTCGGCTCCATAGCCGATTCGACAAATTTCGACAGGGCCAAAACACAAAAACGTTGCCAAAATCCAGTCAAACCAAAGAATTGTACAACATTTTCCATATTGTTACAAATAGTTCCGAACGTGTCATAAAACATACCAGATTATAACGCTTATCGGTTCACACAAATGCCGTAAACAATGACACAACGAAATGTTATATTCCACCAGCTTCGTAGCAATGCAGCGTTCATTGAAGTGTGGTCTGACATGTAGAGGATTGTTGGAACAAATAATTGCATAGCATTTGCCAGCCTTAAGATTAAAGCGAGATAGTATAAATGAAACAAACGAAACTGCAGTTCGCCGCGTCGATTTTAAAGAATTAAAATAACTCGCCACGCTTCCGGGTAAACTATACATTATGAGAGTCGTATGCTTTTCGTTGCGCCCGGTTTCAGCTCGGCTGGCAGAATTTTTCGCAGTGCCTGGCAGAATTTTTCGGCATGCCTGTCGGAACTTTCAGGAGCGGCCGGCAGAGCTTCCAGGTAGGAGCGCGTCAGATTTCGTTGCATCAGAGTTCATTGCGTCAGATTTCGGCACGCCTGTCGGAACTTTCAGGCGCGATCAGCAGAGCTTTCAGGCGAAGGCCGTCAAAATTTTCAGCTCGGTCGGCAGAACTTTCGACACGTCAGGTGAAACTTTCAGGAGCGGCCGGCAGAATTTTTGGCACGTTCGGCTTTGATGAGTGCGCCAGCGTTGCGTCAGTTTGTCCGGCAGACTTTCCAGGCGATAAGAAGGGCAGAATAACGGTGTAGACAGATTATAATTATGATAAAATATATTTAATTGAGAAGAGGAGGAAAGATTATGGTAAGAATTGCAATCAACGGATTTGGCAGAATAGGAAGACTTGCTTTCAGACAGATTTTTGCTGACGATTCGATGGAAATCGTGGCCATAAATGATTTGACCGAGCCCGGCATGCTGGCTCACCTGCTGAAATACGACAGCGTGCAGGGAGGATACAGGGGACATACGGTGGAAAGCGACGACAGCTCCATTACGGTCGACGGAAAGAAAATCAGGATTCTGGCGGGAAAAGACCCTGAAAAGCTCCCGTGGAAAGAACTCGAAGTCGATATAGTTCTTGAGTGTACGGGATTTTTCGCGTCGAAAGCAAAGTCTCAGGCGCATATAGACGCCGGGGCTAAAAAAGTGCTGATTTCTGCGCCTGCAGGAAACGATCTTCCGACCATCGTCTACGGAACCAACCACGAAACTCTCACCGCGGAAGACGATATAGTTTCGGCGGCTTCCTGCACGACCAACTGCCTTGCCCCTATGGCAAAAGTTCTTAATCAGTACCGCGAAATCAGGACCGGGTTCATGACAACGATCCACGCTTATACGGGAGACCAGATGCTTTTGGACGGGCCTCATAGGAAAGGCGATTTGAGAAGAGCCAGAGCAGGAGCCATAAACATAGTGCCAAACAGCACGGGCGCAGCCAAGGCCATAGGGCTCGTAATACCTGAGCTGGACGGCAAACTTATAGGTTCAGCGCAGAGAGTTCCGGTGCCGTCGGGCTCGATTACCATCCTCGACGCTACCCTTAAAGATGAGACGGAAAGCGTAAGCGTGGAGGGAATCAACGCCGCTATGAAAGCCGCCGCCAGCGAATCTTTCGGCTATACGGAAGAAGAACTGGTTTCCAGCGATATCATAGGCATGGAATATGGCTCGCTCTTTGATGCCACTCAGACTCTGGCAGAAAGATGCGGAACTAAAATATACGAAGTGCGCGTAGTGGCGTGGTACGATAATGAGAACAGCTATGTTTCTCAGATGGTCAGAACGCTGAAATATATGAAGAAATTTTTATAGATAAACACCCATGAATATGAAAAAACTGTTGAATATTGAGTATGCCGCTGTCAACGGCGGTTATTGGATGGTATACGGCGTGGTATGCAGCTTTTCGTCGGTATTTTTGCTGGGGAAAGGCTACAGCAACGCCGACATAGGTATAATATTGGCTGTGGGAAGCGTGGCGGCTGTATTTATGCAGCCGCTTCTTGCCGACATGGCTGACAGGTCGAAGAAAGTATCTCTGATAGGGCTGACGGAAATAGTGGCTGTTATCATAGCCGCATTGACGGCAGTGACTTTTGCTGCTGCGAAAGCTTCAGCCGCGTTGACCGTTATTTTCGTAATGATGGTAGCGTGGGTGACAGCACTGCAGCCGCTGATCAATTCGCTGGCGTTCAAATTGTCGGAGAGCGGACATGAAGTCAATTTCGGAATAGCCCGCAGTATGGGATCACTGGCTTATTCCATACTTTGCGCTGTTTTAGGCACTATGGCAGAAAGATACGGTATATTCGTACTGCCTGTTGCCGGAGAAGTTATTTTAGCGGTGCTGATGCTCATTTTGATCATCACGGCCAGGCATTTTAAGAAATCCTGCGAAGAAAAAAAAGAAATTCGGTCGGTGCGCATCAGCGCCGATTCGAGCCGTGACGGACGATTAAAAAGAGAAAAAGAGGATACCGGAGCCAAAGCTCAATCAGGAGAAGATATAAATTTGATGCAGTTTGTGAAGCGAAACAAGCTGTTTCTCATAGCAAGTCTCGGCGTGGGCGGAATTTTTTTCAGCAACGCTGTGTTCAACAGTTTTATGCTTCAGATCGTGGAGGGCGTGGGCGGAAACAGCGAGGACATGGGAAGAGTCTTTTCACTGATGGCCTTCTGCGAGATACCGCCGATGTTTTTCTTCAGCAGAGTACATAAAAAATTCTCCTGCGAGGCACTGCTCAAATTTGCGGCAGTATGCTTTACTGCAAAGGTTATATGGGCCTATCTGGCGTCAAACGTGGCGATGATCTTCGTCGCGCAGGTTTTCCAGCTTGTATCTTTCGGCTTATTCGTGCCGGGCATGGTGTGCTTCATAGATGAGATAATGGAGAGGGGAGAAGCTGTAAAAGGTCAGGCGCTTTATACCATAATGATAACTGTGTCTACGGTATTTGCCAGCTTCTGCGGCGGATTTATCATCGATCTCGGCGGAGCGTCCGCATTGCTTCTGATCGCCTCTGCTGTTACTGCGGCGGGAACGCTGCTGTTCATAGCCGTAATAGGCAAGATAAAGAAAAGAAGTGATGTGCAGGAACAAATCGGCTGAGGCTGATGCCGCCATACTGGATTATAATGAATACTAAAACAGCGATTCACCTCATAGATTAAATATGAGGTGATTTTTATGGAAAAGAAAATATTCTTATGCTTTGCCATAGCAGCTGTGGTGGGAATAAGCGCCTGGGCGTTCATCTTGGGAGGAATAGGCACAGGCGGCGAACAGGCAGCGGGAGAAGAGCAAACAGAAGAAACGACGGAAACGGAAAGCAAGGAACAGACAGAAGAAACGACGGAAACTGCCGCGTCGGCAGAGTGCAACTGGGGACTGTCATTCCAGCAGGAAGGATACGCTCCGATAGGCAACGCCACTGCGGAATATCTGAAGCAGTACCAGGGCTATTATATAGATGCCAAAGCTTCAAAAGAAAAGAAGATATATCTTACATTCGATTCCGGATACGAAAACGGATATACGGAAAAGATTCTCGACGTGCTGAAAAAAGAAGAAGTACCGGCGGCTTTCTTTCTGGTAGGAAATTATATACAGGATAATCCGGAAATCGTAAAGCGCATGGAAGAAGAAGGCCATACAGTCGGCAATCATACCATGCATCATCCTGATATGGCGGCCATAGCGGAAAAAGAATCCTTCCAGAAAGAGCTTTCTGATCTGGAAGAAGAATATAAGAAAGTCACAGGCAAGGAAATGCAGAAATTTTACAGGCCTCCGCAGGGAAAATACAGCGAAAATAACCTTAAGCAGGCTGCGGAGATGGGATATACGACGGTGTTCTGGAGCCTTGCTTATGTGGATTGGTATGAGAATGAACAGCCGGCCAGGGAAGACGCCCTCAATATCCTGAACAAGAGGATACATCCGGGAGCCATCGTACTGCTGCACAGCACTTCCAAAACCAATTCCGAAATCCTCGAAGAGCTCATAAAAGGGTGGAAAGCTCAGGGCTATGAATTTTGCAGCCTCAGCCAGCTTGAATGACCATCACCAGAATGAGGGATTTTTTGGAAGTGCAGGCTGTGTAAATTTTACGGATTCAGCAGGGGTTGCTCTTGATTTAACTGAAGAAATAAGGTAAACTAAAAGTGTGTTTGCTGCTGTGTTATTATTTTAAAAAGCAGCTTGGAATATATGGCTAATCCGTAATTATTTTTATGCAGCATGTAAACGCAAGGTGTGTAAATATAAATAAAACAAAACAGGGAACTATACTGTTCTCTGTTTTGTTTTAAAGCATATATAAATTGCTTACACATCTTTATGGCATATCAATTTTTACTGAGTTTTCCGACAAAATATTGTATAATAAATTCGGACATTCTTTTCATGAAATAAGGAGAGAGAACGTGAAGAAGACGATTACAAGCGCAGCAGTAGTTATTTTGCTGGCTCTGGGAGTTTTTGAACTGTCGCCGGTCCTGTTTGACGAGCCGGTTTCTTACAGCGGAGCATATATAGACGCGGAAAGCCTGCCTGAATATTCCGGCAGCATTTATATTGAACTCAATTCCAATGAGCCAAAGCTTGACGTGGAAGACGCCTCAGACGGTACATTTGAGGAATACAGCGACCTCGACTCCTTGGGAAGATGCGGGCAGGCATATGCTCTTGTAAGCGAAGAAACCATGCCTACAGAAGAGAGAGGAAGCATAGGACAGATCAAGCCCAGCGGCTGGCATACTGTGAGATACGATGATCTGGTAGACGGCAAATATCTGTACAACAGGTGCCACCTGATAGGTTTTCAGCTTGCAGGCGAAAATGCCAATGAAAAAAATCTCATAACAGGTACCAGATATATGAACGTGGGAGGAATGCTGCCTTTTGAAAATGAAGTGGCCGACTATGTGGAGGAAACGGGCAATCACGTGCTTTATCGTGTATCGCCGATATATGAAGATGACGATTTAGTGGCCAGGGGTGTTCAGATGGAAGCCCTTTCAGTGGAGGACGGCGGAAACGGGGTGTCTTTCAACGTATTCGTTTACAACGTACAGCCGGGAGTCGAGATAGATTATGCGACCGGGGAGAGCAGCAGGGAGGCGGCGTGATGGCCAAATCAGAAACGATTACGGAAGTAGCTGCAGCTTTGATATGGGACGGAGACAGGTTCCTGATCTGTCAGAGACCGAAAGATAAAGCGCGCGGGCTTCTCTGGGAGTTTGTCGGAGGAAAAGTTGAAGCCGGTGAGACGGCAGAGCAGGCGCTGATAAGAGAATGTAAGGAAGAACTTAACGTTACTGTGGAGCCTGAGGGAATATTCATGGAGACTGTGCACCATTATCCTGACATTTCAGTACAGCTGATACTGTTCAACGCGCATATAGCTGAGGGAACTCCCATGCTGCTGGAGCATGAAGATATGAAATGGATAAAGCCGGAAGATATCCCAGGCTATGATTTCTGCCCGGCCGATGAAATTATCCTGAATAAGATCATGGAGGGCAAAGTGAAATGAGCAAGTCGTCCAATCAGAAATTGAAGATACTGCATATAGCCGAGATTTTCAAAGAAATGACAGACGAAGAGCATGGCCTTACCCTGGCGGAAATCATCGAAGAGCTTAAAAGACGCGGAATCAGCACGGAGCGCAAAAGCCTGTATAACGATATAGAGGCGCTCAGAACGTTCGGCATGGAAATCGAAACCAAGAAAGACAAGACGGTCAGATACTATCTCGCCGAAAGAGAATTTGAACTGCCTGAGCTGAAACTGCTGGTGGATGCGGTCCAATCATCGAAGTTCATAACCCGGAAGAAGAGCAGCGCTTTGATCAAGAAAATAGAGAGCCTTGCAAGCATGTACGAAGCAAAACAGCTGCAGAGGCAGGTCTTTGTGGCCAACAGGATAAAGACGATGAACGAAAGCATCTATTATGCCGTAGACGAAATACATAAAGCCATTTCAGCGGACAGGCAGATTACCTTTCAATATTTCGACTGGAATTTTAAAAAGGAAAAACAACTTCGCAGGGACGGCAGGATTTATGCGGTAAGTCCCTGGGCGCTGACTTGGGATGACGAAAATTATTATATGATAGCTTTTGATGAAGAAAGCGGCATAATAAAGCATTACCGTGTCGACAAGATGCAGAAGATAAAGGTTTCCGCATCAAAACGGCTTGGGGAGAAGCTCTTTGAAAATTTCGATCCTGCTGTCTATTCGGGGAAAACTTTCGGAATGTACGGCGGCAGAGACGAGCAGGTGACCCTTCGGTGCAGACATTCTATGGCCGGAATCGTAGTGGACAGATTCGGTCAGGATGTTATAATGTACGACGTAGGAAACGGATTTTTTGAAATATCCGTCAAAGTGTCGGTGAGCCCGCTGTTTCTCACGTGGATCATGAACTTCGGAGGCGATATGATGATCGTTTCGCCGGACAGCGTGATAGAGGAGTATATAGAACTGGCGCGGAAAGCCATAAACATTTACCAATAGAGTAAATTTATAAAAACTTACGATGAAGGACAAGACGATGAATAAAGAAACCAGCGATGTGAAGAAAGCCTTCCTGGCCTCCATACCTGTAATGGCAGGATATATAGTGCTGGGGATAGGCTTTGGCATAATACTTAAGACGAAAGGATACGGAGTTATATGGGCCGTTTTAATGAGCCTCTTTGTGTACGCAGGCTCTATGCAGTACGTGCTCGTCAATCTGCTGACTTCTGGTGCCTCGCTGATAACAACGACTCTGACTACGCTGATGGTCAACGCCCGTCATCTCTTTTACGGGATTTCCATGATAGACAGATATAAGGGAGCCGGCCGGAAGAAGCCTTATCTCATGTTCGCACTCACCGATGAAACTTATTCTCTTGTGTGCAGCGAGGAAAGCGTCAAGGGCGTAGAAGACAGATATAAATATTATTTTTTTCTTTCGCTGTTCAACCAAAGCTACTGGATAACCGGTTCACTCATCGGTTCTGTGCTGGGGAGCCTGATACCGTTCAGCACAGAAGGTATAGATTTCGTACTTACAGCCCTGTTTGTGACCATATTCGTGGAGCAGTGGCTCAGCGTCAAAGATCACCGCTGGGCAATGACAGGCGTGGTCTGCTCCGCCGTCTGCCTTCTCATATTCGGAAGCGAGAATTTCCTGATTCCGGCTATGATATGCATAACGGCCGTGCTGCTGGCTCTGAAGAACAAAGCGGTCAGAGGAAAGGAGAGCGGAGAAAATGAAGTCAGAGCAAAGGAGAGCAGAGTAGATGAGCAATGTACATTCGATAATGATAGTGGCTGTCGCAGCTCTGGTTACAGTCGCACTCAGAGTTCTGCCATTTCTGATTTTCGGTGGAAATAAAGAGACTCCGCCTGTCATCACGTATCTGGGAAGAGTGCTCCCCTATGCCATAATGGGGATGCTGGTGGTGTTCTGCCTCAAGGAAGTTTCTCTCGTCAGAGCCCCTTACGGAGCGCCGGAATTCATATCATGCTTTATCGTTGCAGCGCTTCATATATGGAAGCGCAACACGCTGCTGAGCATAGTAGGAGGCACGGCATGCTATATGGTATTGCTTCAGGCAGTCTTTTAATGTTGTTATATGTTTGAAAACTTTTAAAAAGTTTTATGCCGCGGGCAGATAGCCGGCGGTTTTTTATTGCGGGAAAACCGTGAGAACGCAAGATTACAGCTGTATTTTTTTGTGCCATCATGAGCAAAGTCCTGATTATGGGACACTCGTTATTGTAGAATGATTTTATAAAGAAATTGAACGATAGGAGGCACAAAAATGAAGACGTTTAAAAAGGGAATAATACAGTTTTTAGCCGTAGTGCTCATATTTGCTCCGGTGGTTCACATAGCCAACATGATGTACTGAAGCGAAGAACCGCGCGTCAGGCTCCGCTGACAAAACATAAACTCAGGGGCCAAAGCTGGGACACAGAGCGAAAGGAGAGGCAGTGAGGCTGTTAAAGGAACCAGACAATTCTTACGATCCGGAAGCGATAAGGGCAGAACTGCCGTACATATAGGGGATGGGCAGACTGCCGTTACGCGGACCAGTTAACATTGCCTGCGGTTTTGTAACTGTGAAATGTGACATTTTGTTGCGGATTCGAGTCTTGTTAGGATGCTTTGAGGGTGCTAAAATTAAATAGGAAATATATGTCGGATTTTGACGGAAACGCAAGGTTGAGATAAATTTGCGCGTCAAAAAAACGCAAGCATCGGAATTTGCTTATGGACATGTAAGAATAAACAGGCCAGAGAGGTATCTTTAAAAAATGGGACGAGAGAAAATAAATGTCTTTCTGTCATACTGCAGGTGTGACGGCCCTGAAGCCGATATAGTGTCCGCACATTTCTGCGGCAGAAAAGACGTGGAAATACACCGGGATATAAAAGACATCAGCAACTGGGACAGCATAAGACAATATATGAAATACATTGACGATGCGGATTACGCAGTGCTCTTGATTTCGGAATCATATTTAAAATCGCCAAATTGCATGTATGAAGTTCTCGAAGTGATGCGGAACGCAAAATACAGAGAAAAGATATTTCCCATAGTCATTGAAAGAAGCATCTATACTTCCATAGGAAGAGCCAGATACGTGAGATACTGGAAAGCGCAGTTTGAAGCGCTGCGCAGTGAGCTTGCCGGCCTTGAACCGTATGAGCTGGGCAGGCTGGGCGATGATCTGAAAAGGATTCATGAGATCAAAACCAATATCGCCGAGTTTTTAGACACGGTGGCGGATATGAACAATCCAGGAGAAGAAGACGCCTGCGCGGCCATTGAAGAAGCGCTGAAATCAGCTGCTGGAAAAGAAGAAATCGGAACAGATGCAGGCGGAGGAAGAGGGGGAATTTTTAAATAAAAACAAAAATCCCGGACAGCCTTTGACAAAAGGGCAGTCCGGGATCAGTTATCTCTTGCCTGAAAGAACAGCGCCGATTTGACTAGCGTCTGTCAAATTCAGGATTGAAAGCGTAGAAGTTCTTTTTGTCCAGGTTGTCCTGGATTATGCGCAAGCCCTCGCCGAAGCGCTGATAATGAACTATCTCACGTTCGCGCAGGAAGCGTATCGGGTCTATCACGTCAGGATCGTCTGCCATACGGAGAATATTGTCGTAAGTCAGACGGGCTTTCTGCTCAGCCGCCATGTCTTCCTGAATGTCAGCTATGGCATCGCCCGTAACGGCTAGCGTACTGGCGCTGAAAGGCATTCCTGCGGCTGCTTGAGGGTACACTCCCGCGGTGTGGTCTACAAAATAGTCCTCAAATCCAGCCTCCTTTATCTGCTCTATGGTCATGTTTCTCGTCAACTGATGGACTATGGTGCATACCATCTCGAGGTGGGCGAGCTCATATGCACACACATGTTGGAAATCAGAACTTTAAATATACATCAATATTAAATTTCTGAGGCTTCCAGCCGCCTTTAAGCTTTTCGCCGCTGAAACGAATCGTGTCAACCTCGCTTCGGTATTCTATCTTTTCGATGATACTCTTTAATAATTTGTTGAGCTCCTCCGGGTTTGAGTTATCTTTCTTAAGCATGCTTATCGCTTTTGAAAGAGCGTGTATCTTTTGCTGATAGTCAATATTGGGAGGCGTTTCTTTCTGCAGCTTTTCTATTGATAAAAGCAAAGCTTGTATTCTTTTTCTTACTTCCGAGTTACGCTTTACATATTCGGTTTTTGTGTATATGCCGTCTTCCAAAAGGTCTTTCTGTCTTTCACTTTTTTCTTCTAGCTTGTTTATTTCGCTTTGCATACTTTCAATTCTTTTCTCGTAGAAATCGTGGGAAGCAGCTGAAGAGGAATCCAGTTTGACTTGAAAGTCGTTTACATATTTAGTCAATATATCTATTATAGCGCTAATCATATCTTGATAAAGGACGGAGCGCGTGTGACAATTTGACTGATTATCACAAAGCAGCCTTGGAGCTGATCTCTCGATTCCATTTTTTCTGTATGTCCTGAGAGACATCATTCGTCCGCAAGGACAAACTACGAGGCCTGCAAGAGGATTTCTGACTTTAGTGGAAGCTTTCTTCCTTGTTGTTCTTCCTTTCTTCTCCTGAGCGGCCAACCATAAGTCATGCGGCACAATGGCATCATGCAGACCGTCGACAATTATGTAATCGTCGTCTGAAGCCTGAGGCCTTGTGCTGATGAGCTGGCCATCGACCATGATTTTCTTAGTGGCGCGATAACCCCATCTGATTTTGCCGTTATAGACAGGGTTATGAAGCATATCTTTTATTGCAGCGCTGTTCCAGTTGCGGCCGCCGTTGCGCGGAGATATATTTAATTTGTCAAGTCGCTTGGCTATGGTATCAGCTCCGACGTCATCATACACGTACCATTCATATATTTGCTTGAGGACAGGTGCTTCGTCCGGATCCGGTGCAAGCGTATGGTCTTTGCCAATTACGTGTTTTTGATATCCGTATGGAGCCACATTACCGATAAAGCAGCCGCGCCTAGCTGCGGCTATACGGCCCCGGCTCATAATTTCCTTGGTGTATTCAAGATAATCATTGCCGCGCATCAGCTCAGATTCAAAGAATTTACGGTCCTGCTTGTTATTTAGGTCATATGAGAACGCAGGCGTTATCATGAGGGTATTTGTATACCTGAGAGAGTTTATTATGGTGCCGCAATCAACCAGATCACCACGCGTAAGCCTCTGAGGTTCAACGGCAAGTATAGCCTTGTATTGCGGCAGCTCTATTAGTGATATTATGGCCTGCATCATAGGCCGGGCTTCTATGGTTTCACCGGACACGACTTCGCGATAGATATTTGATTCGGGTATTTGGTATGTCCAAGTTTGGCGAGCGAAGTCCTGGAGAATGGTTTCGTGTTTTTCCAAAACCTCTTCCACGGATTCAGCTGGATTATCAGCCCTGGATTTTCTCAGGTATATGATTATTTCATCAGGTTTTAAATTTTTAATGTTATCGTTATAAGACATGGGTGCACCTTATAAAATATTTTGATTTAAACCTATTGCATATTCTAGCAAATCATGTATAATAATATTAACAAAGATAACTTGTGAGGGAATTACACTGGGTCCCAAAATGGGGTAAGCATTTAGTTGCTGAGCATTCCTATGTGCCCGGGGTTATCTTTTTATTTATGCGCTTTTAGACTGTTTACAAAATTAACAGGATTTTTCCGTATTTCTTCTATTATAAAGTCAATGAATTTTTGGGAGTACGTAAATTGCTCTTGATTTCCAATAATATGCTTATATGAATATCTATTGTCTTGTTTTATATCATAAAAATCTATAAATAAATTTAAAACATAAGAGTTAAAACCAGCGGAATAATTAAGCTTTATATTATCTTTTTTTAGCTTTTCCTGAACGACAGCAATAACATTCTTATACGAATATTTATGAGTGTCAGACGGATCTTTCAATTCTTTTATATGCGTAACCTTGGTATCTGCACGTGAATCTATTCCTACTATAAAATCAGCTTCACTTTTTTTCTTTGTAATGTATAAATTTTGCCTAATATTGATTGCAAACTTATCTGAATTATATGTTTCACTAAGGACATCTATATCGTTTGATTGTTTTATCAATTTTTCAGCGACTTCGGGAGAATATTTAAGTTTTATTTCTTCATTACTTAAAGGTTGATATCTTGCAGAAATGGTTAAAAAATTCTGCGCAATATGTTGAGTGATGTCCTCATCATGAAAACGTTGCAATTCATTAACATAATTTAAAACGCACGCTTGAAATAAAGGTGCATATTTAGCTTCATAATCTTCTGTAATGTAGTGAGTGCTTATATTCCTTAATTCAATTATCTTTTCAAGATTTAGACGAATGCGTGTGTTTTTGTCAGTATATATTTTTTTCACAACATTATCAACACTCAGAGTCCTGTCTTGCTTGTCCTTATGATAGATGCTGACTTCGCGGTTAATTAACTCTGCTTTCAACATCAATTCCCATGCATTTACAATAAAAAAGGAAAAACCCTCAATGCGATATTTAATTGTGGGCTTATTATAAATCTCAAGTCCCATTATAAAAGCTTCAATACTTTTTTCTATTAAGCGTTTTTTTAAATCTTCCATTTCAAGCCTCTCCTAACTTAATTCATGAGTAAATCAAACTTATACTATGACCAATACTCCATAATGTTTGAAAACTTTATAATCCATGATTCACCTATCAAAAAAACAAAAGAACCGCCGAATTTGTGCATGTTGCGCGATGCGCAACAGAGACCCGACGGGATCTGTTAATATTATATTACGATAATCCGTCGGTTATATCAACAAAATTTGTAAAATTTTCAGTTAAAATATATGAGTCCTTCCATATAATCACCCATCAATTATTATGTATCAGAAACTATATCAAATGATTATTTAAGAATAATGGGTCGTTGAATTTCAGCTGGTAATTTTTCGTATTCTGCCATAAGTGCTTTGAGATATCTGTCCTCTGGCATTGTTATGGTCGCGTCTTGCATAATAAATGCATAGATTAACATAAAAAAATACATAAGGCAGCCTCCCGCAAATAGAGAACATAGCCCTATTATGAGAACGTTTTCTTGAGGTTCGAGTTTAAGAAAAAGGATAAAGGATATAATTGAAAAGAACAAAAGCATGCCAATTCCTCTCTTCCTTTTCTTCTTTTGAGAGCGTGCATCTTCTGCATATATTCTATTTCTCAGAATCTCTTCTTTTTTCAAAAGCTCATCGTAAGACATATTTTCCATAAAACGCCTCTTGCCCTTTCTTTCACTGAAAAACTTTTTATACACTTGCATGGCCGTATAGCAATTATTTTATTACCTAAACCTAAGCTCTATTATCTCTCTTGGCAAGCCATAATACATAGACCATTGGTCTATAGTATAATCCCAGTGCTCGAAAAGAACTTCGTCAGAAATAACCAGCTCTGCTGCAAACTTATTGGCTTCCATCTCCAGTTTATCAACGGAGAAAAGCGTCGTCTGCAAAAATGGGGCACTGGAATGTTTATGCATTACTGCATGCCCGAGCTCATGAGCGACAACGAATTTTTCCATATATTCAGGCATGCTGTTACCTATACAGATAAGTTTGATTCTGTTCGCATATAAATAGAAACCTCTCACATTATCCATACCCTCGCCATATTGCAAAATTATACCCATATTATTAACCAGCTCATAAGGATTACGAGTTTTGTATTTCTTGCAAAGTTGTTCTACTATATCTCTTACTTCCATGACACACCTTTAGAGTGATATATTTCAACTATTTCCTATACTTATTTGGAGTATATTTAGCTTTTGCAGCAAGTTTAGTAGTTCTCAGCGCGTTTTTTAAATTCATAGTGAAAATTTCTCGCGTTTCATCGTCCATAATCTGACCGTCGAGCATGAGGCCAGTATCCGAATCAACAGCGCTCAGCAAATCCTCAACCTTTTTATCTAAATCCCTTTCTTCTTTATCGCTTAGAACAGGCTGCCATTCTTTTTCTTTGCCGGTCATTAAATAATTTAAAGAAACATTCAAAAAATTAGAAAGTATAATGCATTGCTCGTAAGTTGGCTCCGTTCCATTTTTCTCCCATTGGCTTATGGCAGATCTTGATACTCCAAGGGCTTGAGCCATAGCAGCCTTAGTTTTGTTTTGCTTATTTAAAAGCGAAAAAACTCGTTCGTTTCGCTCTCCCATATAGTCCTCCCATAAAAAAGTTAAGACAACTTTACAAAAAACTATTGACAAGTTAAGACGACTTAACTATAATGAGGATATAAAGTTAAGAACGCTTAACAATATGTTTAATTAAGTTTCCTTAACGTGATTATACATTTACTGTTAAGTAAAGTCAATTACTTTAGCATGAGGAAAGGAGATTTATTTTGAATAAAACTGAATTTAAAGCAGAAGTAAAAAAACAGCTTGCCTTAAGACATTGGAACTATAAAGACCTCGAGAGAGAAACTGGATATACGCAGAAAAGTATTCAAGTTATGATGTCAAACGAAGAAAAATTATCAGAAAATGCGATGAGATCATTCTCCGAAGCTCTCGGGATTGAAGCATCTGGGAAATAATATGGGCATAATCATCATACTCATAACAACAATAATTGGGCTCATTATATATAAGCGTGTAGAACCGTACAATTTCAAAATTTATGCAGCGTGGGCAATATCCGTAGCATTAGTAAGTATCACTATTTTACTTTGTAATTCATAAGTTCCGCGCTGAGTTTCAAAACTAATGCCGACAACTTTTCAATATACTCCTTGCGACGAGCTTCGGCGTAGGGGTCACCATACGTAGCGTCGGCATATTCGATAAAATCCAGAAGAGGCTTTTGATTTTCTTTTTCGCAGATTAAAAGTACTTTGTTTGCAGATGAGCTGAAAGCAATATATATTTCTGGGGTTTCTCGCCAGAGATTAAATTTACCGGCTTCAACGACAAACTCATTATATACGCGGTTTTTATCTGCATAATATACGTCAAGTTGCCTTTGGGATAATTCCTTGCCTATTTCAAGAGAGCGCATCTTAAGAGAATATCGATTATTTATAACAGCAACGATAACAGGAGAAATAATTGCCGCAACCGCAATGACTATAGTAATGATAGATAAATCCATACTTACACCTCCACTCAAAAGGATTATAGCATAAGAGAACAATACAGACAAACTACAATCAAATCAATAGGAGAAGAAAAATGAGAGCAGATATACACAAATTAAAAATAATTATGTTTTCCAAGGGCGAAACAAATACATCCATTAGCAAAAAGCTAAACATAAATCGTGATACATTTAGCAGATGGCTTAAGTATGAAAGCATACCATTGAACAAAATGCATGAACTCATAGATATTTTAGAAATGAATGACGAGATGATTATGGAGAGTTTCTTTGTAAGAGAAGAGGAAGCGGAAAAATTCATAATATGAAAGAATAAAACACGAATTAAGACAAGTAGTTTCCGAATACGATATGCAAAGAGAGGTGGAGGGAAATGAGAATAGAAACTATAGAAACTGAAAAATGCACAATACGAGTACATATCCCGGAACTCAGCGCAGAGGAACGGGAACGTAGAGAAAATTTAGCAAAAGAAGCACTTAAACGATTTTTCATGGCAATAGAAAGGGAAAAATATGAAAACAACAAATGACTATTATTCGACTTGCGCGTTTCCAAAACCGAGAGACAAAAAGAAAAAGCCGTTATATAACGGCTGGAAAGACAAGCCTAACAGATACTGCGTGTTTTGCAATACGCCATATGCAGAGCGCCACGAAGTATATGGCGGCGCAAACCGCCAAACAAGCATAATAGAGGGTTTTCAGGTGAACCTGTGCCCTGAATGCCACAGAGAAATAACAGAGAACATAACCGATCGCGCCCAAAAGAGAAACATGACATTAAAGAAATTTTTCCAGAAGAAGTGGGAAAATCAGAATATAAAACAGGGCGTATCGCCAGAAAGGGCGAGAGAAGACTGGATTCAGATGATAGGGAGGAGCTATTTATGAACAATGAAACAAAAAAAGAGCATATAAAAAAGAACCGCGAGAAAATAAGAAGCCTTAAAGAAAGAGGCATAAAAGGATACAGGGTAACAAGGAAAGCTGATGGCGGTTGGCTTATTCAACCAATTCACGAATGAACATCTGTCACAAGGAGACTATCTATGAAATTCAAAGAATATTATAACAAAAAATATTTCATAAGAGAATTAGACATCGCTCTTCAGGCAGATCAGGAAAACAATATGCTGGATATGATCACATATTCATATGATGACGTCACAAATGATGAAATAATAACGGTTATATTCGCAGATGGAAATTACAAATCAATACTGGCGACCGGCAACAGCAACGGCCAAAACGCCAAAGAAATTATAGGGGTAATATATGGAAACCATTCAATATAACAGGGCGGAGAGAATCAACGCAATACCGCACGAAATCACGAAATTAAAGAAATACAGAAAATATTGCGAGAATAAAGGCTGGTTAAGCCAGGCCGTAATATTGAAGAAGAGAATAGAAGAGCTGGAGTGTGAATTTGAAGAACTATACGAGTCATACGGAAAGGCATAAAAATGGATAGGTTAAATTGGGCTGTAAAAATCGAATGTCCGGGCGGAAAGTTTGAAGAACCAAATTTTATGACTATGGCGGCGTTCAGGCATTACGTCCATGCTGCTGATTTTATAAAAGCAATTGTACCAGAGGAAGATCGTCATAAGTGCAAAATAGTATACAATGGAGAATCAATCGATGAAGAAAAAATGTAACGGAGAAAAAATAATATTATGGCTGTTTCTGCTGGCGGTAGTGCTGGCGTTCGTCATAATGGGATTTCCGCAAACCCCGGAAGTGGACGCGGCATTAAACCCCAGCGCCGAAGAAATGCACGCGGAAGAACCGGCGCCGATGTACGACGTGCCACTGGATAAAGAACTGCAGTCGCACATAAATGAACTATGTGACCATTACGACGTGGACATGCCCCTGGTATTAGCAATTATAGGCCAGGAATCAGGATATAACCCAGGATTGACCGGCGACGGCGGAAACAGTATAGGGCTGATGCAGATTCAGCCAAAATGGCACAGTGCGAGAATGGACAAGCTGGGAGTAACAGACCTAGCGGACCCATATCAGAACGTGACCGTTGGAATTGATCTGCTGGCGGAACTGCTAGACAGCGGCAGCGTGGAATGGGCCATCACGGCATATAACGCAGGAACCGCTAAGGCTGATTTTAACCGTGAAGTCGGCGTTACAAGCGAATATACCGAAAGCGTACTGATATTAAGAGGAGAGATCATAAATGCTACATAAAAAAATATGCGTAGTATGCGGCGGCAATTTCTACAGTCAAAGGAAGAACGCAGTTACATGTTCAGAAGTTTGCCGCCGGAAGAGACAGACTATCGTAAACCAGGAGAAGCGCGAAACGAAAGAAGCAGAATGCAATTCGATAAAGATAAATCAATCGCGCATTGATAAAATAAACGAAATGGCGCGCTCGCAAGGACTATCTTACGGCAAGTATAAGGCACTGGAATACATGAAAGCAAACAATATATGAAATAAAGGGAGCAGCATTGTTTCACCATCTCGAAAGCTCGAATATTTAAAAGAGAGGAGGAACTCGTTTCTATAGAACTGTTTCTAAAAGCTCCCTTTATGTATAGGTATGGCGGGCGCCAAAAGTCCCGCCCCAACGATTTCATGAAATCCAGGGCGAGCCTGTCACGAATAGGCGATGACCCCGAATGAACGGCGATCCGGCAAGCGAAGCTAAAGTAAAATTCAAAGGTAGTAATAGTAGACGGATTGCCTATCAAGTGGGCGGAGAAAACAATAAAAATCAAAAGGCGATTCAATATGTAGTAGCGCATTCTCCGCCCATTGACAATCTATCGAGAGTGGGAGGCAGGACAATAATGTATCATATATTTTTCGAGCAATCCGGCACATTTAAAAATGAATTAAGAAAGTTGGGTCATGAAGCTTACGACTACGATATACGAAACGATTTTGGCGAAACAGATCATATCATAGACCTATTTTTGGAAATCGAAAGAGCATACAGATTGGAGTGTTCAATTTTTAATAATATCAAAACAGATGATATGATAATAGCATTTTTCCCATGTGTGAGATTTGAAGATCAGTCCATATTAAATGTCCGTGGTGTTAACAACGCTATGAAAAATTGGGCGTTAGATAAAAAACTACAGTATTCCCTAGATTGGCACGACGAGCTGCATTTCCTATATAACATAGTCACAAAGCTGGTTGTTGTCTGCCTGGAGCGGGAAATCCCATTGGTGATTGAAAATCCGTATTCTGCACAGCACTATCTTACCAGATATTGGCCGGTTAAGCCGGCAGTAATCGACAAGGATAGGCGGATAAATGGTGACCATTACAAGAAACCTACCCAATATTTTTTTATCGGCTGCGAACCGAAAAACAATATATTATTTGAACCGATAGAGTATGTCGAGCAGTTTAAGATAAAAGAAGTGAGAGACCAAGTTAAACGAAGTCTGATACACCCACAGTACGCAAATAGATTTCTGAGGCAGTACGTCTTGGAGGAAATTACAGGATAATAAATGTAATTTATTAAATAGCGAGGAAATTATGAAGATAATCAGAGTATTCCCTAAAAGAACAAGCTATACACCGGCTGACGACTATGTCTTTATCGGTATGCCGCCAATGGGAGCTTTCATTCCAGAGTATGACGAGGTGCATATATCATGCACATTTACATGGGACAAGGAATATTGCAAAGAACTTGCCTTTCAATGGGAGGCGGCGACTGATAAACCGGTCAAGCTGGGCTAAACAAATCAGAGGAGGCAAACAATGAGCAAAATGATGAATTTTGAAAAATACAAAGATGAAATACTAAAAATAGTAAACACGGGAGATAATATAGCGAAAAAAGACGGCAAAATAACTGGTTGCAAAAAAATACCATGCCCTCTTTGCGAGTTTAGTTTTGAGCGCAACGGCGAGATTTGCTCAATAAACACTATTAAATGGTTATTTGCCGAAGCAACGCCTACGCTGACAAAACGCGAACGAGGATTTTGCGAAATGGTGGGCGAAGGATATATAGCAAGAGATGAGGACGGAATACTTTTTCATTCTCAAATCAACAAACCACACAGGGAGACCGGAATTTGGGGCATAGGTTCCGGCAATTATGTAGTACTCCGAAATAGCGATTTTAAATTTATCGCATGGGACGACGAGGAACCTTGGGCAGTGGAAGACCTTTTAAAGATGGAGGTGGAAGAATGAGCAGGATAGATTCCGGATTAGTAACTAAAGAAGATGTTTTGGCAGCGGTTGAAATTACATTTAGAAAATATGGCATGAAATGGTCCCCGAATGATAAAAATGACGGATTAGCGGGTGCAGTACCGCAGGCTATTAAAGAAATACCCAATATAGAAGATATGGTGGAAGATATTCCTCCAATGATTGAAAAGGAATACAGTAAGACCTATTTAATGAAATGGACAAGGAAAGAACTGATTGACCACATAATGATGTTAGCACGTAATAATAATATTTTACACGAACAAATAAATCAGCAATATATAGACTTTCAAAAACTACTAAAGGAGGCGAAACAAAAGAGTGAATGACATCAAATTAAAACCGTGCCCTTTTTGTGGAGAAAAAGTAGAAAATTTTAATGAAGACAGATGGAACGAATGCGCTGCAGGCATACATTTTTTCATAACACGGGAAGAGGCTATTGATTATTAAAGGAGGCTACGATGACATACGAAGAAGCTGCAAAGCAAATACAAGAAAATGACTGTGACAAATGGTGTAAGGAACATAATGACTGCGACAACTGTCGCTGGGGAATAGCTCTAAAGGCATTAAAAAGGCATAACAGCTTTGACGAATTGACAAAACGCGTTGAAAAACTCGCAAAAGATGAACTATTAAGAGCGAATGAATCATTCCCAATGTTTCACTCTCCTCATGAGGGATTAGCAGTAATTTTCGAGGAAGCATGGGAGGCCAGCGAAGAAATGGAAGGGTATAACATAATATCGGCAAAGCTAAAAGAAGGCGTATTTAGGAACAAAGGCAATATAAACTCGCATTGCGGGACAATGAAAAGCATAGCAATAAAAGCTGCTGCTGAGCTAATACAAACAGCTGCCATGTGTCAAAAGATGATAAACAGTAAATTTAATAAAAAGGAGAACAACAAATGACAACATTTAAAGTATCAGCAAAATCAAAGGTAAACTCCGTAGCAGGAGCTATCACAGGAATTATTGTAGAGGAAGGAAGAGTAGAGATTAAAGCAATCGGCGCAGGCGCGGTAAACCAGGCAATAAAGGCGCTTGCAACTGCAAGGGGATTTTTAGCAGCAAGAGGAATAGAACTCCGCTGCGTACCGGCGTTTGATTCAGTCTCAGATGATACCAATGAAAAGACCATCATAAAAATCACAGCGGGCGCAAAGGAGGACATGTAATGGAAAATTTGAAAATCATTGAGGACCTAGGTGTTATTGGGACGGGCCGCCGCGGGAGCGAGAGGAGGTTCATAAAAGCCGAATGGTACGGCAATGAGCCTATTTATGAAGTCAGGGAGTTCTCAAAAGACGGCGAACCACTAGGCCGCAGAGGAATGACTTTCGACGAAGTCAAAAAGTTAAAAGAGATATTAAATAGTCACGATGAAATCTAAACGAGCCGGGCACAAAATGTGTCCGGCAAACCTATAGGAATTTTTTCTACATATATATAAGGAAATTATGGCGCTCGGTATGAGCAGTAACGCTTGCTAAGCTTATTAACAATAGAACAGGAAAAGAGTATGTACATAAGAGAAAGGTATGTCGCAGGGCAGACTATAATCACAAGAGAAAAGATGAAACGGACAGTGGATAAGTGTATGAAGAGAGCACCTAGAGAAAAGACGACTTCGGAGAAAGTTTGGCGTAATAATCTCAGGTATGCGATTTTCAGATTGACTCTTATTTTAAACACCAACTTTAAGCCAGGCGACCATCTGCTCACTTTAACATACAAAACGGAACCGAGCAAAAAAGAGGCAGAAAAAATATTAAAGGCTTTTCTCGACGGAATAAGGAGAGAGTGCCAGAAAGAGGGTATTGAGCTTAAAAGAGTTGCCGTAACGGAGAGAGTGGGAACGAGGCTTCATCATCATATCGTCTGCAGCAACATACCTTTCCGGATAATAAGAAAATGCTGGCCACATGGGACAGTATTTCATAAGCCTTTGTGGGACTATCCTAACTATGCAGATCTAGCGAGCTATTTATTAAAACAGGCGGCAGCTCTTCATATGGAAAACGGCGACATATCGAAGAAGAGATATACAACGAGCAGAAATATCGTAATTCCTGAGGGCAAAGAGGAAATCATAAGCCGCAAGAATATTGAAGATGAACCTCAAAGTCTAAAAGATTATCAGATAGACCAAGACAGCGTGCAAGTATACGAAAATGAACTGACGGATACTATATGCCGCGAATACATAATGGTTTCAACAAGGGAGACTCCGCGCCTAAAGAGATGGTCAAAAGGAAGAACGGCGCGAGGCGAAAGAATAAATTACACGAAAGCAATGCGCGAAGCGTACAAGGAAATACAGGGCACAATAGAAGAACTTATTCTATAGGTCTTTTGTAATGCGAAAGGAGTGAAAATGACGAGAGATTATCAGCGGAAGAAATCAAACCCCTGGATATTGCCGGCGAATCTATACCGGCAGACCTTATATGCCATAAGAGATTATGACCGATTAAAAAGCGAATATGAAGAGGAAATCAGACTTATATGCGGAGTGATGGACGGACAGCCCAGGGGAACGAAGATAGGGGATCCGACAGCAAATACAGCTATAAGGCTTGAGAGGATATATAGCAGGATAAAGGCGATTGAAGAGGCAAAAAAAGAGATACCCGAAGAATACATCAAAGGAGTGTGGCAAAATATTCTATATGCAGCGCCATTTCCGCATGATGCCGGAAGAGCTACATACAGCAGATACAAGTCAAAATTCGTATATGAAGTCGCAAAAAAATTATCTTTTTTGTAAAAGATGAGACGCACGGGAAAACTTTTTAATTTATAATGATAATGTGGGGAAAAAATGAAAGTGAGTTCAGCTGACTCATAAGGATAGGAAATTTCACGTTGACATAATCGCAGAAATGTAATACAAAGTATTACGAAAGGAGCGA
>UQXL01000017.1 GCA_900545135.1 uncultured Eubacteriales bacterium | reverse complement strand
ATTACCGCAAAACTGTTATTTCTTTTAAAGAACAGGCGAAGCGACGGCTTGCCGCTTTGCTTTCAGGGAATCAAAATAACTCGCTGCCTTTGGGGCGCATGACTCGCGGCAGGCTCAGACAGATTTTGATTCCAAACTGAAACCATTCGCGGCTTCACCTGTTTCGCAGGCTGTTCTTTTCAATGAAATAAAGATTTTGTGATAATTCATACGTTGAAAACGTCAGTTGAATCACTTTGACGGACTGGCTTTGTGGTATAATGTCCGCAGAAGTTATACCGGCTGCGACGAGATGGAGCGTATCCACTGTGCTGAGAAGAAGCATACCGGCTGCGCCGAGAGGAAGCGGACATTGAAACGCCGCTTGCCAAACTGGAGGGCGTTAAAATATATTACCGCAAAACTGTTATTTCTTTTAAAGAACAGGCGAAGCGACGGCTTGCCGCTTTGCTTTCAGGGAATCAAAATGAAAGAATGCCGCTGAAAAAATGACTCGTCGGATTTGATGTTGGCAAAAATTAAATTTATCGCTGAAATGACAACATTTTGAGAGAAAAACTCACAACTTTAGGGATTTTTCCATGTCGAATCGTGTCGATGTTGTACATTTTTAAGATTCACGGCGGTTTTGACAACATTTTTAGAAAAAAACGTTGTCAAATTTTCGGATATTACGAAATTTGACAACATTTACTTAAACTCATAGCTGATTCGACAAATTTCGACACGCCTTAAGATAAAAGATGTTGTCAAAAATCGTTTAAAATAAAAAATTGTACAACATTTTACATAATATTACAAATAACCCCACGTAATATTACAGACTATGCAATATCGCAATCATTACATAATTACTTTTAAAAGGATAGAAGAATAATACATAATAATAAAATCTTTTGGCATTTCTTTATGAGAGAGGAAGGTAATACTCAATGAAACCTATATACAAGAGAGTTCTGCTCAAAATCAGCGGAGAAGCTTTGGCCGGCGAACAGCATTTCGGCATCAACGAAGAGATGACGAGGAAAGTGGCCGCCGAAGTAAAGCAGATCCATGACCTTGGCATACAAGTGGCGATCGTAGTGGGAGGCGGAAATTTCTGGAGAGGAAGAACCAGCAAGGACATGGACAGAGCGACCGCAGACTACATGGGAATGTTGGCCACCGTCATGAACTCGCTGGCTCTGCAGGACGCATTTCTCGCGCTGGGGGTTCCGGCCAAGGTGCAGACCGCCATCGAGATGAGAGAAATAGCAGAGCCTTATGCCAGAAGAAAAGCGCTTAGCCATCTGGAGCACGGCAGCCTTGTCATATTCGGAGCAGGAACAGGCAATCCGTTCTTTTCCACCGATACGACAGCGGCGCTGAGAGCTGCAGAAATGGACGCAGACGTAATATTGTTGGCAAAGAATGTAGACGCCGTATATGACAAAGATCCGTCGATTCATAAAGACGCCGTAAAGTTTAAAAGACTAACCCACATGGAAGTTGTGGAAAAAGATCTGAAAGTTATGGATCTTACAGCCGCAACCCTCTGTAAGGATAACAACATAAAAATCCACGTTTTCGCCATTGCCGAGGAAGGTAATGTGATGAAAGCGGTGATGGGCGAGGATATCGGAACTGTGATCGAATAGAGCAGGGAAGCACGGTAGTTGAACGATACGAAAGATACGAAAGCTGAATGATGCGAAAGCTTAACGATGCCTAGCCGGCGCACGCCGCATGTCGGCAAAGGTACGACCGACGGCAGTTCTAGGCGGCACACTCCGGTAGAACTGCAGCTAACGACCGGCGGTGAGTGAACCGCAGTCGTCGCAAGGCACCAGATGTATAACTGGCAGATTGTATGCAATTCCGCCGCAAGGCACCAGCGGCATAAACGGCAGGCTGACAGTTCATGTCGTCAACGGTATTGTAAATCAGCCATCAGATGCACAGCTGCGCCAGTTGTACTAAAAGTCAGAGTAAACCGCTGCCGGCGCCGGCGAAATACAAAAGACAAAGGACAAAAGAAAAAAGATAAATCAGATAACGGAATAATTGAGTAAACAGGAGGAAACTGTTATGGAAAGAGTCAAGAAGAAGCTTGAAGAAAGAAGCCAGAAGAGCATATCTATTTTAAAAGAAGATTTAAATACGGTGAGAGCGGGAAGAGCCAATCCGTCGCTGCTTGATAAGGTGATGGTTGAATATTATGGAACTCCGACTCCGCTGAAAAATCTTGCCAACATATCTGTGCCTGATCCGAGGACACTTCTGATTACGCCTTTTGACGCCAAGTCTATTCATGAAATAGAAAAAGGCATCAATGTCGCTAACATCGGAATTACACCTTCCAACGACGGAAAATGCGTAAGGCTGGTAATCCCTCAGGTTACGGAAGAGAGAAGAAAAGAACTGACCAAGACCGTCAAGAAGATGGGAGAGGACAGCAAGATCGCCATAAGAAATATAAGGCGCGACGCCAATGAGGAACTCAAGAAGCTGGAAAAATCCCACGAAATCACGGAAGATGAATTAAAAAAAGCGCTGGATGATATCCAGAAGGCTACCGACAAGACGACTAAAGAAATCGACAGCATCGTAGCCGCCAAAGAAAAAGAAATCCTTGAAGTATAATAAAATTTAAAAAGGTGTGGCTGCTTGCGCAGCCACACTGTTTATGGTGATAATATATGTTGAACAGAGAAGTTTTGCCCAGACACGTGGCTGTAATAATGGACGGCAACGGACGCTGGGCGCAGAAGAATAAAGTAAACAGGCTGCAGGGCCATAACGCCGGCATGCTGGCTATGAAAGAGATAATCAAGAGAGCGGACGTCATAGGTATAAAATATCTCACTGTTTACGCCTTTTCCACAGAAAACTGGAAGCGTTCAGCTGAAGAGGTGGGAGGCATATTCGGCCTTTTGGTAAAATACGTCGCCAGCGAGCTGGAAGAACTGCATCATAACAACGTGAAAGTAAGGATATTGGGAGATTATAATCAGATCCCTAAGACAGCAGTAAACAGCATAGAAAAGGCTTTGACGACCACTAAGGACAACGACGGACTGCAGTTCAGCATAGCCTTGAATTACGGAGGAAGACAGGAAATAGTTCGCGCCGTAAGACAGATATGCTATCTCGTGGAAAACGGAGAACTTAAAGGACAGGATATAGACGAGGATTTGATTTCCAGCTATCTTTATACAGGCATGGAAAACCAGAACATTCCTGATCCTGATCTGATAATCAGGACAAGCGGAGAAGAGCGGCTTTCCAATTTTCTGCTGTGGCAGGGAGCATACAGCGAAATGGCTTTCAGCGACTCTCTGTGGCCGGATTTTACGCCTGATGAATTTGAAAGCATAATCGAAGAATATACAAAGAGAGAACGCAGATACGGCGGCAGATAAAATCCGAAAAATTCTGAAAATTTTAAAATTTCGGAAAATCTGATAAAATAATCCGGGAAAACCTGATGATTCCCGCCGGAATCTGCATAAGCAGGAGAAAGAGATGAAAACAAGAATTATTTCAGCGTGCATAATGCTGCCGCTTTTGATACTGGTCTATCTGGGCGGCTGGTTTATATTTTTCGCCGCCCTGATAGTCGGGCTTATGGGGGTGAAAGAATTTTACAGAGGCTTTGAGGCGGCCGGTGCTAAGCCTTCGTTTGCCATAGCCTGCGTCAGCGTTATTGCGCTTTATGGGCTCAATATAGCGGCGCCGGATAATTTTGCCCTGGTGACGGCCTGGATGGCGGCGGTGGTCTGCGCCAGCATGATCTACGGATTCAGAGTAAACGAAAGAAAGCTGGAAGACATGACGGCCACGCTGATGGGAATAATGTATGCCGGATTCTTTTCATATCACATAGTTTTAATAGATCAATCGAAAAGCCCGGTCTTGATTTGGCTTGTTTTCCTGTCGGCTTTCGGAACCGACATAATGGCGTATTTTACGGGAATGGCCATCGGCAAGCACAAGCTTTGCCCTAACCTCAGCCCGAAAAAAAGCGTAGAAGGAGCCGTTGGGGGCGTAGTGGGAAGCATCGTTTTCTGCGGCCTGTTCGGCTGGCTCGTTATTCCGGATATGCTTACGGAATGTCTGATCATCGGGGCTCTGGGCAGCGTAGTCGCTCAGCTGGGAGATCTGTCGGCCTCGGCATTTAAGCGCCAGATGGGTATAAAGGATTACGGAAACCTAATTCCGGGACACGGCGGCATTCTCGACAGGTTCGACAGCGTGATGTTTACGGCGCCGCTGGTCTATTACGCGATCGCTTTCTCATCGCTGTTTTAGATATGATTAAAGGAGTCTGATCATGAAGAGGATTTCACTTTTGGGAAGCACCGGCTCAATAGGAACCCAGTGCCTGGACATAATAAGGGAAAACAGCAGCCGCTATCAGGCGATAGCTTTGACATGCGGCAAAAATACTGAGCTTTTATCGCGGCAGATAGAAGAGTTCAAGCCTCTCATGGCGGTGACGGCCGACGAGGAATCGGCGCGTGAGCTGCAGAAAAAACATCCCAATACTGAGATAATGTGGGGCAGGCAGGGACTTATCTGCGCGGCCGAAGCTGACTGCGACATGGTGGTCAACGCTTTGATGGGGATGAGAGGAATGGAACCCACATATCACGCCATAACGGCCGGTCGGGACGTGGCTCTTGCCAATAAGGAGACTCTAGTTGCCGGCGGTGAAGTGATAATGAAAGCCGTTTCGGAGAAAAAGATAAAGCTGATGCCTGTAGACAGCGAGCACAGCGCCATCTTTCAGTCCCTTGAAGGAAACCAGGGCAGGAAGATAAACAGGATACTTCTGACGGCTTCCGGCGGACCTTTCAGGGGATATACGAAAGAACAGCTGGAGCACGTAACTCTGGAGCAGGCTCTCAGACACCCCAACTGGTCCATGGGAAAGAAGATAACCATAGATTCTGCTACCATGATGAACAAAGGCCTTGAAGTGATAGAAGCCAAGTGGCTGTTCGATGTGGACGTGAGAAAAATCCAAATTCTCGTGCATCCGCAGAGCATACTTCATTCGGCCGTAGAATTTGAAGACAAGTCGGTCATAGGGCAGATGGGACTGCCGGACATGCGCATACCCATAAGCTTTGCCCTGGCCTATCCTGAAAGGCTGGCAAGCAGAGAAGAGGGAATAGACTTTTTCGGCAGAGCCTCGTCTCTTACCTTTGAGAAACCCGATACAGACGTGTTTAAATGTATAAAGCTGGCCTACGAAGCATCGGAGGCAGGCGGAACTTATCCTGCCCTCATGAACGGCGCCAATGAAGTGCTGGTGGAGCTTTTCCTGAAAGGCAAAATCAAGTTCATCGACATTCAAAATAATCTGGAAAAGATAATCGACAGGCATAAACCTGCATATAATTTAGATTTAGAGGGAATTATGGAGGCGGACCGCCGGGCGCGCGCAGAAGCGTATAAAGCCTGCGGCATTGCGAACGCGGCCGCAGCCGCGGCCGAATAAAAACCGGAGCTGGCATTGCAGCTGCGGCACGAAACGCTGATGGCCAAAGAGCCGCAGATGCGGCACGAAACGCTAGGCAGCAAAGCGCCGCGAGGCGGCCGGAAACTTTTGAGGGGGATATATGAAGACAGCAATACTTGCTATTTTGTTATTTTGCATAATGATCTTTCCGCACGAACTGGGACATTTCATAGCTGCCAAGAGGCTGGGAGTAAAAGTCAACGAGTTCGCGTTCGGAATGGGACCGACGATATGGAAAAAGCAGAGAGGGGAGACGCTGCACAGCATCAGGCTTTTTCCCATAGGCGGATTTTGCGCCATGGAGGGGGAGGACGAGGAATCCGATGAGCCCAGGGCTTTCAACAACAAAAAACCGTGGCAGAAGATAGTAATATTGGCAGCCGGATCCTTTATGAACGTGGTGTGCGCCGTGCTGATAATGTCGCTGGTGGTGGGCATCATAGGATTCACCACGACGAAAATTGATCAGGTGTCGGAGGGCAGCCCGGCCTATGAGGCAGGGCTCATGTCCGGCGACGAGATAAAGAATATAAACGGGACGGAGACAGAAGAATGGACGGACGTTTCTGAGGCGATCGCTTCATCTGGCGGCGAAGCCCTTTCCATAACCGTCGAAAGAGGCGGCGAAGAGAAGTCTCTCAGCCTGATTCCTCAGGAGGGAGAAGACGGAAGGTATATCATAGGAATTACATCCGATATAAGCCACAATCCTTTTAAAGCGGTAGCCGAGGGTGCCAAAGCCACCTGGAACATGACTGTGACCATGTTCGATACGCTGGGACAGCTTTTCACCGGCAAAGTAGGCGCGGATAATCTGAGCGGCCCTGTGGGAATGGTACAGATGGTCAGCGAGACTTCCCAGTACGGATTCTGGTATTACGGTTTCCTCACCGCACTGATATGCCTCAATCTGGCCATAATCAACATGCTGCCGCTGCCGGCTCTCGACGGAGGCAGGATCATATTCGTGATATATACCATGCTCACCGGCAGACGGGTAAGCCAGAAAGTCGAGGGTACCATACACCTCATAGGCCTGGGGCTGCTTTTCACATTGATGATATACGTTACTTTCAACGATGTTACGAGGATATTCGGAAGTTAGAAAATTATCCGAAAGCTAAAAGACGAGGATATTCGGGAGTTAGAGAATGATCACAAGACAAGTAAACTGCGGAAACGTTCTGATAGGAGGAGGTGCGCCCATTTCGGTCCAGTCCATGACCAACGTGGATTCGAGGGACGAGGCTGCTCTTTTGAGACAGATATTTGAGCTGACCGACGCGGGCTGCCAGATCGTCAGAGTAGCCGTGTTTGACATGGAAGCTGCTCAGGTTTTTGAACAAGTGAGAAAGAAAGTCAAAGTACCTCTTGTAGCAGATATACATTTCGATTACAGGCTTGCCATAGCAGCCATCAAGGCAGGGGCTGACAAGATAAGGATAAATCCCGGCAACATAGGCTCCCCAGACAGAGTCAAGGCTGTCGTCGAGGTGGCGAGAGAACGAAGCATTCCAATAAGAGTCGGAGTCAATTCCGGATCATTGGAAAAAGACATAGTAGAAAAATACGGCGGCGTTACGGCTGAGGGGCTGGCGGAAAGCGCTCTGCGAAACATTCGTCTCATTGAGGATATGGATTACGGAAATCTCGTAGTTTCCATCAAGTCCTCCGATGTAAAGATGAATTACGAGGCGCATAAGCTGCTGAGAGACAGGACGGACGTTCCGGTGCACATAGGCATCACCGAGGCCGGCACTCCTAAGAACGGAAAGATAAAATCGGCCATAGGATTGGGCGCTTTGCTGCTTGAGGGGATAGGAGACACGATGAGAGTGTCTCTTACCGCCGATCCGAAAGAAGAAGTGGAATTTGCTATAGATATACTGAAAAATTTGGGACTCAGGAAATCAGCCATAGACGTGGTTTCATGCCCTACCTGCGGCAGGACGAGGATAGATTTGCAAGGACTGGCCATGGAAGTGGAACAGAAGCTTGCGCCGCTGGAAAAAGAACTGCAGCGGCAGGGGCTTGAGGGAATCAAGGTGGCTGTGATGGGCTGCGCCGTCAACGGTCCGGGAGAAGCCAGGGAAGCTGATTTCGGCGTGGCAGGCGGCGACGGAAAGGGTCTCATCTTCGCTAAGGGAGAAATCATCAAAACCGTCAGCGAAGAATCTCTGGCCGATGAATTGATGGACATGATTGAAAAACATTTCCGGGAATATTTCGGCTAACATTCTAAATAATATTTCGAAAAACATTACAGGAGCTTTAACAGAGCAGATGATAGAAATAATCGAAAGAGCTTTAAGGGAGCACGGACCGGTAGGGGGTCTGGAGGCGGAAAGTCTTAAATATACCATTGACAGAGCGTCGATAAAAAAAGAATCCAGGGTTTTGTCTTTAGACATGACCTTGAATTTTGTCATGCCTTTGGAAGTCTGCGATAAGATAAAGGATGAACTGGCGAATAAGATGGACGGCAGGCTGAAGGGCGTGGAGATAAACTTTTCATACAGCGGCATGGCTCTCGAGAAAACTGAAGCCATAAAGCTCTTCATTCCCCACATGATCGAAATTGTCAACGGAGAATATTCGTCCATCACCAAGACCATACATACAGACAGGATCAGCCTTTCAGGACGGGAACTGATCATATATGCCCTCGGCGATTTCGCGGTGGAAAAGCTCAACGAAACTGTAAAGAAAAAATTCGAGCATCTTCTGAAAGACTGCCTCAGCATAGAAGCCGATATCCATTTTGAAAACGATCAGGAATTGTATTTAGATAAGGTCAAGGCCCTTAAAGAGGGCGAAGAGGAAGAGATAAAAGCTTCCGTTGAAGAATATGCCAGAATCCTGCAGGAAAAGGCGGCGGCTTCGGCCGCAGCCGCATCTTCCGCCGCCCCGCCGGCAACAGAAGATAATTCTTTCCAGAAGAGAGGCGAATGGAAAGGCAGGAGGCGCGAAAAAGAACTTCCCGCCGAGGGAAACCGCATAATGGGAAGAAATATAAATGAAAATCCCAATACGGCGCTCAGGGACATCGAACCGTCCCAGGGAACAGTCGTGGTGGAGGGGACTATTTTCAAGATGGATTTCCGCCTCATAAAGAGCGGCAATTTCCTCATTACGCTGCTTCTTACCGACAATACGACGACCATATGCACGAAGGCTTTCATCACCGAAAATAAACAAAAGGAGATCAAAGAGCTTCTGGCTGCCGGAGATACCGTCAAGGTGAGAGGTCAGGTACAGTGGGACACCTTTGAAAATTTGAATATAATAATGATAAAGGATTTGGAAAAAGGCGAAAGGACCGACATGGAACGAACCGACACCTGGCCTGACGGCAAGAGGGTTGAGCTTCACGCCCATACCAAGATGAGCGCCATGGACGGCCTCAACGAACCTGCGGACATAGTCAACCAGGCCGCGGCCTGGGGACAGCCGGCGGTGGCCATTACCGACCACGGAGTAGTACAAGCTTTCCCTGACGCGGCAAAGGCTGCGAAAAAGCTCAGGGACAAAGGCAAGGAGATAAAGATAATCTACGGCCTGGAGGGTTACGTGCTGAACGACGAGGGACTCATCGACGAAGAGGGAAATATAGATTACAAGAGCAGACCGACCAATCATATAATTCTTCTTGCCGCCACTCAGGAAGGACTGAAGAACATCTACAAACTGGTCTCTTATTCCCACCTGAATTATTTCTACAAGAGACCGAGGCTGCCCAAATCTGTGATACAGGCCAACCGGGAGGGGATAATCATCGGCTCTGCCTGCGAGGCAGGAGAAGTGTATCAGGCGTTCTATAATCAGAAATCTCACGAAGAAATCGTAAAGATCGCGGAGTTCTACGATTACCTGGAAATTCAGCCTCTGATAAACAATAAGTTCCTTACAGAGGACAGGACTGAGGGCGGAAAATATCCCGAAAGGCGCCAGCTTACTACAGAGGATTTGAAAGACATAAACAGACAGATAGTCGCCTTGGCCGACGAGATGGGAAAGCCGGTGGTCGCCACCACGGACGCCCACTACGACCAGGACACTTCAGCCATCTACAGGAACATAATAATGGCAGGCCAGGGCTATAAAGACGCGGAAAACGGCCAGGGACTCTATCTGAGGACTACGGACGAGATGATGGAGGAATTTTCATATCTCGGCGAGGACGTGGCACGCAGAGTAGTCATCGAAAACACAAACAAGATAGCGGATATGGTCGACGACCTGCTGCCTGTGCCTAAGGGAAAATTTCCGCCAAAGATTGACGGCGCGGAAGAAACTCTGAGAAAGACATGCATGGAAAAGGCATACAGCATGTACGGAAACCCTCTTCCCGACGTCATAGGAGAGAGGCTGGAAAAGGAGCTGAGCTCCATAATCAACAACGGATACGCCGTCATGTACGTGTCGGCGCAGATGCTGGTAAACAAATCCTTAAAAGACGGCTACCTTGTAGGCTCCAGAGGTTCCGTCGGTTCTTCCCTGGCAGCAACCATGGCAGGAATCACCGAAGTAAATCCCCTCGATCCCCATTATATCTGTCCGGAGTGCAAGCATCTGGAATGGGGAGACATGGAGCTTTACGACTGCGGAATAGACATGCCTCCCAAAGCGTGTCCAGTGTGCGGAGCACAGATGAACAGAGACGGCTATACCATACCGTTCGCGACGTTCCTGGGTTTTGACGGAGACAAGGAACCTGATATAGACCTCAACTTCGCCGGCGAATATCAGGCCACGGCTCACAAATACGTGGGAACTATATTCGGAGAGAAGAACGTTTACAAGGCTGGAACAGTAGGCACCATAGCGGACAAGACCGCCTATGGCTACGTGCGCAAATTCTACGATGAGCAGGGAATACCGATAAACAAGTACGAGGCGGACAGGCTCACGCAGCACTGCACCGGCGTGAAGAGGACCACCGGCCAGCACCCGGGAGGAATAGTAATCGTCCCTGACGACCATGAAATCTATGAGTTCTGCCCTGTGCAGCACCCGGCCAACGACGTAAAATCGGACATAATAACCACCCATTTTGATTATCACAAGATAGATGAAAACCTGCTCAAGCTGGACATACTGGGACATAACGTACCCTCCATGATAAGACAGCTTCAGGACATGACCGGCGTCGACCCGTTGACGGTTCCGCTGACGGACAGAAAGGTGCTGAGCATCTTCAACGGCATCGAAGCTTTAGACATAAAGAATCCGAATTACAGGTTTACCCACGGTTCCTATGCAATTCCCGAATTCGGAACAGCTTTCGTAAGACAGATGCTGGACGATACCAAGCCGGACAAGTTCGCCGACCTGGTCAGGATCTCGGGCTTTTCCCACGGCACAGACGTATGGCTCAACAACGCCCAGGACTACATAAGGCAGGGCGTAGCTACGATGAGAGAAGTTATTTCAACCCGTGACGACATCATGAACTATCTTATGCTCAAGGGCATCGAAAACAAGACGTCATTCCAGATAATGGAGGACGTTAGAAAGAACAGGCCGCTCAAGGAGGAGCAGCTGAAGGTCATGAGCGAGCACGGAGTTCCTCAGTGGTACATAGACTCATGCATCAAGATACAGTACATGTTCCCGCGGGCCCACGCCGTGGCATATACGATGATGTCTTTCAGAATGGCCTGGTACAAGGTGTACTATCCGGCCGAGTTTTACGCGACGTATTTCAGCAGCGTGGTGGCGGACTTCGACGAAGAGACCATATTAAAGGGCAGCGACGCCATACTGGAGAAGATGGATCTGATAAACGCCAAGGGTCAGGCGGCCACCGCCAAGGAGGGCAATGAGCTGACCGTGCTGGAGGTCGCCTACGAGATGTATTCCAGGGGATATGAATTCGCCGATATGGAATTGGGCGAGTCCGATGCTTCCAAATTCAAGATCAAGGACGGAAAGGTGCTGCTGCCGTTCATGGCTCTGAACGGCATGGGAGAAACGGCAGCCAATTCCTTTGTTGATGAATATAAGAGTTCTCCTTATGAGACCATAGAGGACATATTCAAGAGAGCCAAGATAAGCAAGTCGCTGGTGGATGCGCTCAAAGCCAGGGGCGTGCTCAAAGGCCTGCCGGAGACGGACCAGCTGAGCTTTTTCTAAATGTAATAAGCAATTGGTAGTGATGCCGCTGAGAGCATAAAAAGCGGCATCAATTATTTTTTTGCAATATGCGAAGAAAAACAGCTTGACGCTTTATCGCTTTAAAGCTATAATGTGATAATGTGAGATCAGAGAAAAACAGGAGGCTGAATTACATGCTTACAATTATCACAAACCCTATAATTTTATCAGTTATAATTTTAGTGGCGCTTTGCCTGCTCAAGGTCAACGTGTTTCTCGCGATCATATTGTCGTCGCTTATATGCGCGGTGCTGGGAGGCGCTTCTGTGACGGAAGGACTGACCATGTTTTATGAAAACATGGGAAACGACGACCGCATGGTTTTATTTTTATTGCTTTTGGGAGTTTTGGCAACTACCATGCAGTACAATAATGTAGGAGAAGTATTGGCTCCGAGAGTTGCAAAGATAATAGGAAACAGAGTATGGCTGTTTCCCATTGTTCTCACAGTGCTTGCAATCATAGCGGAGACTTTTGTGCTGGTGGGAGTTTCTTTCCTGCTGGTAATAATACCGCCGCTTTTGAAGCTGTTGACAGACTATAAGATAGACAGAAGACTGCTTGTAATCACCACCTGCTGCGGTTTGCAGATGGGATACTGCTGCTTTCCGGTAGGCTACGGTCTTGCTTTTATGGGAATAATACAGACGGCTCTTGCAGAAAACGGCCTCGAAGTGACCATAGACGAAATATGGAAAGCCAATATTTTTATAGCGGTGGCCATGCTGATCGCAATAACTCTTGCGATGTTCAAATACAGAAAGCCTAGAGAATACGATTGTGAGGACGGTGAGAATCTGCTGGAAGAGGCGGAAAGAGAGGCGAAGAGCCGCCAGCTGCCGCCGATAGAATTCAGACACATAGCCTGCCTCATAGCAGCAGCTTCAGTAGTAGTGATTCAGGTGACCACAGATTCCATGCCTTTGGCAGCTCTGGTGATGATTGCCGTTCTAGTGATAACGGGAGCGATTAAAATAAAAGATTTTGACTCTGTATTTATGAAAGGCATAATGACCAGCGTTTACGTCTGCCTGGTTCTGATGGCCGCCGTCGCCTTTGCTGCAGTAAGTAAAGAGTACGGACAGCTTGACTCGCTGATAAACGCCAGCGCGGAGCTGATCGGCGGAAGCAAGGTGTTCGGAGCTTTCTTCATGCTGATATTGGGATTGTTTATAACTATGGGAATAGGTTCATCCTTCAGCACCGTTCCTATAGTGGCTACAGTGCTGGTTCCTTTAGGAGTCCAGCTTGGAATGAGCCACGCCGCGATAATACTGCTCGTCGCAGCTTCAGGCGCTCTGGGAGATTCGGGAGCTCCGTCATCAAATCAGACGCTCATCCCTACCAGCGCGTTCAACATAGACGGTCAGCACGACCACATAAAGGATTCCTGCATACCGTCATTCCTGTTTGTAAACATACCGCTTATAATAGTGTGCGCGATAGTAGGCTGCATCATTTAAGCGATGCATACAAACTGCTGGCAGGAAATAACAGGAGGTTGCTTTTATGACTGAAACAATAAAATTCCAGGAAGAAATAAAGCCGGCTCTCGGCCTTACGAGAGAAGACAATGAAGAAACCATCAGGCGCAAAGCTTTCGAGGCCATAAGAAAAACAGGTTACATGACTTTCTGCACCGTTGGAACGGACGGAAAAACGCCTACAAACAGAGGGCTTGAGGTCCACAGTCTAGATGATACGGATGCTTTGTACATAGGGCTTTGCCCGGGGAAACCTGTATACGCCGAACTCAAAAAGAATCCTCGCATAAGCGGAGGGATAATAATAAATACCAAGGGCAGACTCACATACAGTATAAGAATCAACGCCATAGCGGAGGAAATTCGCGATGAAAAACTAATGGCTGAATATTGGAGACTGAATCCCGGGACCGAAAAGCTATACAAGAGAAATATGGAGAATTTCACTCTTTTCCGCCTTGAAAAAGGAGAGGGAGAGGTGTTCGATGTCTATGAAGATGATAAGCTGCTGAGATTTCGCTTCGGCTTCGGAGGCATGCAGGCCCGACCGTGGTATTATGAGGTAAACGACAAGTGCACAGGCTGCGGATCATGCGAAGAGAGATGTATGACTCAGGTCATCGAAATCAAAAGCGGAAAGGCCGTCATAGATCATGCGGCTTGCCTTGAGTGCGGTGATTGCTATAATAATTGCCCTTGCGGAGCAATAGACAGAAACGAATGGGAGGGCTAAGATGATATATGACGAAGTAGCTCTCTGGGGACTGAAAGAAAGCAGTTCTCAGGAAGAGATATGGGATGTGATATTTAAACGTCTGCAGGAACAGGGCGGACGGGTGAGCATTGCCACAGTAAAGGACGGAAAACCTGAAAGCAGGATAATATCGCTGCAGAGGATGTCTGATGGTGATATTTATTTCATGACGTCCAGAGGGAAGCCCTTTTACCGGCAGCTCAAGGAAAATCCATGGATATCTGCATCCTCCCTGCTGGAGGATACGCATCACAGCATAAGGATCAGGGCGTGCGCGGAGGAATGCGTCAAAGAATCTGTCTACAGAGAATATGCTGAAAAAAATCCGGGCACCATGAAAATGTACAGACATAACACTGCTCTCATAGTCCTGTTCAGATTATCAAAAGGAAGCGGTGAAATATTTCATCTCTACAGAGACGATATGGTGAGAAGACTGTGCTTTTCATTCGGCGGAGAAAAACCCGTCAAGCTGTCTTATTTTATCACCGATCAATGTACCGGATGCGGCAAGTGCGCTGAAAACTGTGCCGAACAGTCCATCTATCGAGGCGAAGACGGCAAATATCATATAAAAGAATCGGAATGTGACGACTGTGGCATATGTTATACTAAATGTCCGCTCACTGGAGCGGCGATGATAAACCGTCTGGAAGAAGATTGTTAACATGCTAAAAAGGCTAAAAAACAGCATTTCATCAAAATTTCCCCTTGCAATTGCAGGAACTATGTGTTATTCTATTTAAGGATTAAATTTCTAAAAGGTATTACTTGAAGAGTGGGCATAACCCACTCTTTCAGTTTTATTGCACGGCTGGCGCTTAAACGGCTGAGGCGTGCACGGCTGGTGTTCATACGGCCGGGCGCTGGATATATACCTTTATTTTGGGAGGAAAAATGGCGAAGAAAAAAGTTACGGAGCTGGTCGCGGATATTTCCGCCGGGTTCCTGGAAGAAAACGGACTTGAGCTTTATCACTGCGAGTTTGTCAAAGAGGGCAGAGACTGGTTCCTGAGAGTGTTCATCGACAAAGCCGGAGACGGTGCTGACGAATATGTCTCCACCGACGACTGCGAGCTGGTCAGCAGATTCCTCAGCGAAAAACTGGACGAAGCTGACCCGGTAGTTCAGAACTATTATCTGGAAGTTTCCTCGCCCGGAATGGACAGAACGCTTTACAAGCCGCAGGACTTTGCCAGATTTGCCGGAAAGCAGGTAGACGTGACTCTGTACAAAGGCATGGACGGAAAAAAAGTTTTTTCCGGAGCGCTCAAGGGACTTATAGATGAAAACGTGGTAATAACCGATGAGAATAACAACGAACTGAAATTTCCTGCGGAACAGGTGGCCAAGACCTGTCTTGCCGTAGTTTTTTAAAGGAGGGTTTAATTAGAGATGAACAAGGAATTTATTCAGGCAATCGATGACTTGGAAAGAGAACGCCAGATTTCAAAGGATGTTCTCATTGAAGCTATAGAATCAGCTTTGGTGTCGGCTTACAAGAAAAATTACGGAACGTCGCAGAATGTCAGAGTAGATATCGACCGCGAATCGGGAGATATAGCGGTTCTGATGCGCATGGACGTAGTGGACGAGGTTGAAGACGAGCTCACTCAGATTTCCGTCGACGAGGCGAGAGAGATCGACTACAGATACCAGGCAGGAGATATAGTGGAATATCAGGTCACTCCGAGAGATTTCGGAAGAATCGCAGCCCAGACAGCCAAGCAGGTGGTGGTGCAGCGCATAAGAGAAGCTGAAAGAGGAATGATATTCGACGACTATGTGACCAGGCAGGGCGAAATAGTCACGGGAACTGTGCAGAGGATAAGCAACGAGACAATATTCGTCAATCTGGGAAGAACGGAGGGAATCCTTTCCGCCAACGAACAGGTTCCGGGAGAAAGATACAAAGTCAATGACCGCCTGAAAGTATTCATAATGGACGTTAAAAAGACGACCAAGGGACCTCAGGTATTTCTTTCAAGATCACATCCGGGGCTGGTAAAGAGGCTGTTCGAGCTGGAAGTTCCGGAGATCGAGGACGGAACTGTCGAGATAAAAGGAATCGCCAGGGAAGCAGGTTCCAGAACAAAGATGGCCGTATATACACAGTTTGAAGACGTGGATCCTGTCGGCGCATGCGTCGGAACTAGGGGAACGAGAGTTCAGGCCATAGTCGACGAACTTCACGGAGAGAAGATAGATATCATCACCTGGAGTGAAAATCCGGAAGAACTTATCGCCAGCGTCCTGAGCCCGGCAAAAGTTGAAGAGGTCATCGTAGATGAGAGCGGAGAAAAATCGGCGACAGTCATAGTCCCTGATTACCAGCTTTCACTGGCCATAGGAAAAGAAGGACAGAACGTGAGACTTGCCGCCAAGGTGAGCGGATGGAAAATAGATATCAAGAGCCATTCCCAGTATAAGGCAGCGGAAGAAGAGTACGGAGACGAAGGCTTCGTGGAATACGATGAAGATGCAGAAGCTGAAATTTCCGAAGCTGAGATGGACGCGGAAGCCGAAACTTCCGAGGCGTTGGAAGAGGCTGAAACATCTGAAGCGCCGGAAGAAGCCGCCGAGGCAGCTGCTGATGAAGCTTCAGAAGAGCAGGAAGCGGAATAAATACGCGGAGGAAATGGCGTGAAAGAAAGAAAAACGCCTATGCGCAGATGCATAGGATGCATGACATCAAAAGAAAAGAAAGAACTGGTTCGGATAACCTGCTATGAGGGAGAACTTTCCGTAGATCTTACAGGAAGAGCCAAGGGAAGAGGCGCTTACTTATGCAGAGACAACAGCGGCTGCTGGGAAAAAGCATATAAGAAAAAAGCCCTCGAGAGAAGTCTGGGAACGCCTGTAAGCGAAGAACAGAAGAACAGTATCTTCAGCCAGCTGGCGGAACTCAAAGAGAAAACCGAACTTAAAGAGGATAGATGAAAGACAAAGTTCTGAGATATCTGGGACTGGGAGCGAGAGGAAGGCTCCTGGCCGTCGGATATAATACATGTATTTTTATGATAGGCAAGGGAAAAGTGAAAATGATAATTTTGGCTGAAGACCTTGCGAAAAATTCCGTGGAAAAGATGACGGCAGCCGCTGCGAAAAACAATATCCCCTATAGGATATACGGCAGCAAGGAAGAACTTTCCCATATCACGGGCAAGGAAAACGCCGGTATTTTCGGCGTCACGGAAGAAAATTTATCAAGAGCGATTTTAGAAGAGATTGATCATATCCAATCAATGTAAGAGGAGGTGTTCTAATGGCAACAGAGAGCAACACAAAAGAAACGAAGATTGTAAGGGCGACGCCCAAAAAGACAGAAAGCCAACAGGAAGAACAGCCTAGGGTCACCGTCAAGGCGGCGGTAAAACCTCAGGTAAGAACTCAGAATAAGACCGTAAAGCCGAAGCAGCCAGCCGCGCAGGAAAAGCCGGCGCAGAGGCCGCCTATGGGCAAACCGGTGGTAAATAAAACTCTGGAGGGTAGAACAAGAGTGCCTATGGGTAAACCCGTAGTGCCGAAAGAGGTTTCCGAAAGGGGAAAAGAGCCTGCAAAGGCAGCTCCTGCTCCAGCCCCAGCAGAAGAAATCAAGGATGTAAAGACCGAACCGCTCAAAGACGAAGCGGTTAAGAGCGAAGCGGCAGAAATCAAGAGCGAAGCGGCGGCAGCTAAAACAGAAGCTTCCGCTTCTGAGACAAGACCTGCCAAGGAGACGAAGCCTGAGGCTCCTAAGACAGAGGCTGTCAAAGCAGAAGCTCCGAAGGCAGAGGCTGTAAAGACGGATGCTGCAAGGGGCGAATCGACGAGAAGAGAGAGCGCGCCTCAGAGAAGAGAAGCTGCTCCTAGAAGAGATAACGACAGATTCGCAGGCTCAAGAGGCGACAGACCAGAGCGCGGCGACCGCTCCGACCGTCCGCAACGAGGAGAACGCAGAGAGCGCGGGGAACGTCCGCAGCGCGGCGACAGACCGCCTAGAGGCGACAGAAACGACAGAGGCGAGCGCGGCGACAGAACGCAGAGGCCGGGTCAGGACAGAGGTCCTAGAAAAGACGCTAGACCTGCAGCTTCATCGGCCGGAAGAGATATGAACGCCAAGCCGAATCAGAAGAGAGCAGAAAAGCTTCAGCACCACGATAAAGAGAGAAACAAATTTGCCAAGCTGGATAACGGCGGCAAGAAGAATAAACAAAAGATACAGGAACGCTCACTGGAAAAACAGGCAAGGCCTAAAAAGCACAGCAAGCCTAAGGCAGCGCCTGTGGAAGAAGATAACATACTGGAGGAACTTCCTACCGGCACGGTAGCCATCACGGTTCCAATCACCGTAGCAGGCTTCTGCGAACAGACAGGCGTGTCCACATCTCAGGTTATCATGGCGCTGATGAAGCTGGGAATCATGGCCAATATTAACCAGAACATAGACGAGGATACGGTGATGATCCTGGCCGACGAGCTGGGCATGAGCGTAGTCGTAGCTAAGGTAGAGGAGGAAGAAGTCGAAGAGGGGCTGGAGACCTTTGAAGACAGCGAAGAAGACCTGAAGCCTAGAGCTCCGATAATCACAGTTATGGGTCACGTCGACCACGGTAAGACATCTCTGCTGGACGCCATAAGAAAGACCAACGTTACGGCCTCAGAATCAGGCGGTATCACTCAGCACATAGGAGCTTCCGAAGTAACTATCAACGGCCAGAAGATCGTATTCCTCGATACTCCGGGACATGAAGCATTCACCGCCATGAGAGCCAGAGGAGCCCATATAACAGATATCGCCGTACTGGTAGTAGCTGCAGACGACTCGGTAAAACCTCAGACCATCGAGTCCATCAGCCACGCCAAAGCAGCCGGCGTTCCTATAATTGTAGCTATAAACAAGATAGATAAGCCGGGAGCAAATCCTGATAAAGTAAAGCAGGATCTGACAGAACACGGTATTCTGGTCGAAGACTGGGGCGGCGACGTAATATCCGTGCCTGTTTCAGCCAAATCAGGAGAAGGAATCGTCAATCTGCTGGAGATGATACTGCTCCAGGCCGAGGTTCTCGAACTCAAGGCAAATCCTAACCGTCTCGCCATGGGTTCCGTAATCGAAGCCAGACTCGACAAGAACAAGGGTCCTGTAGCTACACTGCTGGTTACCAACGGAACTCTCAAGAGCGGCATGAGTGTAGTAGCCGGAACATGTGCCGGAAGAATACGTCTGATGACCAATTACAAGGGAGAGACCATACGCAAGGCCGGTCCTGCGACAGCAGTTGAAATTCTGGGACTTACCGATGTGCCGGAAGCCGGAGACGAATTCCACGCCGTCAAGGAAGACAAGGTGGCCAGGGAAATAGCCGAAAACAGAAAAGCCAAACTCAGGGAAGAAATCCTGGCGAGAAACGCCAGCACTACTCTTGAGCAGCTGTTCAGCCAGATACAGGAGGGCGAAGTAAAAGACCTCAACCTCATTATCAAGGGCGACGTTCAGGGCTCCATCGGAGCGATAGTTTCTTCGCTGGAAAAACTCAACAACGAAAACGTAAGAGTAAAGATAATCCATACAGGAGTAGGTACCGTAACGGAATCCGACGTAATGCTGGCCGGAACTACAGGCTCCATCATCATAGGCTTCAACGTGAGACCTACGACGGCCGTGCAGACATTTGCCGACAGGGAAAATATCCAGATAAGGCTGTACAGAGTCATTTATGACATCATAAATGACGTTGAGGACGCCATGAAGGGTATGCTTGACCCTGAATTCAAGGAAGAGGTTCTCGGAAAAGCCGAAGTCAGAGAGACATTCAAAGTTCCTAACATCGGCATCATAGCCGGAGCTTACGTCCAGGAGGGCAAGGTAGTCCGCAACGCCGAGATAAGACTTGTGCGCGACGGCATAGTTATCCACGAGGGCAAGATTTCTTCGCTGAGGAGATTCAAGGACGATGCCAGGGAAGTAAATCAGGGATACGAATGCGGTATCGGCATTGAAAATTATAACGATATAAAAATCGGGGATACTATAGAATGCTTCCACATGGTGGAAGTGGAGAGAAAGTAATTTTTCTCTGATATATACTCCGGAAAGGAAAGACTATGGGAAAAGGTTACAGGCAGGGCAGGCTTGGAGAAGAGATAAAGAAGATTGTCGGAAACATGCTTCTGCATCAGGTTAAAGACCCGAGACTGTCCTCAATGATAAGCATATCGGGAGTGGACGTGACCAGCGACGGCAGCTATGCCACCTGCTATGTTTCCGTTCTCGATATGTCAAAGAATGAAGAGGAAAGGCGCGAGCATGAAAAGGAGATCCTTGCCGGCCTCAAGAGCGCGTCGGGGCTTTTCCGCAAGGAAATAGGCAGAAGCGTCAGAATGAGACGTGTTCCCGAGCTCCTGTTCAAGATGGACACCTCGGCAGAATACGGCAGACACATAGATGAAATCCTCGGAACCATGGACTTTGACAGCTACCAGAAAGACGACGAGGAGGCTGATGCTAGTGAAGAATAATTCGCTGAAAGAAATCGCCGGAAAGATAAGTGAGGCAAAGAGCATCATGCTCTTTCCTCACGTCAATCCTGACGGAGACGCGCTTGGCTCGTGTGCGGCTCTGTGCAAAGCTTTAAGAAAACTGGGAAAAGAAACGTGGGTGCTGCTGGAAGATGATATTCCGGCAAATTTGCGTTTTTTGGACAAGGGATACTGCACATGGGACAGCGCTAAGATAGAAGAGCCGGATATATGCATGTGCGTCGACTGCGGCAGCAGCGATCGCTTTGAAAAACGAGCCGAAAAATTCGCCTCAGGAAAGACGACTATCTGTATCGACCACCACAGGACGAGCGAACTTAAATGGGCTTACAACTACATCGACCCTGCAGAGGCGGCGACGGGCCAGATAGTCTTTGAACTTCTAAGAGAACTGGGCGCGGAACCTGATAAAGAGATCGGCGAAGCCATATTTGCAGCCATAACTACCGATACCGGAAATTTCCAGTATTCCAACACCCAGGCCAAGAGTCACCTGATAGCTGCCCAGCTCTGCGGCTGGGGAGCGGACTTTAACGGCACCAGCGTTCAGCTCTATGAAAACGTCAGAATGGAAAAGTTCATGATGAGAAATCGAGCCATGGAAACGCTCAAAATCATCGGAGGCGGCAGAGGCGCTGTGGTTCTCGTGACTCAGGAGATGCTCAGGGAGACGGGCGCCGCCATGGACGAGACCGAGGGTCTTTCTCAGGAACTCAGATCCATTGCAGGGGTTGAATTTGCCGCGGTGGTGAAAGAATATGAAGAAGAGAAAATCAGAGTGAGCCTGAGAGCCAAGAGCAGAGGTGACGTAGCCGAGATAGCTTCAAAGCTGGGCGGCGGCGGCCATACTAAAGCGGCTGGCTGTACTATTTATAAGACTATCGCGGAAGCCGCGAAACTTGTGGAAGAGGAAATACTGCTGGCCATAGACGGCCTGGACGAATAGATATGATTAAAGACGGAATTTTAAATATCAACAAGCCGGCCGGAATGACTTCCCATGATGTGGTATACAGAGTGAGAAAAGCGACCCGCGTCAAGCGTGTAGGCCATACGGGAACTCTCGACCCTATGGCCACCGGAGTTTTGCCTGTGTGCATCGGAAGCGCTGCCAGAATAACTGAATACCTCGACCTGGATTTTAAGACATACAGGTGCGAGATGGAGCTGGGAAAGGTGACGGACACCCTCGATGTCTGGGGAGAAATACTCGAAGAAAGAAGCACGGAGGGCATAGGAGAGGAAGATGTGCGGAACGCTTTTTCTTCTTTTCACGGCCTCATAGAGCAGACGCCTCCCATGTACAGCGCGGTCAAGGTAAACGGCCGCAAGCTCTACGAATACGCCAGAGAGGGCATGGAAGTGAAAGTCAAGTCCCGCAGCGTGTATATCAAAGAGCTGAATATTGAAGCCATAGATTTGGTGAAAAAGAAGATTACTTTTGTCGTCGAGTGTTCTAAGGGAACTTACATAAGGTCCATCTGCGGCGACGTAGGAGAAAAGCTGGGCTGCGGCGGAATTATGACAGGCCTGGTCAGACTTGCCAGCGGCGTTTTCAGCATAGAGGACTCGATAGAGCTTGACAGCCTTTCTTCTATGGAAATTCCGGAAATCGAAGCTAAGCTTCTCGGCGCTGACTTTCCGCTTGTTCATTTCGGAAAGGTTATCGTCGACGGCATAACAGGGGAAAAATTCGTCAACGGATTTCATCTGCCGCTCTCAAATTGCCGCATAATCAGGGAACCGGAGTTTAAAGAAAAGGATTTCGTAATGGAAATAAGGCCCGAATACAGGAGGGCATATAACATATATATGAAAGAGGCTGGACATGAAGCTGGAGGCGGACGCGAATCTGGGCGCGATGCCGGAGGCGAGGTCTTCCTCGGAACGGCCTTTTACAGCTTGAAATACAAGAAGCTTGTAGCAGACAAAGTGTTTTACAGGAGATGATGACAGGTGATAACTTTTAACAGTCTGGAAGAGATAAGAGGCGTCAGTCCCTGCGCTGTAGCCCTCGGCAACTTCGACGGCGTACACAAGGGACATCAGGAGCTGATAGCAAGAACAGTAGACAAGGCGAAAGCCGAGGGTCTTAAGAGTGCGGTGTTTACGTTTTCAAATCACCCCAAGAGCTTTATTCCGGGCGGAAAAGAGGTGAAGAACATAGTCTACGGCGAAGAAAAGTTTTCTCTCATAGAGAAACTTGGCGTAGATTATATGTTCAGCATTGAATTTAATGAAGAAGTTCAGAATACAGAACCGGCAGACTTTGTGGAAAAGTTTCTGGTGGGCAAATTAAAGGCCGCGGAAGTTTTCTGTGGTTTTAATTACAGATTCGGACGCAAGGCAGCCGGCAATGTCGACCTGCTCAGAGAATGTGGCAAACGCCTCGGATTTTCCGTCAACGTTATAGACCCTGTGGTGGTGGACGGCGAAGTGGTCAGCTCAACTCTGATAAGGAGCCTGATAAAGTCGGGTGAAGTGGACGAATGTTTCAAATACCTGGGAAGAAATTACGACATAGGAGGCGACGTGGTCGTGGGCAACAGGCTGGGGAAAAGCCTCGGATTTCCGACTTCCAATATAATGATAGATGAAAACATGGTAACGCCGCCCAACGGAGTATATGTCACATACTGCATATACAACGGCGTAAGATATCCCAGCGTGACCAACGTGGGAGTCAAGCCTACCGTCGGAACATTCAAGAAGAATGTGGAGACTCATATATTCAATTTTAACAAGGAACTCTACGGAAAGCATATAAAGGTTGAGTTTCTGAAGATGATAAGAGACGAGGTGAAATTTGCAAGCACTGACGAGCTTTCGGAGCAAATCGCAAGAGACTGTCTGGAGGCCAAGTCGTATCACAGGCTGTGATTGGCTGCGGTGTTGTGAAAGTCACTGAATACCACTGCGCTCGGCCGTGACTACTGAAAATCACTGCACACCGCCTAAAGCCGCTGTCGAAAAAAGTCGGAAAATAGAAGTGGACGACGCAGCATAATTGTAATAAAATGGAAATGTCAAGAGGACAAGCGAAAGCGGTTGGCCTTCCTGAATTCAAAGGGGTTTTGGATTTAAAGGAAGGTGATAGCATGATAGATTACATATTTGGTGTAGTTTACCTGCTGATCCTGTATAGGATCGTTAAAGAAATAAAATGACCGCCCTTGCTTGAACCCCTGGGCGGTCGCTGACCAAACAGGTCAGCCGTTTTCTACGGCTTCCTCTTGACACCAATATACCACAACCGCAAACTGTTTTCAACAGTTTTGAGTCAATTTCTGAATATTGTTTCCGCACGGAGTTATGCCTTGCGGTCAGCATGTGGAAATAGGAATCTTCGATTCCGTCATTTCCACTTTTTTTATTGCGCTGAATTTTGCAAGCCTCTTTCAGATGGAAATCCCCTTTTGTGAAAGTATTGTGAATTATTGCGAAAATCGTTGACATAACCGCTGCCTAATGATAGGATACTTAAAGAATTTTAATTAAAAAAATTTAATTAAAATTCTTTACTTAAAATTTTGGAATTATGTACAAAAAAGGAGAATATGAAAATGAATTTTGAAAATTTAAAAGAAATCATGGTGAATACACTGAGCTGCGATGAAGAGAAGATCACACCGGAAGCAAAACTGTCAGACGATCTCAAGATCGATTCTCTCGACGCTGTTGAGCTGGTTATGGCCATCGAAGAGGAAGAAGGAATCAAGATCCCGGATGAAGAACTTCCTAATATGAAGACTGTACAGGACATCATGGATTGTATCGAAAAGTATAAGGCGTAATCATGAAGAATAAAGAAATCTTTGAACTGATAGATTATTTTGAAAACAGCAAACTGTCAGAATTGGAGATCGAAGAAGAAGGCAGAAAGCTGCGCATGAAAAAAGGAAGCCAGGAGCGTCCTGAACAGATGAATCTGTCAGCGCTCCCTGCGGCTTTCATGTCGTCTGCGGCTTGCGCTCCGCCTGCGGCAGTTCAAAACATGTCACCGGCGGCCGAGAACCCAGGGGCTGCGGATTCGCAGAAAGATGCGCGAGGCATAAACGAGATAAAGCAGGCAGACGGCGTAGAATATGTCCGTTGCCCGATAGTGGGAGTATACTATAAAGCTCCGTCACCGGAGGAACCGGATTTCGTCTCCGTGGGAGAGTCAGTGTCGAAAGGACAGACGCTTTGCATAATCGAAGCTATGAAGGTCATGAACGAACTCAAATCTCCGTGTGACGGCGTTATTCAGGACATGTACGGAATAAACGGCGAGCTTGCCGAATACGATGAGATACTTTTTGAGGTGAAGAAATGCTGAAGCGGGTGCTGGTAGCCAACAGAGGAGAAATAGCGGTAAGAATCATAAGAGAATGTCTGGATAATTCTATCGAGGCAGTGGCCGTATATTCCACCGCTGACAGAAATTCGCTTCACGCGTCCATAGCCACCAGAGCCGTATGCATAGGAGGGCCTAAAGCGCAGGACAGCTATCTGAATGCGGAGAACATAATACAAGTAGCAAAAGCCACCGGATGCGACGCTATCCATCCGGGCTTTGGTTTTTTGTCGGAGAACAGTCAATTTGCGCGTCTCTGCGAAGAAAATGACATAGAATTCATAGGGCCGTCCGCGGAGACCATAAAGCTCATGGGAGATAAATCATCGGCCAGAGAACTGATGAAAAAAGCCGGTGTTCCTGTAACGCCGGGCTCTGAGGGACTGGTCAAAGACGGCGAAGAGGCAGTTTCTGCCGCGGATAAGATAGGCTATCCTGTTCTGCTCAAAGCGTCAGCAGGAGGCGGCGGACGAGGCATGAGAAGAGCCGGAAACGCCGAAGAAGTCAGACGCATGTTCACGGAGGCTTCCGCCGAGGCAGAGAGCTGTTTCGGTGACGGAAGCATGTATGTAGAAAAGCTGATAGAAAACCCGCGTCATATCGAATTTCAGATACTGGCCGATTCTTTAGGTAACATAGTGCATCTGGGCGAAAGGGACTGTTCTATCCAGAGACGAAACCAGAAGATTCTCGAAGAAGCGCCGGCATTTTCACTCAGCGAGGAATTGAGACAAAAGATGGGATTGGCCGCTTGCAAGGCTGCGGAGACAGCAGGCTACAAGAGCGCCGGAACGGTGGAATTCATAGTGGATAAAGACGATAACTTTTATTTCATAGAGATGAACACCCGGATTCAGGTCGAGCATCCGGTGACGGAAATGGTGACCGGAGTCAACATCGTCAGAGAACAGCTGAGGATAGCTTCCGGGCTGCCGCTTTCTTTCTGCCAGGAAGATGTGAAATTATCGGGACATGCGATAGAGTGCAGGATCACGGCGGAAAAGATATATGACGGCTTTGCGCCGTGTCCGGGGAAGATAAGCTTTCTGCATTTGCCGGCCGGAGCGGGAGTCAGGGTGGACAGCGCCCTTTATACAGGCTGCGAGATAAGCCCGTATTATGATTCCATGGTGGCCAAGGTCATAGTCCGGGGTGACACCCGCCTTGAAGCTATAAGAAAGATGAGAAGAGCCCTGGGCGAAATGGTCATAGAGGGAGTAGAGACCATACTTCCCGTGCAGTATCTTCTAATGTACAACAGCGACTTCTTAAGGGGAGGATACGACACAGGCTTTATGGACGCCCACCTTGAAGAACTGCTGACATTGTATGAGAAAGCAGGAGGAAAGAATGAATCCGTTTAAAAAGAAGAGGGAAGTACTTTCTGCCCTCAAAGAGATGAAAGAAAATACCAGGAGTATAATCTGCCCTGTCTGCGGACGCAAATATCAGGATACGGTACTGTCAAGGGAAATGTACGTCTGTCCGGGATGCGGCCATCATTTTAAAGTCACATCTTTTTACAGGATAAAGACCGTCCTCGACCCCGGCAGTTTCAGAGAAATATGCGCCGCGGTAAAAGGCGGCAATCCGCTGGATTTTCCCGGCTATGACGAAAAGCTGGAACAGGTAAGAGCGGCCACGGGGCTGAGGGAAGCCGTACTGACTGGAACAGGCAGGATAAATGGAATCAGGACTGCGATATGCGTGATGGACAACAGATTTCTCATGGGCAGCATGGGAGCAGCCGTCGGCGAAAAGATAACGAGATGCTTCGAGTACGCTACTAAAAAGAAGCTGCCGATGATTATTTTTTCGGCTTCCGGAGGGGCGAGGATGCAGGAGGGCATCCTTTCGCTGATACAGATGGCCAAGACTTCGGTAGCTGCAGCAAAGCACAGCGAGGCTGGACTGCTGTTCATTTCCGTCATGACTAATCCTACGACGGGAGGCGTTACCGCCAGCTTCGCCAGTCTCGGGGACATAATCATCGCCGAGCCCGGCGCGCTCATAGGCTTTGCCGGACCGCGCGTTATCGAACAGACCATAGGGCAGGCTCTGCCTGAAGGATTTCAGAGTTCGGAATATCTTCTGGAGCACGGCTTCCTGGACGCCATAGTGGAGAGAAAAAATATGAGGAAGACGCTTGAGTTCATGCTTTTGGCTCACGAAAGACGGGAAAGGAGAACTGGCAATGGACGCCATTGAGAATATGACGGAGAGGTTTTCAGCCGCAGAGCTGCCTGCGGACTCGGATAGTCTCACGAATCCGGACAGACCTGCGAGCTCGGACAGCCCTAAGGCGGCTGACAGGCTGCGCCTTGCAAGGAGCGGCGATAGACCAACGTCAAGGGAATATATAGAATACATTTTCGACGACTTCTTCTGTATGGCCGGAGACAGGCTTCACGGAGAGGACGCGGGAATAATAGGCGGCATAGCCTTTCTTTCCGGAGTACCGGTGACCGTGATAGGACATCAAAAGGGAAGAAGCCTTGAGGAAAATGTCAAGTGCAGATTCGGCATGCCAAACCCTGAAGGGTACAGAAAAGCCGCCAGACTGATGAGGCAGGCTGAAAAATTCAAAAGACCTGTAATCACATTCATCGACACACCGGGAGCTTATCCCGGACTGGAAGCGGAAGCAGGAGGCCAAGGCGAGGCGATAGCCCGCTCCATAGCTCTGATGAGCCGTCTGAAGACTCCGATAATATCAGTCTTTATCGGAGAAGGCGGCAGCGGAGGAGCGCTGGCCCTAGGAGTAGCCGACAGAGCCTTAATGCTTGAAAACAGCGTGTTTTCCATACTTTCTCCCGAGGGCTTTGCGACTATATTATGGAAAGACTCCTCAAGATGGGAGGAAGCCTGCGAGGTCATGAAGCTTACGGCACAGGACCTTAAAGCTCTGGGCGTATGCGACAGGATCATCGAGGAGGGCGAGGGCGGCGCTCAGAATAACAGAGAAGCCGTTTTAAAGGCGGTTAGAGCCGAGCTGGAAAGCAGCCTCGAGGATATGTCAAAGGAAAACGGAGCAAGGCTGGCGGAAAAGCGGTACAGGCGGCTCAGGAGCATAGGAAAAAATATAAACAAGAGAAAGGCGGACATCGTTTAAGTGAACGGAATAAGGATAATAGGCGCAGGAAAGGCCGCGGGAGATAAGGTGGTCACCAACGCCGATATGGAGAAGATAGTCGATACCAGCGACCGATGGATAACAGAAAAATCAGGCATCCGTTCCCGATATTTCGCGGAAAGCTTAAGCAACGGCGACATGGCCTTTGAAGCCGCAGCCGCAGCCATAAGAGACGCAGGGGTCGAGACCGAGGACATCACCGTCTGCATAGTATGTACCTTTACGCCTGACGATCATACGCCCGGAGTGGCGTGTCAGACGGCAGGCAGGCTGGGACTTCCCGAGACGACGTTGAGCTTCGATCTCAACGGAGCCTGCTCCGGCTTCATATACGGCTGTGTGACAGCCATGGGGCTTTTGAAACCATTCGGAGGATACGCCCTGATAATAGGAAGCGAGAAGATATCTCCTCTCATGAATATGGGGGATCGCGCGACCTGCGTTCTCTTCGGAGACGGAGCTGGAGCAGTAGTGGCGGAGCTTAGCCCCGAGGCTGAATTCGCATATTACGGAGGCTGTATTCCCGACAACCGTGTTCTCAGGTGCGACGGTAGGACCCACTTCATCAAGATGGAGGGTCAGGAGGTCTACAGATTTGCTGTCAGCAAGGCTTCCCACAGCATTTCAGAGCTCATGAGGAGGGAAGAGCTGACGGACGGCGATGTGGATTATTACGTCTGTCATCAGGCCAATGAGAGGATAATCGACAACGTAGCCAGAAGAGTTTCCGAGAACGGAGAGAAGTTTTTCAAAAACGTTCAGAGCTACGGCAATACTTCAGCGGCCAGCATACCCATTGCCATAGCAGAAATGCGGAAGGCCGGAATGCTTGAAGGCAGGAAGAAACTTCTCTGCGCAGGCTTCGGAGCGGGACTGACTTACGGAAGCATGTATATTGAATTTTGCGAAAAAAGGTAGAATATATGAAGATAAATGAACTTTTGAACATAGAATTTCCAATAATACAGGGCGGAATGGCCAACATAGCCACCGGCAAATTCGCGGCGGCCATATCGGAGGCAGGTGCGCTCGGAATAATCGGCGCTGGAGGAATGAGCGCAGATAAGCTCAGAGCTGAGATAAGAGAGTGTAAGTCTCTTACAGGCAAGCCGTTCGGAGTGAACATAATGCTGATGAATCCCGAAGCCGACAGGATGGCGGAGGTAGTGGCCGAGGAGAAAGTCGCCGTCGTCACGACGGGGGCGGGAAACCCGGGAAAATACATAGAGCGGTGGAAGAGCTGCGGAATAAAGGTTTTCCCTGTGGTATCGGGAGCCTCCCTTGCAAAGCGGCTGGCTTCTCTGGGCGTTGACAGCGTGATAGCTGAGGGCTGCGAAAGCGGCGGCCACATAGGAGAACTGACTACAATGGCTTTAGTGCCTCAGGTTTGCGACGCTGTAGATATTCCAGTCATAGCGGCCGGAGGCATAGGCGACGGCAGACAGCTGGCGGCGGCCTTTGCCCTGGGAGCCTGCGGAGTTCAGGTCGGCACCTGTCTTTTGGTCAGCGAGGAATGTCCTATACATGAAAATTACAAGGAGGCCGTGATAAAGGCCAGGGACAACAGCACCACCGTCACCGGAAGAAGCGCCGGCGCACCTGTGAGGGTCATCAAAAACTCCATGACGAGAGAATACACGGAAATGGAGAAAAAAGGCGCGGAGCTGATGGAGCTGGAAAAGTTTACATTGGGCTCGCTCAAGAGGGCAGTATTCGAGGGCGATGTCAAAACAGGCTCTCTGATGGCCGGCCAGGTGGCGGGTATGATGAAAGAGATACTTCCGGCGAGGAAGATATTTGAAAACATGATGAAAGGCTATGAAAATGTCAGAATCAAATAAAGGTAGGAAGCTGTCTTTCGCCGAACCGGCGCGCGGCTCTGATACCTCAAAGACTTCGGGAATGTCTGCGCGCAGCGACGCCGATAGGCTCTCGGGCAAGCTTTCGGGCAGGCTTTCGGGCAAGCTTTCCGAGCTCAGTCATCCGCTTATACAGGGCGGCATGGGCATAGGCATTTCCATGGGAGGTCTGGCGGGAGCAGTAGCGGCAGAGGGGGCGATGGGAGTCATCTCAACAGCCAATATCGGCTTTACGGAGGAAGATTTCTGGCAGAATCCCGACGGAGCGGCGGAGCGTTCTCTGCGCAGAGAAATACGCAAGGCCCGGGAGATATCAGGCGGCAAGGGCTTATTGGCCATAAACGCCATGGTCGTTACCAACAATTACAGGCGAATGGTGGAGGCTGCCGCCGAAGAGGGTATAGATGCCGTTATTTCAGGCGCGGGGCTTCCTCTGGAACTGCCTGAGCTGCTTGCGGGCAGCGACGTTTTGGCTGCGCCGATAGTATCGGGAGCTAAGGCTGCCAGAACTATAACCAATCTGTGGAGCAGGAGATACGGAAGAACGCCTGATTTCATAGTGGCTGAGGGCAGCATGGCGGGAGGCCATCTCGGCTTCGGCGAGGAGGAGCTGATGGACGGGAGCTGCAAGCCGCTTGAAGAAATCGTGGCAGATATAAGACGGCTGCTGCCTGAGCTTCCCATCTTCGCCGGAGGCAGCGTATTCGACAGAGACGACATAGATAAGATGATTAAAGCCGGAGCCGACGGGGTTCAGATAGCGACCAGATTCATAGCTACAGAGGAATGCGACGCTTCCGACGGCTACAAACAGACGATAATCGACGCGACAGAGGACGACGTGATGATAGTTAAAAGTCCGGTGGGCATGCCCGGCAGAGGACTCAGAACGCCCCTTACGGAAAAGACAGCCAAGGGCCTGAGAGTTCCTCCTCAAAAGTGCATAAACTGCATAAGGACATGCGAACCGAAGACCACGCCCTACTGCATAAATAAAGCGCTGATAGAAGCATATAAAGGCAACTATGAGGAGGGGCTTTTCTTCTGCGGAGGCAACGTCGGCAGAGTAAACGAGATGACTACCGTGAGGAAGCTTATAGAAGAGCTGTTTCCACGGCAGAAAGGAGAATGAGGATGAAACTGGGATTTTTATTCGCAGGACAGGGAAGCCAGAAAGTCGGAATGGGAAAGGATTTCTGTGAGAAATACGAGACTTTCGGGAGGATATTCGACTGCCTGACTGACGACGAAAGGGCTGCGGTCTTTGCAGGTCCGGCGGAAAGGCTGTCGGACACGAGATATACTCAGCCGGTAATGGTGGCATTTGCGGCAGGAGTTACGGAGCTTCTCAGGGGAAGAGGTGTCGAGCCGAAAATGGCGGCAGGACTCAGCCTCGGCGAATATTCGGCTCTTTCGGCTGCCGGAGTATTTTCTCCCCAGGAGGCTGTCGCTCTCGTGAGAAAGAGAGCCGAGGAAATGAGCAGAGCTTCCGAGGGCGTCGACTGCGCGATGTCAGCGGTGCTGGGAGCGGACAGAAAAACCGTCGAGGAATGCTGCGGCGAAGCCTCGGGGCTGACTGGAGAAAAGGTTCAGCCTGCCAATTTCAACTGCCCGGGGCAGATAGTGATTTCAGGGGAAAAGACTGCCGTCTCCAGGGCGGCGGAGCTGCTGACGGAAAGGGGAGCCAAGAGATGTATGAGCCTTTCTGTAAGCGGCCCCTTTCACACGGAATTCATGAGGCCGGCAGGAAAGGCTCTCGAGGAGGTTTTCAAGGATACGAATTTCGGAGAAATGAAATTCCCCGTCATATTTAACGCCACGGGCCGCGAAAAGGGAGAGGACGAGACTGTGGCTCAGCTCCTTGTAAGGCAGGTTTCCTCGCCCGTATATTTCGAGGACACCATAAGGCTCATGGAGGAGCAGGGCATAGACGCCATCATTGAGATAGGCCCGGGCAAGGCTCTTTCGGGCTTTGTAAAAAAGACGGCGCCGAGCATTAAGCTTTTTAACATAGATACGGCCGAGGACTTTGAAAGAGTGTCCTCTGAGATAGCGGCGCAAATCGCTGAGCAGCAGAGCTAAAATACTTCAGGAGGACTTATATGGAAAGAAAAACTGCAATAATTACGGGAGCAGCAAGAGGCATAGGCCGGGCGACGGCAATAAAGCTGGCTTCGGCAGGCTTCAATATCGTTGTAAATTACTGCGGAAGCGAGCAGGCCGCCCGCGAGAGTGAGGTTCTCTGCAAGGAAAGCGGCGCGGAGACGCTCGTCATACGGGGTGACGTGGCACGCGAGGAGGACTGCGCGAGGATAGCAGAGGAAACCTTGGCGCGCTTCGGCAGCATAGACGTGCTGGTGAATAACGCTGGAATAACGAGAGACGGCTTACTCATGAGAATGGAGGAAAAGGATTTCATGGCGGTTATAGATACCAATCTAAAGGGCACCTTTCTCATGACCAAGGCTGTGAGCAGGCAGATGCTTAAGCAGCGCAGCGGCAGGATAATAAATCTTGCCAGCGTAGTCGGCATAGCGGGAAACGCAGGCCAGGTCAATTACTCCGCCAGCAAAGCCGGCATCATCGGGCTGACAAAATCCTTTGCTCTTGAGGTGGCGGCCAAGGGAATCACGGTGAACGCCGTGGCTCCGGGATTCATAAAGACCGACATGACAGACGCGATGACAGACGCGGCAAAGGAAAATGTGCAGGGCTCCATTCCGCTCAGGAGGATGGGAACTGCCGAGGATGTGGCGGACGTCATCGCTTTCCTTGCGGGAGACGAAAGCAGCTACGTGACCGGTCAGACCATATGCGTCGACGGCGGCATGTGCATGAGATAATTTCAACAATCATGCTGCCGCGGCATGGCAGAGATAAGGAGAAGCCGGACTGCCTGAGCGCAGGACTGTGATATAAATTTGAAGAGGTAAAACTGATATGAAGAGAAGAGTGGTTGTAACGGGATTCGGAGCTGTTTCCCCTATAGGAAACAACGCTGCTGAAATGTGGAGGAACGCAGCAAACGGCGTCTGCGGCATAGACTTTATCAAAAGCTTCGACACGTCGGAGCATAAGGTAAAGCTGGCAGGGGAGGTGACAGGCTTCGATCCTTGTGATATAATGGACAAAATGCAGTCGAGAAGAACGGCAAGATTTACCCAGTTCGCACTGGCGGCAGCTCATGAGGCTTTCGATATGAGCGGACTTGATATGGCGAAAGAGGATCCGTCCAGATGCGGAGTCAACATTTCCAGCGGAATCGGCGGACTGGGAGTCATAGAGGAGGAGCACAGCAAGGGAATAAAGAGGGGCTTTGACAAGGTTTCGCCTCTCTTTGTCCCTATGGCTATAACCAATATGGCGGCAGGAATGACGGCTATAGAATTCGGCTTAAAGGGAAGCTGCCAGTGCATAGTGACCGCCTGCGCCTCGGCGACCAACGCCATAGGAGAGGCGTTCAGACAGATAAGAGACGGATATCAGGATATAATGATGACGGGCGGAGCAGAGAGCTGCATATCGGAGCTGGGAATAGGAGGCTTCACATCAATGAAAGCTCTTTGTGAGACCAACGAGCCCGCCAGGGCTTCGATTCCTTTCGACAAAGAAAGATGCGGCTTCGTCATGGGAGAGGGAGCCGGCGTCCTTATCCTTGAGGAATACGAGCACGCAGTTCAAAGAGGCGTGAGCATAATTGCCGAGGTGGCGGGCTACGGTGTCAACTGCGACGCCAACCACATAACCGCGCCGTTGGAGGACGGCAGCGGAGCGGCCGCCTGTATGGCTCAGGCGCTCAGAGATGCCGACATAGAAAAGGAACTGATAGGATATATCAACGCTCACGGAACCTCCACGCCGATGAACGACAAGTGCGAGACGAAAGCTATAAAGGAAACTTTCGGCGAACATGCGTATAAGCTGGCTGTTTCGTCCACCAAGTCTATGACGGGGCACCTCCTGGGAGCCTCCGGCGGAATAGAGGCAATATTGACGATCTGCGCATTGAAAGACGGTTTCCTGCCGCCGACGATAAACAACCGCGTGGCTGACGAGGAATGTGATCTTGACATCGTTGCCAACGAGGGCAGAAAGGCAGATATAGAATATGCCATGTCCAATTCCCTCGGCTTCGGAGGACACAACGCTTCGGTTATTTTCAAAAAAATATAAGACGGGAGATCAGAAAAATGACGCTCAGCTCAGATGAAATCAAAAAAATAATTCCTCACAGATATCCGTTTCTGCTGGTCGATAAGATAGTGGACATGGAGCCGGGCAAGTGGGCAAGAGGAATAAAATGCGTATCTGCGGGAGAAATGTATTTTGCGGGGCACTTTCCGCAGAGGCAGATAATGCCGGGGGTACTGATAATGGAAGCCCTCGCCCAGACGGGAGCCGTAGCCATCCTGTCGCTTCCCGAAAACGAGGGGAAGATAGCTGTTTTCGGCGGAATAAAGAACTGCCGCTTTAAGACGCAGGTGGTGCCGGGAGACGTGCTGGAGCTCAGCTGCGAAATTACGGAGAAGCGCGGGCCGGTCGGCTTCGGAAAAGCCGTCGCCAAGGTGGGAGACAGGATTGCGGCTCAGGGAGAGATAACGTTTGCAATCACGGATTAAGGAGACTATTGTCATGTTGGAAGAAAGATTTGCTGAAATCTATACCAAGTTTAAGATGAGCCTTTATGCCAAGGTTTTTAAGCAGCTGGACGACAGCTATGACGGACTTTCGGCAGTCGAGGTGTTCTGCGTAGAGGTCATATACGCGCTCGGCAGACCGACCATCAATGAATTCGCAAGCTTCTGCAAGCTTTCTCCTCCAAATGCCGCGTATAAGATAAACAATCTGGTTCGCAAGGGATATATAATCAAGGAGCAGAGCGCGGAGGACAAGCGTGAGTATCATCTTCAGGTTACGGAAAAGTATATGAAAGATTACGGCATTACCTACGATTATATGAATGTGGTAATGAAGCGTATCAGAGAGAGGTTTTCAGAGCAGGAGGTACAGGCGCTGGAGGGGATTTTGGACATAATTTCCACCGAGCTGATGCCCGAGGTGAAGCTGACGAGAAATTTCGAGTTTGAAAAATAAGGCCATACAGCCACTTATGCGCAGGCCTCAGAGCCGCCTGAGCCGCGGCCTCGAAGATGTCTGCAAGGTGTCTGCGCTCGGCCTCGACGACCTTTCACGAAGAAACTTTTCTGCGCGGGAGATTAAGATATTTATTTTTTCTGTTTCGAGGTATATAATATTCGAGGTATAATAAACGCAATGATTAGGATGTTCAGCTTCGCTGCAAGGAAGCTTTTATTGAACCACTTCCCCAAACTTGCTTTGTGGTATAATGAATCCGACATCGTATTGTTCGGCGTTGCCGCAAAGTAGGATTCATTGAATCACTCTGCCAAACTTGCTCTGTGGTATAATAATAAAAGAGTTCACATGACCTGCGAAGAGAGGAGAAACGCTCCGCATATGAATAAAATCAGATTCACACTGTCGCCGACTTTCAGCGCCTTTGCGCTCATAGGGCTGTTTACCTTTATATTTCTCGGAGCCGAATATCTATATGTCAATATGCTGTCTCTGACCGAGGCGGAGGACAAAACGGTGGTCTCTCAGAACTATATGCTCGGCATAAGCGCCGTAGGCTTTATTCTGTATCCCCTGCTTTACGGCAGGGTGAGCAGGCGCGCCGACGGCATAGGTATCACCCTTGCTGCGTTCATAGGCATAATATCTCTGTTCATCATACAGAGACATCTTTCATACGTGCAGACCGTCGCGGCAGGAGCCATACTGTTTCTTATCCTTGGAGCTCTCGGAAGCGCGGTTCACTATATGGCTGTCTGTATGCTCGAGGCTGACAGGAGTCTTGGCAAAACCGTAGGAGGAGCTTATGCGGCGGGCATACTTCTTCAGTTCTTCAACAATAATTTCGTGGATATTGAAACGGCAGAGGCGATAATACTGTCGCTGTTTTTCGCCGTCATGATAGTGCTGCTGTTTGAGACGAGGCAGAGATTTGGATATTACAATGTAAAATCGGCCGGCATGGATTCTTCTGAAATTCGGTATGCCGACAGAAAAAAGACTGCGGCTCTGCTGGTTGCAGTCTGCGCCCTGATGGCCATGGCTTTCAGCACTCTGGATAACGCCGTCACCCTGTTCCATGCCTCGGGCGCCGTCGACATAGGGGAATGGCCGAGACTTCTGCTCGCACTGAGCGGTCTGGCGGCAGGCTTCCTGTTCGATATACAGAAGAGAAAGTACATGAGCATAATCATGTACTGCGTCATGATGCTTTCTACCCTGTGCGTGGCGGTGCTGAAAAACGACGGCATGTTCATCGTAGCCCTTGCCTCTTTCTACCTTTCGGCAGGCTTCTTCGTGGTATTCTTTACGGTCAGCTTCATGGAGCTGTCGCGATATATGAAAAGGCCGGCTCTCTGGGCAGGCATGGGAAAAGCGGTCAACAACATGAGCGCCATGGTCATGGCCAACGGCTCCGTACACATGCTGCTGCTGGGGAGCACTATGGCAATGATAGCTTCCGCCTTGGCGCTGTTCGTGGCCATAAGCGTTACTACGGCGGCATATACGCTTAGCTTCATAAAGATGGCAAGGCAGCAGAATATAATTAGAGAGGATTCCGAGCTGAACAACTCCGACCAGCTGACAAAGCTTCCCGATTTTGCGGAAAGCTTCTCTCTTACGGCGAGGGAGCGCGAGGTGCTTCAATGTCTTTTGACTCACGACGACAGCGTGCAGAATTTAGCCTCGAGGCTTTACATGTCGAGACCGGCTCTCTACAGGCATATCGCCAACATGAATGAAAAGACGGAAACCAAGAGCAGAATAGGGCTCATGCAGTTCTATTTCTCGTGGCAGGACGATAAAAAAGAAGAATGAGACAAATGTAAACTTACAATCACCGACCGTATGTGGTATCTTTCAGGAAAGCCATATGCGAATCGGTGATTTTTTAATGGGAGAAAAAATGAAAATCTTTAAAAGCTGCGGAAAAAAGAAATTTGCCGTCATTGCGGCAGTCATGCTCGCTGTCCTTTCGGTCGTCGGCTGCTCGGGAGGAGATGACCGAATAGAGACCATACCTGCGGAGACGGCGGAGGTCGAGACGGAAAAATACGAAAACGAGGATTTCAGCATGGAGATACCCAAGGGCTGGAAAGTGACCTACGGAGGCAGCGGAATGTATCATTCCATAAGAGTACAGGACCCCGATGAGCCGCTGAACCAAATGTTCGTGCTGCTAAAGGCGGACGCTCTTCTTCACAGCGAGGAGGGCAAAAAGGCATGGCAATATAATTACGACAGCGGAAGCAGCGGAGCATATCTATTCACCTTAGCCCCCGTGCTCAGCGAGCCGTCGACTGAAAGCTTTTTTAAGATTTTTCCTCAATATGTAAAATTCGCCAAGGAGGCAGAGCCGTCGTATGCGTCCTATGAATTTCCGGAATTCAGCGATTTCAGCGTGGTTGAAAGCTTCGACGCTCCGGAAAGCCCGCTGAAAGACTATTCCATAGGAGAAAAAATTCTCAGAGCCGATTTCAATGCGGGCGGAAAGGCCGGAGAGGGAATGTTCTCGGCTGCGGTGACCGACTTCGGAAGCGTAAGCATTGCGGCGGGAAATCCTGTCGGTTATACGATTCCGTCGGCTGACGGCGGATATTACATGGCATATAACGTCATGGCGATAACGGCTGCCAAGGACAGCTTCATAGACTGGGAGGAGACCCTGACGTCGTGCATGGGAACCCTCGAATATTCCGAAAGCTACGTCAACGCGACAAAGCAGGCAGGGCAGGAGCAGGTAAGGCAGTCGATGGAAATCAGCAAAAATAACGATGCGATCCTGAGCGGGATAATGTCATCATGGGAAAACAGGAACAAGAGCGCGGACATAGCAAGTCAGAAGCAGAGCGATGCAACTCTCGGATATGAGAGAGTATACGATACTGAGACGGGCGATATATACAAGGCTGAAAACGGCTTTACCGACGGATACGACGGGGATCGCTTTGAGCCGATAACAGACGATATGTATGCTGAAGCTATAAGCGGATATATAGAGTAGAGTGAATGTCAACGGTAGCTTGCAACGCTGCAAGACCGTTTCGCTGAACGGAGATGAATTGATGGAAGCTGTTAAAAAAATGCTGCCTTATGTAAAGAGATATGTCCTCTTGGCAATATACGACGTGCTCGATAAGGAGGGCTGTATCTATGAGCTCAAGGAGGCTAAGGTAGAAGCGGAAATCTGTGTGTACGACAATACGAGCCTGTTTTCCCTGTCTGTGGCCGAGGGCTCATTGGGAACAGAGCTGACCGTGGAAATAATAAGACCCCGCCCCGAGCTTTCGCCTGATGGCAGGCACAGAGCCATATCCGCCGTAGCAGACAGGATAATACAGTACCTGGAAAACGAGCTGCTCATGGGCAGGCGTAAATCGTTCAAGCCGTCCACTGCAATAGATACGGGAGATGTCGCCCAAGCATGACAGAGGCCGGAAGAGAGCGTCTTGCGCGGCCGCAGACCAGCGGAGGACTCTCTCTTCTGTCCTTGGCGACAAGGGACAGAGCTATGACTTAGCTTTTTTAAAACGAGATATGAAAGGAGAAATGTGAAATGAAAAGAAAAATCTTTTCGATTTTCGCAGCCGTCTGCCTTATGGCCGCTATGACGACTACGGCCTTTGCAGCCCAAGAGACTGCGGGAACAATTCCTACGGGGCCTGCGCTGTCATTTGAGACGGCTGCGAAGCTTCCTAGTGAAATTGAGACCGTTGCGGATCTCGCAGGCGGGGAGACGATCGAGGGAGCTTCATGGGACGAAGCGACGAATACCCTTACTCTCACAGGCTTTAACAGACCTGAACTCATTCTTTACGTAAATAACGCAGGAGATGACTTTACGGTAAAACTGTCAGGAGATAACAGCCTGGCAGGTATAAGAGTTTTCGGAGACATCGAGCTTACGAGCATCACCTTTGCAGGAGAGGGCTCTCTCACCGTCAACAAGAACGGTCAGAACTTCAGCGGAGCAGCCATATTTGTTCAAAACGGCTCCATGACGGTCAAGACAGGCGTCCAGCTCACCTCCTACAAGGAGGCCGACAGTGAAAACGGCGCTGGCCACAACCTGTACTTCATGAGCGATTCGGGACTTCTCATCATAGACATCGGCAGCGTAGCCTCAGGCCCGCTTATGGAGAATCCAGATATTAAGACAGGAACAGCCTTTGATATACCTGTATTCACCGTAACAAAGGCTGTGGAAACAAAGCTGGAAGCAAGCAGCGGAATCAATGTGACCATAGGCAAGGAGCTTCCTGAGGGAGCTTATCTGGCGGCAGATACTATGGCAGCAGAAAGCATATTCCAGACAAGACCTGAGCTCAAGGAGGAGCTTGACGGTTTTCTCACCGTGTATCAGATTTCAGTAAGAGGAGCTGAGGGCGCGATAGACATCAAGGACACGAAAGTAAAGGTAAGCCTCCCTCTCACCGACGTTCTGAAAGGGCATAAGTATTATCAGGCCGTATATCTCGGAGATAAAATAGAGCGTTACGACGCCTGGATAGAGGGCGACAATCTTGTATTTGAACCCACTCACCTGAGCGAATACGCTATCCTCGGCTCCGACAAGCCGTTTGAAAAGGCAGGAACCGATGTTCCGAAGACGAGCGACTCGGGCGCAGCTTCGGCTCTGCTGATCATGGCGATCGCAGCAGCAGGCGCGGCTATGGTTGTCAGGGCAAAAAGGCTTGAAAAATAATTATTAAGGTGAACTGACCAAAATGGTTAAAAGCAGGAGGGAGCTGGTGAGAAGCGGCAGAAGCCGCGGAGCGGAAGCTCCCTTTTGCCTTGCCGAAGTTCTCTTTTACCTTGCCGAAGCTCCCTTTTGCCTTGCTGAAAAAACCGGCGCGACTTTTTTATTTAAGTCTCCTTTTTTTGATTTGAGTTTTCCCTTTAATATTGAGTATTTCTGCTGGTCATGTTAAAATATAGAAAATTATACAGGATAAAGGCAGGTGTATTAAATGGAAAACAGTTTGAGAGAGGCAATGGAAGCAAAGACGAGAGAGCTTATAGCGGCTCCTACTTGCAGCAGCGAGACCAAGGAGGCGGCGGAACGCTGGCTGAGCGCTCTCGGAACGGAGGCTGAAAGGGCTGAAACGGAAAGCTACATCAAGGAGCTGGAAGAGGATATAATGCCTATAGATCAGCTTATAGGCTTTGCAGGCTCAGACGCAGGAAAGGAATATTTCGGAGCCGAGACGGCAGAGGGAATAGTTTCTCACGCAAGAGAGATAAAGGCCAGCGGCGCGAAATACTGCGATTGTCCGGCTTGCCTGATAGTAAAGGACATCTTGGACAAAAAAGAAGAAATGCTCAAATAAATTCAGAGCCGAATACGATGTACGGAGAGAAAAGAGGGCCTATGCAGACAGCCCTCTTTTTTTCCATATATTTTTGCCCGATAAGCTTATGCTTTTATCTCCTGATCCTTTCAATGCGGCTGCGGATAAGACCTCCTGCCGCAGCGGAAAGCTGGTTTATGTTTTCTATTCGTATGAAATCGTTGCCGTATATGCTGCGCGCCGCTTTCGTATCGTCATCTCTGCCGTTAAGTATCGCCATGACTTGAATGTCTTTCTTTCGCAGTGCGCGCACCTCCTCGGCGGTATTTTCAACGCCTGCCTTTCCCGAGTAGTCGAGACTGATTATTCTGCCCAAGGAGGGGTCTGGAGGCAGCTTTCTGTCGTCGTTCGGCGAAGCGTCTGTCAGAACTATAAGCAGATGTCTGTCGGTTTCGGAGCTTTCCATAAGCTTTTCTATGCCTCGGAAAGCGAGACCGTCTCTGTTCCAGCCCGCGGCGAAATAGTCGAAAATACGGCGCAGGCCTTTGTCTCCGTTGACCCCTGACGCGGCAGGAGAGGCGCTTTCGTAGCCGCAAAAACGGCGAAGCACCGTAAACCCTCTTATGCTCATAAATGAGCTGACCTGAATGGGTATACCGCAGATACGGAGGGCGGCGGCTATGATGTATGCCTGAGCGGCGATGAGCTCCTGCACCTCTATGCGCGAGGCGGAGGCGTCCAGCAGCAAATCGACGGAAAAATCCGCCTGCTCCTCTCGGATAACGTCCATAAATACGCGCGGATCCGAAAGCTCTGTGGCGCGCCATACGTAGGCAGGATTGAATATGCCGCTTTTGCTCAGAACAGGCAGAGGCTGCGAATGAACGAGCAGAGAATTGCGTATCTGCTCCGCAAGGCGCAGAATGCTACGCTGATACAGAAGCCTGTGCTTACTGTAGTATTCTCTGTTTCTTGCAGCCTGAGCCTCGGCGTCGCTCAACTCGTTAGAGCGGCTTCCCATGCCCAGAGCGCCTGAGGTGAAATGAAGCCTGCAATTTTTGTGAGGCCCTGTGCACAGAGCGTCGTTTATCTTTTCTGCTTCCTCAGCGGAAAAAAGCGACGAGCCGAAGCATTCTTCTATATAGAGGAGATCCTTTCCGCCGGGAGGTGATTTGAGCTTTCGTGAGGACGGGGCGGAGCTGCTTCTGAAGCTGACCACGGCAGTATCCGACGGCTTTCCGAATACGAGGCCCTCTGTTCTCACCGCTCCGAGGGGAAGCCTGCTTCTTAAATGCCTTAAGCTGTTGCGAATACGGGCGAGCGCGGTCAGGAGGCTTCTCTCGTCGAGACCTGCGGGCGAAAGGTGATAATATTTTCGGAAGATTCTCAAGGACTCTGTCTCAATGTCCTCAGAGGTCATATCGCCGCCGAACTTAAGCTCCTCATAAAGGCTTCTTTCCTTGGAGCTGATAAGCCTCGGCTCCTGTCCGAGCAGCTCGCGGCATTTGGCGGCCTGGAGCGCATGGACAGAGCTGTTCATAGCCATCCACTGCTGCCTTGAAAGCTTTTTCTCACACGCCAAAAATTGCTCCGCATGCCTGATACGGAGCTCCTTTAGCAGAGGACGGAGCTCAGACTCTCTCTCATAGGTGGAATTTTCCAAGGCTATCCAGAGGAGTCCGTCAAGCGTTTCGCGAAACACGGAAAGCTTCAGCCTGTCGAAAAGGCGTTCCATGATGTCGCGGTCGTACCACTTGCGCGCATATCCGATTATTGAATTCATATAGAAGTCAGGGCTGCCGTCAGGAAAAAAAGCCGTGAATTCAGGCTGAAAATCGTACTCGCCGGCGGCTGTCCATATTACGTTGAAGATTCTCCTCTTAAGAGAGGAACTGGTATTGTCGCTCATTTGATTATCGCTGATCCTTGATTTTACTGCGGCGCGTCGGAGCTCCGGCGGCTGTCGAACATGGCCTCGCGCGTGGCCGAGGCGGATATTCTTGACGAAATTATGTCTCTTATGAGAGTCTGTTCATATTGGTCAAAGGTCTTGTTGGTTATGCCCATGTCCAGCGCCGAATATACGGGCAGACCGGCCGTTATCAGCCTTATGGCGTCTAGGAGGCCGCGCAGGTCGACTGAAGCGGAGGTTATTTCTCCGCTCAGGCTTTTTTTGCTGATGTCCTTGAAAAGCCCTGAAAAATCCTCCACATACCGTCTTTTAAGCTGAGGAAATTCGCCTGCGATGAGCCGTTTAAGGTTGTCCTCTGAAATCTCGGGCATACGTATGATGACAAAACGCGAGGCGAGGGCCTCGTTCAGCTCTCTCGTGCCCGCATATCCGTAGTTCATGGTGGCTATAAACCGCGAGGCCGGATTGACGGTAAAATCCCTGTATCCCGGAATATGTACTGTTCGCCTGAAATCCAGTATCGAGTGGAGAACGGCGAGAGCCTCGTTTCTTGCCATGTTTATTTCGTCCAATATGCAGAAGCCGCCCTCCTCTGCGCAGATGTACACTGGGCCGGGGCGGAAGCGAACCTCGCCGTCCTTAAATGTATCTGTTCCTATCATATAGGTGGAGTCCGTATTTATATGAAAGGAAACGTTTTGAACGGGACGTCCGAAAGCTGCCGCCAGATTCTCGGCCAAAACGTTCTTGCCCGTAGCCTTGGAGCCTACAAGCATTATATTTTCGCCGCAGAGAAGAGCTGCGGCCGCCTGCTCCCAAACCTCTCTGCTGTAGTAGAGGTGTTTCGGCCGTTTGATTTCTTCGGCAGCGGTGTTATCGGACATGCCGTTTATCCGGCGAAAATCCTCTATTCCGCGAATGATTTCGGGAGAGATCTTTTCCTCCCTCAAAAAGTCTAGCATCAAATGTCCTCCGAAAGTTTATTTATCCATATTGTAACATAAAAAACATGTTGCAGTATAAAAAAACATATTATAGCATAAAAAACATGCGGCATACAGCCGTTTTCGACTGTATGCCGCATTTTAACGACGGTTCTCATACCTTTAATGCCTGACTACTCGATGGTAACTTTCTTGGAATCAGGCAAAGCCTTAGGAGATTCTTTAGGGAAAGAAACAGTCAAGATACCGTCCTCGTATTTTGCCTTGACGTCCTCAGGCTTCTTATCTCCGATGTAGAAGCAGCGGGACAGCGAGCCTGCGTAACGCTCCTGACGGATATAGCGGCCCTTCTTGTCTTTCTTTTCCTTGTCCAGCCCCTTGGCGGCGCTGATGGTCAGATAACCGTTTTCAACGTCCACCGATATTTCGTCTTTCTTAAAGCCGGGTAGATCGACCTCCAGCAGATAACAATCGTCTTTCTCCTGAACGTCTGTTTTCATCAGATTTTTTCCGTGCTTTCCGTAGAGCGCGCTGCGGCTTTCAAGCAAGTCCTTTCCGAAGAAATCGTCAAATAAGTTTTCACTAAAGATACTAGGTAACATGATACATACCTCCATTCGTTTATATATAATTTTATTTATTGTCTAATTTTATCTATTGCTTACCCCTTTTGATTTGCTGTCAATCTCTCGTTGACGGAGAGACAAAGCCGTGTACGATGGAATCCATACCCTCGAGTATGAAAACTATTCCCAGCGTCAGCCCTATTGCCGAATAGCTTACCCAAGGATCCATCAAGCCTATGAAGCCGGCTATGATAAGCAGAACTCCCATCGCCGTAACCCAGCCCCAGCCGCGGATTCCGAAAGCTTTAAGGTCAAACGAATTGACAAAGCGCGAAATGCCTGAAAACAGCAGCCAAAAAGTGAACAGGAACGGCAGCGAAAGCATCGTGAAAGCTTCGTCAAACAGCAGGAACAGCGACATTAGAACCGATAAGATGCCGTCGAGCAAAAGCCAGCCCGCCCCTGTCAGCATCGTATGCCCCTTGGCAAACGCCACGATTTCCACAATTCCCGAAGTCAGAAGCAGCAGTCCCAGAATGAAGCCTGCTGATAAAACTGCAACCTCTTGATGGAACAGGCAATATGCTCCTGCGATGATGAGCAGAGCTCCTGCTACCACGCTTAAAATTCTGATTGCGTTCTTACTCATTTTCATCGTCTCCTTTTCATATATTCTTTCCCTTTGAACAATTCACAGTATAGAACTGGGCTGTTGTTTTTGCACCGGATTGATGATATAATTTAAAAAAATAAATTGTGCTCTCGGCACAAAGAACGGACTGGAAAGGATTTAGGGTAAGCTATGAGTTTGAATTCCATCTTTTTGGATTTTCTCGCATACGACGATACGGAGCGGATAATCCGAGGCGTGAGCGAAGCCTTTGAATGTCCTGTCATGCTGGTAGACAGCGCTTTTCGCGTCGCGGCTCACGCCTGTCCTCCGGGCTTTGAGGATCCCGTCTTTTCAAGCGCGATTAACCGCAGGGAGATGACTTATGAGTTTATCTCCATGATGAAAGAGCATACGGACGGCGGCTCCGGATGTGAAAGCAAAAGCAGTGCAGACGATGAGAGCTGCGAAAAGGGAAGCGAAACGAGAGGCGAAACAAATAAAGGCGGCGGAGCCTCAGGCGGCAGAGAGCGGCTCGTCTCAGGCGGAGGCTTCTATATTAGGATTGAAGGAAGTTCTTATCGGCGGCGGTTTTCCGTGCTCAGGCACGGCGGAGTTTTGCTCGGATATCTGATATGCGTAGATGTACGCGGTGATCTGGAGCGCAGAGCGGAGAATGACCTGCCGTGGATAGAAGCCCTTATCGCAAAGCAGATGATATTCGTATATCATCGCAGGCAAGTGATTTCCAATGACGCGGAGGACGTGCTTTGCCGTCTCCTGGACGGCGAGTACAAGGATGAGACATATTTTCAGATACAGGCGTCGTCCACTTTTTTGGCGTCGCTGGAGGCGGAGCGAATAGCCGTAATCAGCTTGGAGGAATACAGGAGCATGAACTTCATGGAGGACTCCCTGCGAGGAGAGCTGAGGAGAGTATTTTATGCCTCCCATCCTTTCTACTATGACAATCAGGTCATACTGTTTCTGAATAGCAGACATAATTACAGAGACTTTGACAGGCTTATTGAGGAGTACCGGCTCAGGGTGGTAATATCAGATGTGTTCGTCAAGCTGTACGATATGCCTAAGCGATACGCAGACGCGCAGAGCGTAATGGAGAGGATTCTCAGAGACGGAAAAAAACGATTGGCATGGGCGGAGGATTATCACGACGTTCTTCTGCTTTCAAGGATATGCGAAGCGGAGTCTCTCATGCAGCCGAATGTGAGCGCAATAGCCAGGCACGACGCCATACACGGAACGGATTATTGCAGAACGCTTCTAAGCTACCTGCTCAATAACCGCTCTCTTCAGAGAACCTGCGAGGAGTTATGTATGCACCGCAATACGGTGCTGTACAGGATCGATAAGATAAAGGATTCGTTTAATCTCGATTTGGATGACCCAAAGCAGCAGTTCAGCGTGACGCTTTCGGCGGCCATGGCGGTTTTCAGACAGGATGAGGAAAGCTTCGTCCAGCCTCGCCGCGGCGGCGCGAATATTAAGTAAACGGCAAGAAAAATGTCAGGAAAATGGTAGAAAAATGGCAGAAAAATGTCAGGAAAAGCAATTTTTAAGAAATATTATGTTTACATACCACTAAAATTTTGGTATATTATATCGGAAATAAATTCACTGAATCCCTAAGAGAAAAAGGAGGTAAGAGATATGATAACATTTATTATCGGTCTTGCGGTCCTGTTCGTCGGAGCAGCTTTCTACGGAAAGTTCTGCGAAAAGGTATTCGGACCGGATGACAGAAAAACGCCTGCTTATACCAAGCAGGACGGCGTCGATTACGTTCCTATGAATGGGTGGAAGAACAGCTTGATTAATCTGTTGAATATAGCGGGAACAGGTCCTATTCTTGGACCTATTCAGGGTATTCTTTTCGGACCTATAGCGTTCATAACCATTCCTATAGGCAACATCATCGGCGGAGCTATGCACGACTATTTTTCAGGAATGATTTGTCTTAGAGACGGTGGAACTCAAATGCCTGAGATGGTGAGAAAATACAGCAACAAGGGAGTTTACGGAATATATCAGGTGTTTTGCAGCCTGCTGCTTCTCCTTGTAGGCGCGGTGTTTATCTACACACCGGGAGACATTGCAGCCACTCAGGTATTCGGCTTTGACGGAAAGGCCACGTCGGTATCGACATGGGTAATATACGGAGTTATATTCCTCTATTATCTCGTGGCGACGGTATTCCCGATAGACGCAATCATCGGAAGAATATATCCTATATTCGGAGCGATTCTTCTGTTCTCAGCTGTTGGCGTGTTTGTCGGACTCTTCGTCAAGGACTATCCGCTGCTGGAAATTTGGGATGACTGGAACGGAGCGGTATTCGCCTACGGCGATTACTTTGACGCAAACCACTTCATACCGATATTCTTTATAACGGTCGCCTGCGGAATCCTGTCCGGCTTCCATTCGACTCAGACTGCTATATACTCCCGCACCATGAAGAGCGAGCGCCAGGGCCGCAACACTTTCTTCAACATGATGGTGCTTGAGGGCTTCATCGCCATGGTATGGGCAGCCGGAGCAATGGGAGTTTACAACCTGGGACTTCAGGCTGCGGACGCCTCGCTGGCCACAGGCACAATAGGCGTAATTTGTAAGGATATCCTCGGAAACGTAGGCGGAATCATCGCGCTGGTAGGCGTTATCATTCTTCCTATCACGTCGGGAGATACTGCGCTTCGTTCGCTGCGCCTTGCGATTTCGGACGCTCTGCACATAGACACCAACAATGTGTTTAAGAGATTGAGCCTCGCGGCAGTAATCTTTGCCCTCGTTGCTGGAATACTGGTATTTGCAAAGAGCAATGCTGAGGGCTTCAACATCCTCTGGCGTTATTTCGCATGGTCCAACCAGACTCTTTCACTGTTCGCTTTCCTCGGCATATCCATATGGATGTTCGAGAACAACCGTGCGAAATACGTATGGATGCCGCTCATACCGGGCGCATGGTATGCTTTCATAACCATGACATATATCGCCAATGCCAAGATAGGCTTCAACATTCCTTGGACAGGCGCTTATATCATCGGCGTGGTTGCAGCCATAGCTTATGTGGCAGCTATCGTATGGTACGGTAAAAAACGCGCGATGAACAAAGCTAAAATTCAAGCTACAATTTAATTAGGGCTATAGGACAAAAGTGTTGATAAAAACCGCTGAGACAATGGCAATCGCAAGAGTTTCAGCGGTTTAGTCTTTTTTGAAAAGCTTTGAGGGCGCGGGAAAAGATATGCGGAATATATCGCCGAAAAGACAAAGCAGGGCGCGGGAGCAGGCCGGGAAAAGTAAAAAAAAATATAGACAAACGCAAGCGGATATGGTAATATAATTGAGTGAAATAATTACCTATCGCTTCGTTTTGACGACACTCCGACGTTTTACGAGGCGGCAGGCGTATTGGAAAAGGAGAGACAAGATGATTACTAAAGAGATCAAACAGCAGATAATCAAGGATTATCAGTTAAAAGAGGGAGACACCGGTTCTCCGGAGGTTCAGATAGCGGTTCTGACTTACAGAATCAACGACCTCAACGAGCACTTAAAGGTTCATAAGAAGGACCATCATTCCAGAAGAGGCCTTCTGAAGATGGTAGGACAGAGAAGAAACCTGCTTGCGTACCTGAAAGAGAAGGATTTGGAAAGATACAGAACTCTTATAGCTCGTTTAGGACTGAGAAAGTAGGATTATTTACTGAGTAATTTAAGCGGGGAAAATATCCCCGCTTTAATTTTAGCCGGCTTTAAAGCGAAGATTGCAAGACGCGGCCTCCGTGCTGAAACTGCGGTGGCGGAGCGCGCGGAGTCCGGCGTATATAACATGTTAGAAGAAGAGAGAAGAGAATTAACAGGAGGTAGTTGTTAATTATGGCAAGATTTGAAGATTACAGAGTATTCAAGACAGCGGTGGGAGGAAGGCTTCTGCAGCTGGAGATCGGTAAGGTCTGCGAACAGGCCAACGGACAAGTCATGGTGAAATACGGAGATACCGTGGTCAACGTTACGGCCTGCGCTTCTAAAGAACCGAAGCCTGACATAGACTTTTTCCCGCTTTCGGTGGACTTTGAAGAGAGAATGTACGCAGCAGGAAAGATTCCGGGAGGCTTCATCAAGAGAGAGGGAAGACCGAGCGAACACGCGATCCTTTCCTCAAGGCTGATAGACAGACCTATCCGTCCGCTGTTTCCTAAAGGATATTATAACGACGTAGTGGTCGTGGCCACAGTAATGTCCGTAGACCCTGACTGCTCGCCGGAAGTTTGCGGCATGATCGGTTCATCGGTGGCGCTGGCAACGTCAGACATACCGTGGGACGGCCCGACCGGTTCAGTTAAAGTGGGAAGAGTGGACGGCCAACTGGTCATAAACCCTACTTTGGAGCAGAGGGAAGTTTCCGACATGGATATGACCGTTTCCGGTACCAAAGAGGCGATAATGATGGTCGAAGCAGGAGCCAACGAAGTTCCTGAGATGGAAATGCTGGATGCGATACTTTTCGCCCATGAGGAAATCAAAAAGATAGTCGAGTTCATCGAAGAGGTAGTGAGAGAAGTCGGCAAGCCTAAGCAGGACGTCGTTTTATACAAGCCGCTGGAAGAGATCGACCAGGCGGTCAGGGAGTATGCTGCGCCTAAGATGAGAGAAGCTATTCAGACTCCTGACAAGCTGGAAAGACTTGAAAACATGGACGCCGTTGAGATAGACACCAAGGAGCATTTCGCCGAGATCTACCCTGAGGGCGGCAAGGATATAGATACGGTTCTCTACAACATAACCAAGGAGACCGTAAGAGCGATGATTCTGGACGAGGGAATCCGTCCGGACAACAGAAAGCACGAAGAGATCAGACCTATATGGTGCGAGACCGGAGTTCTGCCGAGAACTCACGGAACCGGACTTTTCAAGAGAGGCCAGACCCAGGTCCTTTCCGTATGTACTCTGGCTCCTGCAAGCGAGGCGCAGACTATAGACGGAATCACGGAGCAGACTTCCAAGAGATATATGCACCACTACAATTTCCCGGGATTTTCAGTGGGAGAAGCCAAGACTTCAAGAAGTCCGGGAAGAAGAGAGATAGGCCACGGTGCTTTGGCGGAAAGAGCTCTCGTGCCTGTACTTCCGAGCGTTGAAGATTTCCCTTACGCCATAAGAGTAGTATCGGAAGTTCTTTCGTCAAACGGCTCTACTTCCATGGGTTCGACATGCGGATCATGCCTTGCGCTGATGGACGCCGGAGTTCCTATCACCAGACCTGTAGCCGGAATCGCCATGGGTCTCATAGAGAGAGTCAAAGAGGACGGTTCATCGGAGTTTGCTATCCTTTCAGATATTCAGGGAATGGAAGACTTCCTCGGCGATATGGACTTCAAAGTTACCGGTACGGAAGTCGGAGTTACGGCCATTCAGATGGACATCAAGGTTCACGGACTTTCCAGGGAGATCCTCGAGAAAGCTCTGAATCAGGCCAAGGAAGGCAGAATGTATATCATGGGCAAGATGCTGGAAGAAATCCAGGCTCCGCGTGAAGAGCTTTCCAAGTACGCTCCGCGTGCTCTGACCATGAACATCGACCCTGACAAGGTGAGAATCGTCATCGGACCGGGAGGAAAGACTATCAACAGGATAATTGATGAAACCGGAGTCAAGATAGACATTTCAGAGGACGTACCTGGGCTTGTGAGCATCTACAGCACCGACCAGGCCAGTGCTGACGCCGCTAAACATGAGATAGAGCTGCTTACCAAGGAAGTGGAAGTCGGAGAGGTCTACGAGGGAACGGTTACCAGGATCATGAGCTTCGGCGCGTTCATTGAAGTGCTTCCTGGCAAGGAGGGACTGCTCCACATTTCCAAGATGGCCAAGGGCAGAGTGGAAAAGGTGGAAGATGTGATGAATATCGGAGATACGGTTGAAGTCAAGGTTTCCGAGATAGACAGCCAGAACAGGATAAACCTGCTGAGAACCAGCTATCCTGACGAGAAAAAATAATTGCATAAAACAATATAAAGATACCTGCCGCGGCTTAATGAAGCTGCGGCAGGTGTTTTTGGTTTAAGAGTCACGGGCTTTAAAAGATTATATCATCGTCTTTATAGACAGGAACCCAGTGCTTTTCTGTTATGAACTTGGAAACGCCGTCCTGATCGCCGTCTTTCAGCAGCTGGAGTATGCGGCGGTGCTCGTCGTTGACGTCATAGAGCATGTCCATGGCGTGCTGCTCTACAGAATTGGTGTAGACCTTGCTCAGCAGTTTGTTTTTTGCCGTCTCTATATATCCGATGAGCGTTTTGTTGCCGCATTTTTGTATATAGACCTGGTGAAAGGCCAGCTGCTGGCGGTGGTATATATCGAAGTTGCCGGCCTTGATGGCCACGTCTATGGATTCTATGTAAAAGGACATGTCGTCGTAGTCATGTTTGGTCAGTCTGCCGCAGGACAGTCTGGCAGCGGCGGCGTCAAGAGCGCCTATGACCGTATAAAGCTCCGACAGCTCCTTGACTGTTATGGTTTTTATAGTGAAGCCTTTTCTTGAAGTGTTGTTTATGATGCCCTCAGCCGCCAGCTGAATCAGCGCTTCTCTCACAGGCGTGCGGCTGATCTCCAGCTCCGTGCAGATATCGTTTTCGCTTATCCGCTGGCCAGGGAGAAGTTTGCCTTCTCTGATTTCTTCTGCGATAAAATCGTATACGTGGTCTTTAAGTGTCTTGAATCTTTCCATAGTGATGTCTTCTGTCTGCCTTTTCTTTTTTGTATAATAAAATAATATTATTTAAATTTAAGCAAAAAGTCAATACAGGCGGCTCCCTTATCACAAATATGCTGACAAGCTCATAAAATTATCTTCTGAAATTATGTTATATTATTGACATTCATATAAATAAATGTTACGGTGAGTTACAGAAAGGTGTTTCAATGTGTGTCAATTGTTTAAAATAAGGGAGGTTCCGATGAAAACCAAAACAAACAAGATACTCCTGTTACTGCTTGGAGTTTCGCTCGTCCTCAATTTGACGCAATATTATTTCAGCAGCTCGCAGAAAAGAGAAAAAGACGTTGAAAATGCGGTCATATACGGCACATATGCCAGTGAAGAGACTTCGCTGATTCTTCTGCTGGAGCATGCCGACGAGGGACGCGGTATAAAGGGATTTACACTTGAATCCTACGGGATGGATGGCGTAAATGTGAAAGACAGCGGTAGTGCTGATACGGTGACGAAGGAAGTTTACAAGCTATGTGGCAGTGACAGCCAATACTATGTAATCTGGAAAGATACCTCTACGATAGAATTGCTGGATATTGCTCAGAACACATGCACAGTTTTTGAAAAGAAGGACGATACGCTCATATATGGCGCGATACCTGAAGGAGTGAAGTTTCAGTGAATGAGCACGTGAAATGGACGCGGGAAAATTCATATACAAGGCTCGGCAGGGCAAAAACCAAAATTTCTGCCGGGCTTTTTTGATGCAAAATAGTATCAACTTTTTCTATATCTTTTCATAAGTTCTCAAATTGCCGATATATCCTTGTTTTTCAAGGGTTATCGGCTTTTTTCATTTTCTCAATCTACCGCAGAACTGGGTTTACACTACGCATATCTTCACTGTCAATCGTTGTACATTTCGTTGTAAATCACGCTATCATACTTCTCATTTCTTTATTTGTCCCAACTTCTGAGGCATGAGCGTATAAGTTGAGTGTGATTGTTATATTAGAATGTCCCATAATATACTGCAAATTCTTTGGCTTCATATTCTTTTGTGCTAATCGCGTACAGAATGTATGTCTTAGTGTATGCGGTGTGATGTGTGGCAATGGAACATCATTTGTCTTGTTATACTTCTTAACTATGCGTATCAATAATGTTTTGTATGTTACGTTATGTACAGGATAACCATTCTCTAAAAGAAACAGGAAGTGACGACAACCGTCAATCTCTTTTATCATAGGTTTCTGTTTCCTTTTCAACACTCTCTGAAAGGCTTTTTCTGTTTCATCGCTCATTGGCACTTTGCGGATACCGCTTTTTGTCTTTGGCTCATTGATATAGTAACCGTCTTTGTTTTTCAGTAACTGATGATTGATATTGATTGAATGATTTTCAAAATCTAAGTCGTTCCTTGTCAATCCGCAGAACTCTGATATTCTTAATCCTGTTTTCAACAGTATCAGCACATCATCATAGTATTTCTGATAACAGTTATCCTGTGCTATAAAATCAAGTAATGCTCTTTCCTGTTCTTCACTTAATGCGACTTTAGTTTTGCTGTCATTTTCTAGAACTTCACTAAGTGAAAAATCAAAAGGGTTCTTCCTTACATAATCATCATCAATCGCCATACAGAACGACGCTTTTAATGAACGCTTATAATTCTTGATTGTTCCAAAGGAAAAACCTCTCTGTTGCATACGGATTGCCCATTCTCTAGCGTCTGACGGTTTAATACTGTCAATGCTACTAGAACCGAGTATATCGTCCTCTAAGGCTTTCATAAGGTACTTTCTGCCGACTTCTGTATTTTTCGTTACATTTGGTCGCTGTGCGTTCTTTTTAGCGTATAGCTGACAAAGTGTCATTTTACCGCCCTGCGTGTCGATACCGTCATACAAATCTCTTTGTATGATACGCTCCTTTTCCCTTAATGATAAATCATCTCGTTTGCCTTTCGGTGTTCTGTCTGTCGGTAATAATTTCCAAGCATACACATATTTTGTTTTACCCAATGCGTCTACATATTTGTAAGTGTATCTTCCGTCTGCTCTTTGACTTTCTCCTCTCTGTAATATTCTGTTTTTGTTATCTCGTCTTTTTAATGCTGACATCTTTCAAACTCCTTTCAAAGTATGAAAGAGCCTTGTATATACGACTTAATCAAATCATAACACGCACAAGGCTCTTTTGCACTAAATTTGTTCTAGTTTATCTATGACTTTTTCAAAATTCTTTTTCTTGATAAGCATACGGTTACCATTCATAACGACACATTCTCGTTTATGCTCATTGGCAATTTGACGCAATTTATTTTCGCCAATGCGGAAGTAACTGGACGCTTCTTCGATTGTCATAAGGTATCTCTCCCATAATGGCATACTTAAATCATGCATAAATTCTCACCCCTTTCTGTAAAAATCTTTTTCTAAGCAATTCAATGGCTTTTGTCATAGCCCACAGGACTTCCACCTCTGCATAGTTCTTATGCAGCCATACCCATTGCGTGCGACGCTTTTAACGCTCAAGCTGTGGCTGTACGGGAGTATCATTATCAGACAGAACAGGTCATGGCGGTAAAAGAGGACAAATCTTTTACCGGAACACAGATAGGTTATCGCTCGCTTTTGCAGGGGAAAGGTCATGGCGTATCTGTTTCAAAGGCTCGCTGTCTGTCTAAGGTATTGAATTGCTTTATTCGGTTATCAAAGAACACGAAAGAAGAAAATCGTCTTTCCTATATACCGCGTTGGAAAAGAGCAAAAGCGTAACCAATATTCAAAACTTTTTTTCTTTTCCTGCACCATATAGGGAACGGAAACTACGGATTGTTAAGTTGAAAATGAAAATATTTTCTTCTTTTCACACCAACACTCAACTGCTAATGCCTGTTTGAATACAAATTGACAATAGTTTTGCGGAAATATTGATTTTCTTTTCAGAACAACACTGTACTTCAAGAGCCTGCTTATTAACCAAATCAAGAAATTTTTTCTTCTTTCACTCTATATAGGGACAGCAACCCTCGATTTAATGAGTAGTTTTGAAAAAAAGTTAGATTTCCTTTTCTCGCACCATATCTGTACGCTAGTTGATGTTTTGTTGCAGGTTTATCAAAAAAATTAAAAAATACCGTCATTCTCTTGTGGAACAGCGGTATCTATGCGTTCTTCTATGGTTGATTTTTCTAACTGTAATAAATGTTTATGCCTGTCTTTAAGTTCTGCCTGTTCAATCATATCTTTCAGTATCGTTGTATGATTTTCTTCGTCCAATGCCTGTACCATTTTTATCGTTGGTGCAACCTGTCTTTGTAGCCAATGCAATGCCTTGTGTAAGGTGTATGGCTCTGGCTTTGTGGTTAATCGTATCGGCTCTCTGTTTTCTCCTACAAACCAAGCCCAATTATCATTCATTTTCCATTGACTTTTCAGTTTATCATCTTCTCTATCTACAAAACGGACATAATGATTGATGATAGAAAAAGCGTTGCGTTCTGCGTCTCGATAGGTCAGTAAATCTTTAACCGCATAATAGGCTCGTTCATTCTTCATGCGTATTTCAAAACGGTTCTTGATTTGGGTATCTTCAACTTCTGTGCCATTTTTGACATACTGCTCATAATTTTTCTGATAAACACACATATATAATTCACTGCTTGTTGAACCGAGATACAAAGTTTCGCCTGTGTTCTTTGGCGTATCATCACCACATTTTTCTGTACTGCCGTAATTTTTCTGCTTACGGAAATAGGAAACACATTCGCCAGCCATATATTTTTCCTTTAACTTTGGAATATCTAATATTCCTGCTCGGTCATTGATAGCCAAGTCAAGCCGTTTCATCACACCGCCAACCGTCATGCAATCAAGCATAAAATCATACCATGAGCGTTCCTGTGCCAGCAGATAACTTTCCATTTGCCTACACCCTCTGCCTTTCAGTTCTAACAAAACGCCTAAATGCTCCTGCATGGAACACATGATGTTGATGTCGCCTAAAACATATTTGCTTTCATATCCGTACTTTCCAAAATCTTCATAAAGCATATAATCCGCTTTCAGTTGTAATACATCACGAATAATCTTTAATGCGTCCGTAGTAGGAAAGCGGGCACGAAAGTAATCAATCAATAAGAACAGGGGTTCTTTCGGATTGAAACGCTCAAGCTGTTTTTCCATCGTTTGTTTTAATTCAGCAGAGGGAACAGCAATGCCATTCTCTATCTGATTTAAATAAGTACTACTGA
>UQXL01000016.1 GCA_900545135.1 uncultured Eubacteriales bacterium | reverse complement strand
AGTTTGGTGATGTAGTTATTGATTTTGAGCCAATTGAAGACCAGACTATACCATATGTTTTTGAAGAGAAGATTTTTGGCGGTGCTGTTCCTAAACAGTATTTCCCTGCTGTTGAAAAAGGACTTCAGGAATGTGTAAATACAGGAGTGCTTGCAGGATATCCCGTTGTCGGTCTTAAGGCTACTCTTGTAGACGGCTCCTATCATCCTGTAGACTCGTCCGAAATGGCGTTCAAGATGGCGACGTCTCTGGCATTCAAAGACGGTACGGCAAAGGCTAAACCTACAATTCTTGAGCCGATAGCGCATATGGAAGTAGTTATTCCCGAAAAATATATGGGTGACATCATGGGCGATATTAATAAGCGAAGAGGAAGAATCCTCAGTATGGACGGAATAGACGGAGGAAAGAAATGTATTGTTGCGGAAGTTCCGCTTTCAGAAATATCCAAATACAGTATTGACCTTCGTTCAATGACACAGGGAAGAGGAAGTTATAGTTATAACTTTGAACGTTATGAAGAAGCTCCTGCGGATGTTCAGCAGAAGGTTATTGCGGCAAGAGCTAAATAAATATTAAAAATTAAGTCCCGTAAACAGCAATGTTTTCGGTTACAAGGAAGTATATTTTTCAATTAGGCGGTATAGCCCCGTTTAAGGGCTATGCCGTCTTTTCCTGTTTATTGGCTTCTTTCTGTTACGTCTGTGGGTTAGTCAGTAAATGGATTTCTCCCACGAAGTTAAAGACAATATCCACTTTCTGAAAACGCTTGCCGTCTATCTTCTCCGGCGCATGGACAATGATCTTCTTCACAAACTCATTGACGATAGTGGGCGTTAATTCTGTTATTCCCACATACTTGCGGATAATAGCGGCGAAGCTGTCAAAGTCGCTTTTATTCTGTTCGTAAGTATCAACTTCCTGTTGTTCTGCCTTTACCCTTTCCGTCAGTTCTTTCTGCTCTGCTTCATATTCTGCGGACAGCTTCGAAAATCTCTCATGGCTGATTGTACCGTTGATGTCGTCCTCATAAATCCGCTTGAAAATCCGGTCAAGTTCCGCAATCCGTTTCTTTGCCTGTCCGACATCACGCCGCTTGCGCTTCATGTCCTTTTCCGCTTTGTCAAACCGCTGTTTCTGTATCAGTTCCATAAAGGCGGTGATGTCCTCATAGAACATAGCTGTTACAGCAAATATCCGTTGAAGAACAATTGTTCGCAGGACTTCCTCTCTGATAAAATGTGCGGTACAATCTCCCGTATTGCTTTTATACCTTGCACAGCGGTAATGGTCTTGCGAACCGTCAAAGCTCTTGCAGGTGGCAAAGTGCAGTTTACTTCCGCAATCCGCGCAGAATACCAAGCCGGAAAACATTCCCTGTCGCTCTGCCTTGGTTGGACGGCGTTTGTTCGCTCTCAATTCCTGTACCCGTTCAAAGACAGCTTCCTCAACGATTGCTTCATGCGTATTGTGGAAAATCGCCTGCTGTTCCTTTGTGGTGGGAATCCGCTTTTTCAGTTTGTGGGATTTGGAGTAGCTTTTGAAGTTTACCGTATGACCGCAATAGTCCATGCGTTCCAAAACGGCTACAATGGTACTCTCGTTCCAACTATACGGATTATCAGGAAGCGGCTTTCCTTTCTGCTTTGCATAGTAGGCACGCGTCGTCGGTATCTTATCCGCTTTAAGCGTTTTCGCTATCCGCATAGGTCCGTTTCCGGCAACGCATAAATCAAAAATCCGCTTTACCACAGCGGCGGCTTCTTCGTCCACAATCCACTTTTTCCTGTCGGCGGGGTCAACCTTGTAACCATAAGGCGGCTTTGTCAGATGTTCTCCTGCCATGCCCTGCGCTTTCTTGATTGCCCGTACCTTTTTGCTTGTGTCCTTTGCGTAAAAATCATTGAACAAGTTGCGGAAAGGGGTAAAATCGTTGTCGCCCTTTGCGCTGTCCACGCCGTCATTGATTGCGATATACCGCACATCACGTTCCACGAAAAAGATTTCCGTATAGTAGCCGACTTTCAGATAGTCACGCCCCAAGCGGGACATATCCTTGACAATGACTGTCGCTACATTTCCGGCTTCAATCTCTGCAATCATACGGTTAAAATTCGGTCTGTCAAAGGTTACACCGGAAACGCCGTCATCAATGAAAAATACCGGATTTGTAAAGCCGTTATCCGAAGCGTATTTTGTTAAAACTGCTTTTTGATTGACAATGCTGTTGCTGTCCCCGTCCAATGCGTCCTCTTGACTTAAACGGGCGTATAATGCGGTTATCTGTTCGGGCTTATATGTATTTGCTGTCATGTTCATTCCTCCTGTAATGAACGCCCGACAGACAGGTTGCTATCTTCATTATAGCGGACTTCTTTTCCTTTGTCAGCAGGCACTTTGAGGTTTTCTGATTTTATGAGCCGCTTCATCTTTTCAAAAAGCAGCTCAGAGCCGCCGCATGAGGTAGATACCTCATAGAATGTACTGCCGATTTTGTAAGTGACTGTTTCTTGTGCGGGATTACCCTTTTCCGGCATAAATCCGCTGTTTTCAATACTTTGCTTCTGTTCCATTCCTTTCCCGTCCTTTCATAGTTTGATAGAAGAAAAGTTTCTTAGCAAGCATAGGAAAGGGGTACCCTTTCCGTAAAATCATCCGTTTTCTGTCTGCCGACAGCGGGCGATTTTGCTTGTTGGGAAGTTTCCCAAACCCTCTGATTTTCCTCTCACTACCTACAACACCGCACAGGGCGATTTTGCCGAAGCTTTGAGAGAAATTTTTCAAAAAGTTTTTCTTATCTCTTAATACGGAAAAGTTCCTGAAATGCCAAATAAATAACCGAAAATGTTTCGAGTATTATTGCTTAAAACCTCTTTTAATCTTGACACTGTAAAGTTTAAACTTTATAATATAGACAGTGTAAAGATTGGAGGACTTAGCATGGCACAGAAACGACAGACTTATCATCATAAAGACTTGCGAAACGCTTTAATCGAAACAGGTATTCAGCTTGTAAGTACAGAGGGAGTAAATGCTTTTTCTTTGAGAAAGGTAGCTGCGGCGTGTGGTGTCAGCCACGCTGCCCCTTATAGCCATTTTCAAAATAAAGAAGAACTGCTTGAAGCAATGCAATTATTTATCACAGATAGATTTTCTAAACAATTAGAAAGTACCGTTCAAAAGAATAATAATGTTGTAGAAATATTGAAAGATATGGGGATAGCCTATGTATCTTTCTTTGTAGAAAATCCTGCTTATTTTCAATTTTTATATTCTCAATCCAACATAAAAATTGACTTATCGTTATCAATACCAGACGACCAAAACTATAAACCTTATATTATCTATAAAAATATTGTAAGTAAATTATTAGAGCAGACGCACTATTCGGAAGAAAAGCAAAATGATATTATCATAACCATTTGGGCTTTTATACATGGTGTTACTTCATTAGCCACCATGAATAATGTAAATTATGATAATGACTGGAGAGAGAAAGTCATTGATTTTATGGACGTTTTTCAACTTTCCTTTTTAGATAATACAGGAGAAAAAATATGATTGGGATTTATTTTAGCGGAACAGGAAATACAAAATATTGTTTGGAAAAGTTTGTTGCTCTATATGATAGGAACATTAAAATAACTCCTTTAGAAGATAGAGATACAATAGAAAAAGTTACATACCATAAAGACATCATTTTTGCTTATCCAATCTATTACAGCAATCTGCCTAAAATTGTACGGGATTTTATCTGCGAAAATTCTGATGTATGGAAAGGGAAACGTGTTTTCATTATTGCAACAATGGGCTGTTTAGCGGCGATGGCGCGGGCGTATCTGCAAGATTGTTCGAGAGATACGGTGCACAGGTATGGGGTGGACTTCATTTGAAAATGCCGGATTGCATTTGTGATGTAAAAGCCTTAAAGCGTACTGCGGCTCAAAATAAGCAAATTGTTATACAAACAGAAGAACGCATAAAATCAGCGGTGTGCAATTTGAAAAATGGTACTCCAACTAAAGACGGTTTGGGATTTTTATGCCATATTGCAGGGCTTTTGGGACAGCGGCTTTGGTTTTACCGTAAAACACAAGAATATTCAAACAAAATACAGATAGATACAGACATTTGTATAAAGTGCGGGAAATGTGCATTGGTGTGTCCTATGAATAATTTGTCATTATCAGAAGATAAGATTATAGCAGACGGACGGTGTACGTTATGCTATCGGTGTGTAAATCAATGTAGCAAGAAAGCAATTACCATTTTGGGGAAACAAGTGATTTTTCAGCACACTGTTTCTGATTTTCATTAAAGGTAGTTTGATTAGAAATGAGGTGGTGTATTGCAACAAGAAAAATGGATTTTATGTCCTGTATGCAATAATAAAACCCGATTAAGAATACGGGAAGATACAGAAATAAAGAATTTCCCACTATATTGTCCGAAGTGTAAGCAGGAAAATCTTATCAATGTAAAAAAATTGAATATTTCAGTTATCACAGAGCCAGACGCATTGACGCAGAGCCGATAATCACAAGAAAATCTTATGATTATTGGCTCTTTCTGTTTTGTGATAGGAAAACAAACCGCCATTTCCTGTATATAAAATGGAATAGCGGTAAATACACAATTATTTTTATAGACATGGCGGTGTCGGGAGATATTGCCATGTTTCTTTTTCGCATTTTTAATTCTATTCCATTGTCAAAAAAAGCCTATTCCATGCAACGGGATTTTGCGGCTATGAAGATGAATACACAAATCATCATAATTACTTAAATAACTCATATTGCCAAACGCCTATGCGGTTTTATACCTGCATGGGCGTTTGTTGTAATAGCCCCCTACTGGGAAGAAAGGGGGTGAGTTATGATGAAGTATTCTGAACAATTCATGGAGCATATCGAATATGCCTTTGCCGCGTTCTGTAAAATCGTTCTCCGCAATGCGGCAATCAGCGCGTACCGCGATTTGGGACGGAAACAGAAGCATGAAGTATCACTTGACTATTTGATGTCGGAAACGTCTTTTGAACCGTTTGCAACCGACAACTATTTTGAGCAGTATGTTTATGAAAAGCCGACTGTTTTTGTTGTGCAAGGGAAAGAAGTTGTCGTTACAAGTAGACGGTTAGCCGACGCATTAGCTAATCTGTCAGAACAAAGGCGTACTGTTCTGCTGATGAATTTCTTCCTCGGTTACAGCGAAAGAAAAATCGGGAATGAGTACGGACGGAGCAGAAGCACAGTAAACTATTGGAAGCTGGCGGCATTGAAACAGTTAAGAAAAGAATTGGAGAAAACGAAACATGAGGAATAAGAAGCTGATACCCTTTGAAACCATTGAAAAAGCTGTTGCCGGAGAGCCGGAAGCGATAGCCGCAGTATTGCGGCACTACGAGGGGCGTATAAAATATTTGTCTACCTATCGTGGACATATTAACGACGATATTCAAGACCGTCTGAAAGCACAGCTTATCAAAGCTATCCTGCAATTCTGTTTTGACAGGTAAGAAGTAGCAAAGTCAGAAAAAGCCGTCAAGGATAAATTGCACGCTTGCGCGTCCTTGACGGCTTTCCCTGTCTTTGCTGTCGGACAGCCAAGAGATCACAATCGGATAAACCGCTTACGCTGTCTATCCATTATGGAATGTTACGGAGTAGAGGGTAATTTTCCCTTGGTTTATGCAGGGTGTAGAGGGTGGAAATTGCTTAAATGATACTTTATATAGTTACCCTCAAAAATAGCTTCTATTGCGTAACTCTAAGTTAATTATTATGCAGGTAAAATGCCTGATGAAATTACTGTAGAAACAGAATTTTTCAAATCTGATATTTTATCTCTTTTTATTGTATCCCATGTTACTGTAGGGGCTGTTTGTATAGCAACTTTGCAAAATTCTAAATATTTCACAAGAACCCGTCGCACAATTTCTTCTAAATCTTTTAATTCCGATACTGTAATGTTTTGACCATTACCTTCATGCAGCGATTCCGAACGATATCTGTAAAAATCTTTCATCTTGTTATATAAATCTTGAATTTTTTGTGTATCTGATTCTAACAAAACAGCAACTCTTTTTGATAATGCTTCCTTTTTTCCGCGTTCTCCCTTTGCAAGTAACGTCATCTCCAAAGCTGTTGTATATTGCTCAAACCCTGTAGACACATCCGATTGCTCCAAGCCCCAAATAAATTCATTAATATTATCTTTAATTAAATTAAATTCCTGTGTTGAAACACTTGATAAAAAAGTATTACATTCCGCTATTTCACTAATAGATAATGAAAACAAAGTATCTTCAATGACATTTTTAGAAATACTATTATCAGTTTGTTTCATATTTTGGCTGATAAAACCGAATACAGTAAACTTATGGACGAAAAACAATTGGGCAAAACCAATATTTCCTTTTTTGAACAAATGCAACAAAGAAAATACTTTATGCAGATAATTCATTTCTTTTTGTTTATATTCTGAAAGTTGCTGTTCACACATTAAATCATCATTTGTTAAAGCCATACCACTCTTTACTTCTGGAAACCGTATTTCATAATCGTCTTCTTTATGAAGGCACATAAAATAAATACCCTTTTCATCTTTCATCTGTGAGCCTAAATAATTAATTGTAAGTTTACCCTCTCCATCAGTTATTTTATTTTTATATGGTAAATCAGAAAAATATTTTTTCTCAATTCTATATCCATTTCCGAGGTTAATATTTGCTACAGAATTATCACAATGTAATATAATTCCATCTATTGTTACATTTACTTTTGTCACATTCATTTCTCCTTGATTTTAATAGTTTTTTTGTATGAAATTATATCACATTTAATAATATAGGTCTATGCAAACTAATTTATCAACAAAAAATCAACGCGTTTTTATAACACGTTGATTTTTTCACAACCTTGTCTGTCAGCGTTAATGATAAGTTGTTGTAAATACATCCTTATCACCGAAAAACCTTATTTTACGGTCTTTTTCAGGGGTGCAAAATCATTCCCACTCAATCGTCGAAACCGGCTTGTTGGAAATATCCCAGAGAACCCTGTTGATTCCCGGAACTTCAGCGATTATGCGGTCGCGCATGCGGCAAAGCATGTCAAACGGTATTTCCACCGATTCGGCGGTCACTGCGTCCACCGTGTTAATAGCTCTGATGACAGCGGCCCAGCCCATGTATCTCTTGCCGTCCTTGATGCCTGTCGATTTGAGGTCAGGAACAGCTACAAAATACTGCCACGGCAGGGATTCCATCTTGCCGATCTCTTCCCTTACGATAGCGTCGGCTTCCCGCACTGCTTCCAAGCGGTCCCTGGTGATTGCGCCTGTGCACCTTACGCCAAGTCCCGGTCCAGGGAAAGGCTGGCGATAAACCATGCTGTCAGGCAGACCCAGAGCTTTTCCGACTACGCGAACCTCGTCTTTATATAACAGTTTCACAGGTTCAACCAGCTCAAACTGCAAATCCTCAGGGAGTCCTCCCACGTTGTGGTGAGCCTTTACTCCGTCGCTTTCCAGGATATCAGGATAGATAGTTCCCTGCGCTAGGAATTCAATTCCGTCCTGCTTGCGAGCTTCTTCTTCGAAGACTCTGATAAACTCTGCGCCTATGATCTTGCGCTTTGTTTCAGGCTCTTCGACACCTGCCAGCTTATCCAGGAAGCGGTCCACCGCATCTACGTACACAAGATTTGCGTTCATCTGATTGCGGAAAACCTCTACGACCTGTTCCGGTTCACCTTTTCTCAGAAGTCCGTGGTTTACGTGAACGCACACCAGCTGGCGGCCGATGGCTTTGATCAAAAGAGCTGCCACTACCGACGAATCAACGCCGCCGGAAAGGGCGAGGAGAACTTTCTTATCTCCCACCTGTTTTTTTATCGCCTCCACCTGCTCAGCTATGAAAGCTTCCGCCAGCTGAGGCGTATTGATACGCTCCATGTTTTCAGGGCGTTTGTTGCTGTCCATAATTTACCTCCCTATATATCGGGCGCTTGATCAAGGTTTCGCCCGCTATTTTCTATGTGTTTTATTTCGTTATGCATGCTGCAGCACGGCTGCACGGCCGGCTTACTTGATCACGTTGTTGGACGTGTCTTTCAGTATTACGTCGTGGGCGCCGCCCTCTACGATGGAAGTTGCGGAAACCAGCGTCAGCTTGGCTTTTTCCTGCAGTTCCTTTATGCTGAGCGCGCCGCAGTTGCACATGGTGGATTTGACTTTGGTCAGTGAAAGGTTCACATTGTCGTGCAGGGAACCGGCATAAGGGACGTATGAGTCAACACCTTCTTCAAATTTCATGCGAGGGTCTCCTCCGAGATCGTAACGCTGCCAGTTTCTGGCCCTGCTGGAGCCCTCTCCCCAATATTCCTTGACGTAATTTCCGTTCACGTTGAGCTTGTTGGTCGGAGATTCATCGAAACGCGCGAAATATCTTCCCAGCATTATGAAATCGGCACCCATGGCAAGAGCCAGCGTCATGTGATAGTCATAGACGATTCCGCCGTCGGAGCATATAGGCACGTAGACGCCTGTTTCCTTGAAATATTCATCTCTTGCAGCGGCCACTTCCCTGACGGCAGTAGCCTGTCCTCTGCCGATGCCTTTCTGCTCTCTGGTTATGCAGATAGAGCCTCCGCCGATTCCGATCTTGACGAAATCTGCGCCTGCTTCGGCAAGATATCTGAAGCCTTCGCCGTCAACCACGTTTCCGGCTCCTATCTTGACCGAATCTCCGTATCTTTCACGTACCCAGGCTATGGTATCTCCCTGCCACTGGCTGTACCCCTCTGAGCTGTCGAGGCAGAGCACGTCCACACCTGCTTCAATCAGAGCCGGGATTCTTTCTTCATAGTCCCTGGTGTTTACGCCGGCGCCGACGATGTATCTCTTATGCTCGTCCAAAATTTCATTTGGGTTGGACTTGTGCGAATCGTAGTCTTTGCGGAAAACAAAATGAGTCAGCCTCTGATTTTCGTCAATTATCGGCAGTGCGTTGAGCTTATTGTCCCAAAGTATGTCGTTGGCTTCGCTGAGAGAAATTCCGGTCTTTCCGTATATGAGCTTCTCAAAGGGAGTCATAAACTCGCTTATCTTTGTGTCTATGTCCATGCGGCTTACACGGTAATCGCGGCTTGTCACAAGTCCGAGTATCTTGCCCTCAGCCGTTCCGTCATCCGTTATGGCTATGGTGCTGTGTCCTTTTCTCGCCTTGAGTTCCAGCACGTCGGCCAGTGTCTGGTCAGGTCTCAAATTTGAGTCGCTGGTCACGAAACCTGCCTTATGCGATTTGACTCGTCTGATCATGGCGGCCTGGTTTTCTATGGTCTGTGAGCCAAAAATAAAAGATATTCCACCTTCTTTCGCCAGTGCGACTGCCATTTTGTCGTCTGAAACAGCCTGCATTATGGCGGAAACCAATGGAATATTCATAGTAATCTTAGGTTCTTCGCCTTTTTTAAACTTGGTTATCGGAGTCTTGAGAGAAACATTCTCGACTCTGCATTCCTTGCTGGAGTATCCCGGCACAAGAAGATATTCGTTAAATGTTCTTGATGGTTCGTCAAAGTAGTATGCCATTTTGTCTTCCTCCTTATATTCTAAATATTTTATACTATTTTATCTTTCTTGACAAGGGTTTTAAACCAGTGAATTTCAACTAATTTCAGAAATCGAACCGGTAGTGAAATCGACTAATTTTTCCTTGCTTTTTTCATTTTTTGCACTAAAAAACGGATGGTCAAAAGGCCATCCGTTTTGTATATTTTTTTGTATCTCGCCCGAACTGGCTACATCATGCCGCCCATGCCGCCCATCTGAGGAGCTGCTACAGGAGGTGCAGGTTCCTTGATGTCAACAATGCCGGCCTCTGTCGTCAGCAGCATGGCTGAAGCTGAAGCTGCGTTCTGGAGCGCTGACCTTGTAACCTTGGCAGGGTCGACGATTCCAGCATCTATCATGTTGACGTATTCTTCAGTAGCGGCGTTGAAGCCGATTCCAGCCTCGCTCTTCTTAACTTCCGCTACGACTACGCTGCCTTCGATACCTGCGTTTTCAGCAATCTGACGTACAGGCTCTTCCAGAGCTCTTTCGATGATGAGCGCACCTGTCTTAACGTCGCCGGAAAGAGTCTTTACATAATCTGATACAGCTCCGATGGTATTTACGAGAGCTACTCCGCCTCCGGAAACGATACCTTCTTCAACGGCTGCCTTAGTTGAGTTGAGAGCATCCTCTATTCTCAGCTTGCGTTCTTTAAGCTCAGTCTCAGTGGCTGCGCCGACCTTGATGACGGCAACTCCGCCTGACAGCTTGGCAAGTCTTTCCTGAAGCTTCTCTTTATCAAAGTCTGAAGTGGTCTCTTCGATCTGGGATTTGATGCTGTTGATTCTTGCCTTTACGTCTTCCTTGCTGCCTGCGCCGCTTACGATAACTGTGTTTTCTTTATCGACTTTAACTGTAGCGGCAGTTCCCAGCATATCTACAGTAACTTCTTTCAGCTCGTATCCGAGGTCGCTGGCGATGACTGTACCGCCTGTCAGGATAGCTATATCTTCAAGCATAGCTTTTCTTCTGTCGCCGAAAGCAGGAGCTTTAACTGCTACTACGTCGATAACGCCTCTCAGCTTGTTGACTACCAGGTTTGCAAGAGCTTCGCCTTCGATATCTTCAGCGATGATGAGAAGTCTGCGGCCCTGCTGCATAACCTGTTCCAGAATAGGAACGAGGTCCTGAATGTTGGAAATCTTCTTATCTGTTATGAGAATGAAAGGATTTTCCATAACGGCTTCCATCTTTTCAGTGTCGGATACCATGTAGGCTGAAAGGTAGCCTCTGTCGAACTGCATACCTTCCACTACTTCAAGGGTAGTTCCCATGCTCTTGGACTCTTCTACAGTGATGACGCCGTCTTTTCCTACCTTTTCCATAGCTTCGGCGATCAGGCTGCCTATCTCTTCGTCGGCAGCGGAAACAGCTGCTACCTGAGCAACGGATTCTTTGGTTTCAACAGGCTTTGCCAGTCTGCCTATCTCGCTGACTGCAACGTCTACAGCGCCCTGGATACCTTTTTTCAGTTCCATAGGGTTAGCGCCTGCGGCTACGTTTTTGAATCCCTCTTTGATTATGATCTGTGCCAGAAGAGTTGCGGTGGTAGTTCCGTCTCCGGCTACGTCGTTGGTTTTGGAAGCTACTTCCTTGACAACCTGTGCTCCCATGTTTTCAACTGAATCTTCCAGCTCAATCTCTTTGGCTATAGTTACGCCATCGTTGGTGATCAGCGGTGAACCGAAAGTCTTGCTGATAAGCACATTGCGACCCTTAGGTCCCAACGTGATCTTGACCGTATCGGCCAGCTGGTCTACTCCTGACTGTAATTTGCGTCTTGCTTCTTCTCCGTAATAAATTTCTTTTGCCATTTTTTAAACCCCTCCTGATTATTCGATAACTGCCAGAATGTCGCTCTGGTGCATGATTGTATATTCTTCTCCGTTGTATTTAACTTCTGTTCCGCCGTACTTAGGGAAGACCACCTTGTCTCCTACCTTAAGCTCCATAACTTCGTCCTTTGTGCCAGGTCCTACGGCTACTACTTCCGCTACCTGCGGAGCTTCCTTAGCGGAGCTAGTCAAAATCAAACCGCCTTGAGTCTTTTCTTCTGCCTCGATCTTCTTAATAGCAACTCTGTCGCCCAATGGCTTAATTCCTATCATGATATATACCTCCCTAGATAATATTGTTATTGACAATGTTTTCGTTCTTTGGCACTCGCCATCATTGAGTGCTAACACTATTTATTATAGCCGTGCCGCAGATAATGTCAATAGGCTTGATGTAAATTTTCACAAAATCTACAATATATTTTTTAAAGCATATTTTTATCCAGGCCTCTTATGTAATAAAAAAGGTATTGCTGGGCGATGCCGCCGTTTTCGCCGAAATGCTCTTCTGCATATGTTTTCATCGATTTGACGTCGTTTTCGTCTATGCCGTAAAGTCTGTTCATCACACGCCTCATCCATACGTCTATGGGAAAAGCATCCATGCGTCCCAGACCGAAAAGAGATATGCAGGCGGCCACTTTAGGACCAACGCCGCAGAATTTCTGCAGTTCCCTGATCGGGTCTTCCACTTTCTTTAATTCCTCTTTAACCGCTTCCGGACCTCCGCCCTCGATGAATTGCTGCGCCATCTTGACTAGATACGGTGCCCTGTAGCCCAGCCTGCACGGAGCCAGGTCGTCGGTGCTTAAAGATGCCATCTTTTCCATGGAAGGAATGGCGAAATACTGCTCGCCGCCGTATTCTCCTATGAGTTCTCCGAACCTTTCGCATATTGATTCTATGCAGCCCTTTATCCTTGGTATATTGTTGTTTTGCGATATGATGAAAGATACTACCGTTTCCCAGAAATCCTGGCGCAGTATCCTTATGCCGTATCCGTAGTCGGAAGCGGCTTTCATGAAATCATCTTCTGAACTGAGTTTTTCTTTCAGCAGTCCGTAGTCTCTGTCCAGATCCAGATAATCGCGCCAGACTTTTTCAAAGTCCTCTTCACTGCAGTTGTCTATGGTCAGGTGGCCGTCGTCATAAGATATTTTAGCTATCTTGTTCATCGCCGTACCTGTATAGCTTCCGTCGTCCTCTCTCTTCCACCTGAAGCACTGGCCGCAGTCAAATATATGATCAGTGTTGAAATCCCTTACGCCGTCTACCGTGTATTTCATAAATCAATTTACTCCTCTCACTTCCAAATCTATTTCCGTTACGTTGAAAGCTGTCATCTTCTCTATCTCTTCTTCTATCTTCGTCTGAAATTCGACAGCGGATTCCCAGATGGGAAATTCCCTGCGGATCTTGACGCCAACTTTAAGTCTGTACGCTTCGGCGTTGGAGCTCTGAACTACGTATATGACTCGGCTTATGGCCGGCGTCAGCCTGGCAAGGCATGTGACGATGTCGTCTATAACTCTTTCGGCCACAAAATATTCTCCCATATAGCTGTAAGTAGGTCTTACCACCGTTCTTTCAGATGCTGCGCCCTGGTCTTTTCCGCGGAAGAATCTCAGCGGATCCATGAAATATCCCGAGAAAGTCCTCTTCAGCTGCATGGCAGGAGCCGGTATAACATGCTTACCCAGAGTTTCCCGCTGATGGTGGGCGGTCTCCCTTTCATCTGCCGTAGTTATGTCTTCTATCTTTATCCGTCTCAGGCTGTCTGCTTCGAGGGGCGGAAGCCCTAGCCGCTGAATTATCTTGTCAGTCATGCCGTCGCTGGTTCCCAGTACAAGTATGCTTTTGGGGTCCTTGGCTTTTATCGCGTCTGTCACTTGTTTTTTCATGTTTTCGTCGCTGAACAGCGCGACTTTGACCGCTCCGATCTTGGTGCTGGACCTTTTGGCAGATACGCCGGCGATGACGCTGTTCTTATAGATGAATAATCCGTCATCTATGATTGCCTCTATATCCAGCTTCTTGCACAGATTCATGGCGTGAAAGCTCTTGCCTGTTCCGCTCTTTCCTACCAGCGTATATACTTCCATTTTTAACATTCCTCTCACATTTTTTCACTTTACTATTATACCGCATTCTGCTATAATTGTCTGTATAAAAGATATATCTTTTTTATAGGAGGAATTTGATCATGGCTTACAAAATTACAGATGCCTGCATCGCTTGCGGAGCTTGCGCAGCTGAGTGTCCTGTAGAAGCAATCAGCGAAGGCGACGGCAAATATGTTATCGACGCTGAAGCTTGCATCGATTGCGGTTCATGCGCCAGTGCATGCCCGGTAGACGCACCGGTAGAAGGCTAATTACATAATAATTGCCTATTGTCAAAGAGAGACTTGTAAGACAAGTCTCTCTTTCTTTGTTCTTAATATGCCGTCACATTTGCCGTGACGCTCGCTGTTGGCAGGTAAACAGCTTTTTCGCTGAATAAAAAAATGAGCTCGTTGGCATAGATCTAAAATCCATGTTCTACGAGCTCCTTTATCTGCTTGTCTTTGCTTATTCCACGTTCTGCATGTAATATGCCAGTGCATGCAGGCTGTCGCTCATGTGAACGTTTTCCACCGCGATACCCTCAGGAATGTCAAGATCTACTGCCGTCAGGTTCCAGATTCCCTTGATTCCGGCGCCGGCCACCGTGTCGGCTACAGTCTGGGCTTTTTCTGCCGGAACTGTTATGACTGCGATATCCACGCCCTCGGATTTGACAAACCCTGCCAGGGATTTGCACGTCATGATCTGGACGTTTTCAAACTCCACGTCGTCGACATCTTGTATTATCTGCTTGACGTCGAAAATTCCGACAATATTAAACTTAGGCTCGTTGTGATGAATATAGCTGGCTATCGCTCTTCCGAGACGTCCGTACCCGACTATAGCCATCTTATATTCCCTGTCCAAACCCAGTATGCTTCCAATTTCGTCATGAAGATTTGTCACGCTGTACCCATATCCCTGCTGTCCGAATCCTCCGAAATTGTTCAGGTCCTGACGTATCTGGGAAGCGGTATATCCTATCAGTTTACTCAAGTCTTTTGATGAAATTTTTTCAATTCCTTTTTTCTGAAGCTCTTTTAAGTATCTTCTGTACCTTGGCAGTCTCCTTATGACCGCCTTTGAAATCTGCTTCTCCTTCATAGTCTGCCGTATCCCCTAAGTGTTTCTCCGCAATTGATATACCGCCGCAAAACGCCTGCGGCGGCAGTATAGATTTTACTATACGTTATTATTTGTTGTCTTCAACATACTTAACCAGATCTCTTACCGTCTGGAATGTTTCAGCCTCTTCATCAGGAATTTCGATTCCGTACTCGTCTTCGATGGCCATGATGATCTCAACGGCGTCCAGTGAATCTGCCGAAAGGTCTTTCATCAGGTTTGTATCTAAAGTAACCTCTGATTCATCGACTTGCAGCTGTTCTATAATTATCTCTTTAACTTTATCAAAAATCATTTTTAAGCCTCCATTTTTTTCTACTCAATATAGACTACGCCTTATTATAATTACTTTTGATGTCTATTTCAAGTCCAAATTTCACGCCAATTGTGATTTTTTCTTCAAAAATAACTATTCCATTAGAATAAGCTTTTCAAAAGCCTCCTCATAACCGGCCTTCAGCTCTTCCAGCTGTCTGCCCAGCTTGGCCAGCAGTTCATAATCGCTGATATTTTCTTCCGCGCACATCTGCTCTTCGACAGCCTTGATTTCTTCCTCATACCTTGAAATATCCGCTTCAAGAGATTGTTTTTCCCTCGCTGCCCGTCTCTGCTCCGCCTCCAGCTTCTTGTTAAGACGGCGCCTTTCTTCAGCGGAAAGCTCTTTCTCATCTTCCCGCGCCTTTGCCTGACCTCTCTCTTTCTTCTCTTCGCCGCTTTCGCGGGATGATGACATCTCGGCGAGGTATTTTTTACCTGAGGATATTTCTGACTTTTTCTCTACATAATAGTCATATTTGCCTAAGAATTCTGTTATCCCCTCTGAAGTGAGCTCGAGGATACGGTCTGGTATCCTCTGGAGGAAATATCTGTCGTGGGAAATTATGATAGCTGTACCCGGAAATTCCGCGAGAGCTTCCTCGAATACTTCCTTGGACTCTATATCCATGTGGTTGGTCGGCTCGTCAAGGAGCAGCGTATTGGCTCCTCCCAGCATCATCTTCAGGAGCGAAAGTCTGGCCTTTTCACCGCCGCTCAGGTCTCCGACCGTCAGGAAAACGTCATCGTTTCTGAAGAGAAATCTGCCGAGGATCGACCTCATCTGAGTATCCGTGTAAGACCTGTACGTCTCTTTCATCTCTTCAAGTACTGTATTCCTCGGATTGAGAAGCTGCTGTCCCTGGTCGTAATAGCCGAAAGTCACGTTATGTCCTATCTTCACTCTGCCTTTTTCAGGATTTATCTGCTGGAGCAGAATCTTTAAAAGCGTCGTCTTGCCTGCGCCGTTGGGGCCGACTATACAGACTTTTTCGCCTCTCTTGATATCCATGCTGACGTTTTCAAACAAGACGCGCCTCGACTGGCCGTGGCCGAAAGATTTGGATATGTTTTCAGTGAAAATAACGTCGTTTCCGGACTGAAAATCCTGGCTGAAGCTTATCTTCATCCTGCCCTCCTGTCTTTCCGGAGCGTCTATCCTCTCTATGCCTTTGAGCCGTTTTTCTCTTGACTGGGCTCTTTTGGCCAGCTTTTCAGTGCCTCGTTCTTTCATGCGGCGGATCATATCTTCCTGTCTGGCGATTTCCCGCTGCTGATTGCTGTAAGCTCTGAGTTCCGCGTCTCTGAGCTTTCTTTTTTTCTCAGCAAACGCCGAGTAATTTCCCTCGTATGCTTTAAGCTTATGATGCTCTATCTCAAATATTCTGTTTACGCTCCTGTCGAGGAAATATCTGTCATGGGAAACGATTATTATGCTTCCTCTGTACGATGAAAGATATTGTTCGAGCCATTTGAGCGTGCCTATATCAAGATGGTTTGTAGGCTCGTCAAGTATGAGCAGGTCAGGTTTTTCCAGCAGCAGCGCCGCCAGCGCCAGTCTCGTCCTTTCTCCGCCGGAAAGCGTGCTTATCTTCTTATCGAAAAATTCTTCGCCGAAAGCCATCGAATTGAGTATGCCTGTGATCTCCGACTTGTAAGTATATCCTCCCCTGCGGTCGTATTCCTGATGCAGCTTGTCCAGCTTGTCTATCAATTTCGTGTCATCAGGATTCTTAGCTATCATGTCTGCAGTTTTCTCTATCTCTGCTTCAATTTCTTTAAGAGGAACAAATATATTATTTATTTCTTCGATTACGGTGTTTTCGCTGTTGAAGCTGTCTCTCTGCTTGAGGTATCCCATCTTCAAATCCTGAGGGAAGAAAATCTGTCCCTCGTCGGGAATAAGTTCTCCCGTTATCATGTTGAGAAGCGTAGTCTTGCCGGCTCCGTTTCTGCCCACGAGTCCTACTCTGTCGCCTCCGTTGATGTGAAAATCAACTCCCTCAAGGATCACGTCCGTGCCGTATGTTTTTGTCAAATTACTGGCTGATAAAACTATCATGTCTCTTATCTCCGTTTGGCCGATATGTCAGGAGCTTTGAATTTCTCCGCGGGGCACTCGGGCCGCAGCTATTCAAAGGGCAGGTTGGCGTGAGCGTCCATATGCCAGTCTCCTGTCTTGCCTTCTTTATATTTGTAATATGCCGCGCAGCCTATCATGGCTCCGTTGTCGGTGCAAAGCGACGCCGGCGGTATATAAAGTCCGATGTTTTCTCTTTCGCATCTCAGTTTGAGTTCCTGCCGCAGTTTTGAGTTGGAAGCCACTCCTCCGGCCAGAACCAGCTTGCCGTGGCCGCCTTTGACGGCGGCATCCACCGCTTTCTGGCAGACCACGTCTATCACTGCCTGCTGAAAGCTGGCCGCCACGTCCGCCCTGTTTATTTCCTCGCCTTTCTGCCGCGCGCTGTTGATATGATTGAGAACGGCTGTCTTCAGTCCGCTGAAGCTGAAATCATAGCTGTCTTTCTCAAGAAAAACACGCTTGAAGTGTATCGCCTCAGGATTTCCCTCCGCAGCAATCTTGTCTATCTTGGGTCCTCCAGGATAGCCTAATCCGAGAACTCTGGCCACCTTGTCATAGGCTTCCCCGATGGCGTCGTCTCTCGTGCTTCCCAGTATCCTGCAGCTGTTATATCCTGTGACTTCCGCTATATTGGTATGGCCTCCGCTGGCAATCAGCGCCGTAAAAGGAGGTTCAAGTTCAGGAAACTGTATATAGTTGGCGGCTATGTGGCCCATTATGTGATGAACTCCGACGATGGGTATTCCTGCCGCAAAGGAAACGGCCTTGGCTGTCGCTACGCCTATTAGCAGAGCTCCTACAAGTCCCGATCCCTCGGTAACGCCTATCAGGTCTATATCCTTAAGGGTCGCCCCGGCTTCATTCAGGGCCTGTTCCATGACGTAGTTGACATTTTCAAGGTGATGCCGCGCCGCTATTTCCGGCACTACGCCGCCGTAATTTTTAAAAATATCTATCTGTGATGATATAACGTTTGACAAGACCTCTCTGCCGTCCGCCAAAACAGCTACCGCCGTTTCGTCGCAGCTGGACTCGAAGGCCATGGTCAGAAATCTGTTGTCTTTCATCTTATTTTCTTCTCCACATTATGAGGGCATCTTCTCCGTTGTCTTCGTAATAGCCCTTTCTTTCACCTGCAATCTTAAATCCATGCTTCTCATAAAGCCTCAAAGCGCCTGCGTTGCTTTTCCGCACTTCGAGAGTGTGACTGAGGACTCCCGACTCTTCGGTGACTTTGAGCATGACTTCCATCAGCGCGTCTCCCACGCCTTTTCTCCTGTATTCAGGCGAAACGGCCACGTTGGTTATATGACCCTCCCCGGCGATATTCCAGATGCCGGCATATCCTATGACTTTGCCCTCTGTCTCCGCCGCGAGATAAAAGGAAAGCTTGTTCTCCGCCACATCATGGTAAATCGATTCGTAAGACCACGGCTGACTGAAACAAACTTTCTCAAGCTCTGTTATAGCCTCGGCGTCGCGGGCTTCGGCTCTCCTGACTATCAACTCAGCCAACCTTTCCGCCTCCTTTTGTAATCTGCTTATGCTATCTAAAACTCCGGCACGCATGTCCTTGAACTTTTATTCCTGCTTCGGTCCCTTGCAAATAGGCAGTTCTCCTGCCGCAAGCTTCTGCTCCGCCTCGGCTTTCCTCATGTAGTCAGGCTCAAGGCTGCTGTAGTCAATCGTTTCACCCCGCCTGATCTTTTCGTATGCCAAAAGCCCGGCAGAAATGGCCTCCTGATAGCGGCATGATTCGTCCGCAAAGACATATTCGCCTTTTCCTGCGAGTGATTCTTTGATTTTTTCGCCGTAAGCGTCTATGCCGTCTCCGAAGAACAGCACTCTTTTCCCCTCGGGGAAAATCTCATTTTTTATTACTTCAAGCACGTCGTCCATCATGCATGGCTGGGGCTTCATATATCCCTCTACCACACCGTACACCTGGCCGCGTCTGGCGTTTATCACAGCGCAGGCCACGTCCTCAGAGCCTTTCTCCCGCGCTTCTTTTTTATAGAGAAAGCTTTCCAGGGTAGGGACCGCTGCTGCCGGCAGGCCGAGACTCTGGCAAAGGGCTCTGGCCGTCGAGACTCCTATCCTTATTCCTGTGAAAGAACCGGGTCCTATGGAGACGGCTATATGGGTGAGCTGATTTTTTTCTATTCCTGTCTCATCGAGAAGTTCACTTATCATAGGCACCAGGTTTTTAAGATGACTCATGAAATCCGCGGAAATCTTTTGCCCGACGACTCCTCCCCTGCCGTCTATCAGCGCGGCTGAACTGAGTTTTCCCGTAGTTTCTATCGCTAGAATGTACATCTGTAAATCCTTTCTCCCTCGCTGCTGCCGTAATCTATCATTATATAATCCGTATCTTCCGGCAGCTCATCGAGGATCAAATCGGCCCATTCTATGACGCACAGGCCGTCTCCGTCGAAGTACTCATAGGCCCCTATATTGAACAGCTCGTCAGCGTCTCCTATCCTGTACACGTCAAAATGGTAAAGGGGAATTCTGCCGCTTTCATATTCCTTTACGACGGTAAAGGTCGGGCTGCTGATGTTTTCGGTGATGCCAAGCCCCTGAGCGATGTATCCTGTCAGCGTGGTTTTGCCTGTGCCCAGGTCTCCTATCAGAGCAATCACCTGTCCCGGGCGCGCGTTTTGGCCCAGCTCTATGCCGAAATTTCTCGTCTCTTCTTCATTTTTTATTTTAATTATTCGCTTTATATCCATATTATTTCTATTTAATTGCCCGTCCGCAAAATTTATATCCGCCGCATAGCCGTACGGCATGCAGATTCCGTGCTCCCAGCCGTACAGGAATCCGGCACCTGTCTGTTAAGAGAGCCAGCTCCTATCTGTGCAGGAACGGAGATATCCTCTTATATAAGATGAAAGTTACTATACTGTTTATGCCGGCCTTTACTATGTTGAAAAGCAGGATCAGAGGCATCAGATCCATGATGGCCTCGAGGGGCATGCCTGTGAATTTGGGCGTTATCACCATGTTGGCAAAGAACATGGCGGCAGCCATCGCCAGAGTTCCTGCCGCCAGACCTATTACGGCCATCTTTTTAGTCTTATGCTTTCTGTAGATCACGCCGGCCACAGTGACCAGCGCCGTAGTGGCGATTATGTGCATTATTATTCCGTAGACTCCGCTCTGCACGCTTACCGTAAATCCCTGTATAAGCGAAGTGACCACTGTCAGAACGATTCCTGCCACCGGGCCGAATGCGAATGTTCCGATCAGTATCGGAATATCGGCAGGGTCGTATTCGAGAAAGGCTACAGCAGGAAATATCGGAAAGTGTATTATCATCACCAGCACTATCGAAAGGGCTACGAGCATGGCCATCTTGGCAAGTCTCACACTGTTTTGTTTGCTGTTCATAACATATTCCTCTTTTCTTTAAGTAATTTTATCTGTGTCAAAAGGAATCTGTCAGGAATAAAGGAAAGCCTTGATACGCATCGAATATCAAGGCTCACGAGTTACATAACCGTTACACACAAAAGCAACATATGTTGTATCCTAGTGTTTCTCCCATCCGGACTATACCGTCGGTCCAGGAATTTCACCTGATCTGTCCGCCTTATCTAACGGCGGACTCGCGGACTATACCGCCGGTGAGGAATTTCACCCCGCCCTGAAACAGATTACATAATTACTTTAAACATTATATTCTTCCGACGACAATTTGTAAATAGCCTCGGCATAAATTTTTGTCATCTGCAAAAGACGTTCTATTTCAATGCATTCATCCTTCTGATGCATACGGTCCTCATCTCCCGGGAACAGTCCTCCGTAAGCGATTATTCCCTTGGCGGCTCTCGCGTAAGTACCTCCGCCTATCACCTGAGGCTTGGAATCGAAATCCCCTGTATGCTTCTGATATATTTCCAGCAGCGTTTTGGCCATGCCGCTTTCCGTGTCGACGTAAATCGGCAGCTTATGTTCTTCCTTGATAAGTCCGATTTCATATCTCGTCAGCAGTTCCTCCATGCCGCCGTAGATGTCATCGTCTGAACAGGTCACCGGATATCTGATGTTGATTACCAGCTTCCCTGCTTCTTTGTCCATTTCCGCCATTCCCAGATTGAAAACAAGTTTGCCTGATTTTTCATCGCTCAAATCTATGCCCATCTTTTCGCCGTCAAGGCAGAAGCCGATGTATTTATTGTAAAAGCTGATGAAATCGTTGACGTCTTCGTTGACGAAATTCACTTCTCCCAGAAAATCCATCATTACCGATACGGCGTTGAGGCCTTTTTCTGGCTGAGCCCCGTGGGCAGCTTTTCCGGCGGCCGTTATCTCCAGGGATTTTCCCACTCCCCTGAAATTGATCTTGTAACCGGTGCGTTCTCTGTACTGGGCTATCTTATCCTTGATCTCTTCATATTTTTCAGTTTTAGGGCTGTTGACTACCACGCGGCAGCTGTCGGGAACGCTGTTGGGAGCTGTTCCGCCTTTCAGCGAACGCAGTTCAAGCCCCTCGCCTCTTGTCTGGGCGAATTTTTTAGCCAAACTGAATATCAGCATACCCTTTTCGCCGTTGATGAGCGGGAATTCGGCGTCCGGTGTAAATCCCCAGTCAGGAAGTTTTTCTTTTGAGAAATAATATTCTATGCCTTTCCAGTGGGTCTCCTCATCAAGGCCAAGGATGAGCCTTATGGTCGCCTGAGGCTGATATCCGGCGTCTTTCAGTGATTTCATCGCATAAAGGCACGAAATCACAGGACCTTTGTCGTCCGTGGTTCCCCTGCCGTAAAGTTTTCCGTCTGCGATTTCACCGCTGTAAGGCTCAAATGACCAGCCTGACCCGGCCGGAACCACGTCCAGATGGCCGAGAATGGCCATGATCTTATCGCTTTTTCCCTCAAAGTCGATATGGCCTCCGTAGTTGTCTACATTCTTGACGGAAAAGCCCATATCTTTTCCCATTTCAAGAACAGTTTCGAGGGCTTCCTGCACGCCTTGCCCGAAAGGATATACACTGCCGTCCCCGCACGTAAAGCTTTCGCCCTCCTCGCTGTTTATACGAACAACTTTCTGAAGGGCGAAAATCATATCTTCTTTATTCTTTTCCAGGAATTTTTCGTATTCCATCGTTAGACTGCCTCTACTCCTTTGATTTCAGGGTAGCTTTCTCTGATGATTCTCTCGACTACTCCCTTGATAGTCATCTGTGCGCCCGGGCAGCCTGCACAGTGACCCTGAAGTCTGACTTTTACGATGTTGTCGTCAGTCAGTTCTACAAATTCGATATCTCCTCCGTCTCTCTGAAGGAAAGGTCTTATCTGACCTATAGCGTCTTTTATCTTTTCTTCCATTTTATTTTCTCCTTTTTGTTTTTTCATTTATATTTTACTTAAATTCATGCAAATTTTATTCAAGCTCTTCCGCTTCGACAGTAAAGCTGTCCTTTAAAACGCCCTTGGCGTGGTAGACGACTTCTATGGTCTTTATGGCCTCGTTGGTTCCTCCGTAAGTTATGATTCCGGAAGCGCCTTTAAAGCCCTCGATTCTCTTTATAGCATCCCTGATGGCTTTACCTGCAGGAATACCGGTTTCCCTGGTCGAGCCCCATTCGTCTTTCATGGCTTTACCCTCGGCTTCAGTAGCCGCCAGAGCAGCGTATTCATCCATACTGTATGACATGGTATTATCATAAGCGTCCTCTATAGCGGCTATCGCCATGAGATACGCGTCGAAGGCTACGGCTGTCTTCTGGGCAGGTTCAGCATCCTCTCCGTACTTTTCTTTATAAGCTTTGATGAACTTTTCGGACATCTCAGTCACAGTGGTATTGGTGCTGAAATCGGCGGCATACCCTATGTTGAACTGCCCCTCTTTCTCGATATAAGAGCGGAAGCTTTCGTCGTTCCAGCTCTTCGGTCCCACAAACAGAACGCTTGAAAGGTTGGCTTTCTCAGCTTGATCAAAGAATCCCATCGCTATCTTCGGAGATACGTCCAGAAAAACCGCCTCAGCTCCGCAGCTTTCAATCTGCTCTATTACGGCGCTGTAGTCATTTGAATCTGCCGGCAGCTCAAAGCTTCCTACTATAGCGTTCTCGTCCACCGAAAGGCTTTCCATCCTGTCCTTAAATGTTTTGATATTAGCTGTAACTGTATCATCCCCCGCCACCTTGACAGTGGCTGCTTTAGTCTTTTTCTGCTCCGTGTAAACGAAGTTGGCCAAAGCGTCTCCCTGCTTGCTTTCCGCATAAGTAGCGCAGAAATAATACTGGTTGTTTACCGTTATCAGCGGATTGGTGCTGGTAATTGCGATAGCCGGTATATTGTTGGCTTTGACCGCGTCTCCGGCTATAAGCGTGAGCGTCTCGCCGTAGCTTCCGAGAACAACTGAAGGCTGCTGTGAAACAAGCTCCTGTACTACCGTCTCGGCCACATATATATCGGACTGATTATCGGCGACTATGAGTTCAACTTTTTTGCCGAGAACCTCAGGATACATCTCGTTGGCAAGCTGGATACCCATGAGCTCCAGATTCCCCTGTTCTTTATTCTCTCCTGTCAGCGGTTCAAATACTCCTATTTTTATCGTTCTTTCAGACGGAGCAGCGTCCTCGCTGTCCGCGCCGAAGAACGCATTTTTAAAATTGTTGAAAGTAGTACATCCGGCAAGCAGGCTGACCGAAAGCACCAGACAGATAACTGCCGTTATTTTTTTCTTCATAAGCTCTCCAAATCTTTCGCTTTTATTTTTTTATCTTGAGCGGAATACATCCTCAGTTTATTTTACATTCTTCCTGCCCCATCTTTTGTGTTGATTCTGAGTTTTTTAGAGGAATTTTTATACTCCCTTTATTTAATTTATTATATATTAAATTTCATTGCTGTTCAACTGTTTCCTCCTTTAAAAATATTCTCCCGGAATTGTCCTATATAATTATCTTTTTTGCTGGTTTGCGCATAATAAAGTGTGGTAAAATATGTACACAAAATATTTCTAAATATGCAAGGAGGAATTTATTATGAAATGGGTTTGCAAAGTATGCGGATATGTTCATGAAGGAGAACAGCCGCCTGAAGAATGTCCGCTCTGCGGAGTTGGTTCCGATCAGTTTGAAAAAGAAGAAGAGTAATACGTAAGTTTTTTGAACAGCCGCTGGTTCTCACAGGCGTTCACTAAGTTTAAGTGTTCATAAATAACTCACGAAAAAAGAGCGGTTCTCGTATTTTTAAGGCTTATCGAAAACAGCTCTTTTTCATTTCTTCGCGGCATATTTTGATTGCCCGGCTTACTCAGCGAAAAATTATAATCCCAAAACGTTTATCAAAAGGATCCATGCCAGACCGTAGTAAGCCACCACAGCCACAAGGTCGTTGACCGTAGTGATCAGCGGTCCTGAAGCGACGGCAGGATCTATTTTCATCTTTTTGAATATTATAGGCACAACAGTTCCTGTCACACTGGACAGCACTATGGATGCCAGAAGCGCGGCTCCCGTGCAGAAAGAAACAGAAAAAGCAAATAAAGACGTCTGTCCTTTCAGCACCATTAAATATAAACCTATAAACAAAAACGACAGGATTCCCAAAACAACGCCGTTGGCCAGCCCTACGCGGGCTTCCTTGGCTACAAGACGGAGTTTTTCTCTTCTCCCTATTTTTTCGTTCATCAACACACGTATGGTTACCGCCAGAGACTGTGTGCCGACATTTCCCGCCATGTCGAGGACCAGCGACTGGAAGCTTATTATCAGAGTCAGCTGTGCCACTACAGTCTCAAAGGCTCCCACCACGCTGGACACGACCAGACCAAGACCCAGCAGTATAACCAGCCACGGCAGACGCTTGCCCATGCTTTTTCTCAGCGGTTCCTCCAAGTCTTCCTCCGACGACAGCCCTGCAAGTCTGACATAATCTTCCCCGATCTCTTCCTCCATTATCTGGGTCACATCCTGAGATGTGAGGACTCCCTGCAATCTGTTGTCTGAATCAAGCACAGGTATCGAATCTTCAGAATATTCTTTTATTCTTTCTATGCAGTCCGCAATCTGCTCGTCAGCATAAACGTAAGGATACGCCGACATTATAATAGCGTCCAATTCAGTTGACTCACGTGCTATGATCAGGTCTTTTAGGTCTATAGCTCCCACCAGAGTCCGCGTGTCGTCCACCACATAGATCACTGAAATATTATCGTTATCCGCCGCCTGTCTGATCAGTTCCCTCATGGCCTGCCTGACGTCAGAGCCTGACTTTATGCAGATATAATTAGCGCTCATCCTGCTTCCGATCTCATCTTCATCGAAAGAGTTCAAAAGTATAACCTTGTTCTTTGTCTCGCTGTCCAGCAAGTCTATCAGCATCATACGTTCATCTTTTTCAAGATGACGAAGATATCCGACCGTTGACGTAATTTCCAGTCTCGAAAGAACTTCTGCTTTTTTCTTTACGCTCAGCTCATCCAGATACCTGTTCAGATCGCCTGCATACTCAAAGATATCTGCCAGCATATCAGCGCCGAGAACACGATAAATATATTCTCTCTGTTCCGCGCTCATGATTTCCATTGCCGAGGCGACGTCACTTTCATGATATGATGCAATCTTATCCCTCATCGGTATGGGCGCCAGTCCCGTTCTGACGATATCTGTTATTTCTCTTCTGTAATCAGGGCGCTTTACAGCAGCGCCCGTGTTCAAAGCTTTCTTCTTTACGTTCATTGCCCTTATACCTCCTTTACTGAACATTGATTAACGCTGATTCTCAGGCTACAAGCCTGAGAATCATTTTTGCAGCGGCGAAAGACACGGCCTATGAGGTAAAAATGGGCACAAAAATACCACTGTCTCCTGCCTCCGGCTTCTCCCGCCTCAAGACGATTTAGTGCAGTTTCAGAAACGGACAATGGTTTTCATATATTGTTATATAGTTACAGCAGAACACAGACAGCAAAATTGCAGCCGTGCCCTTTGGATATATGAATACCTTGCCTCGTGCTTCGACTTTCACTATGCCCGTCCATGTTCTCACCTCTCAATCTTTTTTAATATTTTTAAAGCTTATATATGATATCACATAAAATATGTTTTTTCAAGTTTTCTTTTGCTTGTGCTGGCGCGTGAAATATTTGGAGTGTTTTGCCTAGAGCCGGCCGCTATGTAAAAGAAAAACGCCTTTCGCACATTTCAGGCGAAAAGCGTTGCCGATATATTTCCTATACAGCAAAATTTGTTATCTGATTTTTTCAAAGCTTTTGCTGCCGTAAACACGTTCAGAATCCATGTACTAAAAAACAGCGGATTCATTGTTCTTAAACTATTCACAAATTCACCGCGGGGATTTTCCCAGAGATTTCTGGAGTTTATCGGATTTTCATATTCATTCAAACAACGTCAGTCTTGAGCATTTAAAACGCGCTTCCGCGCGCCCGGCGTTTTCTTTGTTATATAATGCAAATATCGAGCCAACTTTTATCTTCCTTGGAAACACTTGGCTTACAGACTATTTTTTAAAAAATTTTGCAATTTTGTAAAATTTTTATTACATATTATTTTACATCGTTTCAGCAAAGTGTAAATAAAAATTTACTCCAGCGAAAGCTTGCTTATGAGCATTATATTTGATATAATTCAGTAAAAGCAAACTAAATCAGAATTTCAAACTCCTGTCAGTCTTGAGCACATTGACTAAACCTGCGGTTCCAAAACCGCTAATAGGAGGTAATTATGAAAATTTTGGATTCTGCTTTAGCTATAAAAGATCAGATTTTAACCGACAGGCATAATTTGCACAAAAACCCGGAGGTTGGTTTTTATTTGCCTGAAACTGCCGCATACGTCCAGAAACGTCTTGGCGAGATGGGTATAGAATCCCATATATGCGGCGGACCTATTGACAAAAAAATCAGAGAAAATTTTGTATCAGCAGGATTTCCCGACATGGAAGCTTCTACAGGCGTAGTCGCTGTCATAGGCAAGGGGGAACCCTGTATTTTATTGCGCGCGTATATGGATGCCCTGCCTATGCAGGAAGCTGAGGGTCTGGTGGAGTTCACTTCAGAAAAGCCGGGAAAAGCTCACATGTGCGGCCACGATACCCACACGGCCATGCTTCTCGGCGCTGCCAAACTGCTCAAAGACATGGAAGACGAGCTTTGCGGCACCGTCAAGCTCATGTTCCAGACAGGTGAAGAATGCGGCTGCGGGCTCGCGTCTCATGATAGAACACGGCCTGCTGGAAAATCCCCATGTAGACGCTGCTTTCGCACTGCACGTAATGTCAAATCAGGATTCAGGAACTCTCGGATATACGCCGGGAATAACCTCCGCCGCCATGGATACTTTTATGATCAAAATAAAAGGCAAAGGCGGCCACACTTCCACACCACAGCTGTGTATAGACCCTCTGATGATAGCAAACCAGCTTTATACCACTCTCAACCTGCTCAGCTGCAGGGAAATTGACCCGAGAGAGACGGTAGCCCTGTCGGTAGGCGAGTGCGGCGGCGGAACAGCTGTAAACATCATCCCTGACACTGCTGACGTCAAGGTTGCCGCCAGGACTTTCAACCGCGAAGTCACAAAGCATCTCGTCACAAGGATCCCTGAAATCACTGAGCACACTGTAAAAATGTGGCGCGGCGATTACGATATGATAGACTTCCATACGCCTTCCACCTATAACGACGAGAATCTCTGCGAAGAGCTGAAACCTTTTCTCTGCGAGATCATGGGAGAAGAAAACGTCCTCAAGGTTCCGTGCATGGCCGGAACGGAGGATTTCGGATATGTAGGGGAAGCTGTGCCGGCGATGTTTGCCACTATCGGTGTGGGAAACAAGGACGCAGCGCCTACGCATAACCCCAATATGGTTGTAGACGAAGACATGCTTCCTTACGGAGCTGCCCTTCACGCCAACGTAGCCGTAAACTGGCTTAAAAATCACAAAAGCAAGGAGAGATAATCGCAATGATAAAATATGATGTATTATATAAAAACGGAAAAATATTTACTTCTGACGACAATTTACCGCACGCTCAGGCCATGGCTGTAAAAGACGGCAAGATCGCATGGGTGGGTCAGGATAAAGATGCCGACGAATCCCAGGCTCTAAAAATCGTGGACTTGGCCGGCAGACGCATTCTTCCAGGTTTTGTAGACAGCCACATGCACGCCATAATGCTGGCCGACTGCTGTCAGCAAATTTCAGCGCTGCCGCCGGCCGTATCGTCAATAGACGATTTAGTCTCCGAGATACAGAAAGTCCGCGCTTCGCAGCAAGCAGGCCAGTGGATACAAGGCTGGGGCTACGACGAGGGAAAGCTTAAAGAACATACCGCTCCTAACCGTTATGATCTGGACAGAGGCTGCAGCGATTCCCCTGTTATCGTAAAAAGAACCTGCGGACACGTCTGCGCTGTGAACGGCAAGGCTCTTGAAATGGCCGGAGTCACCGCAGATACACCCGACCCGGAGGGAGGCAAAATAGGCCGCTTTGAAAACGGAGAGCCTAATGGCATCTTATATGAAAACGGCAGAAACGTCCTTAATCACATCCTTTCTGAAAAGACAGAGGAAGATATGGCCTCAGACCTGCTGGCTCTCGATAAAATACTTCTCTCTCAGGGCGTGACCACTGGCGCAGACATGGGAGAATTCACCGCCTGCGACTATAAAAACATATTCGGCATCGCCATTGAAAGAGGAATGAAAGTCAAAGTCGCGGCTTACTACATGTGGGATTCCGTCAAAGACAAAAAAGATTTCACGATAACTGAAGAGGATATGGACCCGTCAAGGCAGTTCAGAATAGCGGGCATCAAGCTCATAGGCGACGGCAGCGTCTCAGGCAGGACCGCATGGTGCGACAGGCCTTATCTGGGGAACAATGAAGAATACGGCATGCCTGTGTGCAGCGAGCAGGATATTGAGGATGCCATCGCTTTCTGCAAAGAGCACAAATGCCAGCTTTCGATCCACGCCATGGGTGCAAAAACAATAGACAGAGCTATAGCCCACACTTGGCAGCAGAAGCCTTGGATCAGCGGCAGCGCTCCTTATGTAAGGCTGGAGCATGTCGCAATGCCCACAGACGACGCAACTGCAAAAGCTGCCCAATCCGGCATAGCTTTCGTCACACAGCCGATATTCTTATATGCTGAAATAGAAAGCTATCTCACCAATATGGGTCTCGAAAGAACCCAGGAAAATTACCCTGTTTCCGACTGGATCAAATCGGGCGTAAGAATTGCTTTCAGCACAGACGCCCCGGCTACAGCCTGGGCCGAGCCTTCCAATCCTTTTGCCTGTCTCAAAGGAGCTGTGACCAGAAAAGCCTGGGACGGAACTGACTGCGGCCAGCGCCACAGAGTCGACATCGAAACCGCCATAAAGCTTTATACTGCCAAATCGGCGCCGATGCTTGGATTCGAAGATGTGGGCATGCTCAAGGAAGGCTATTCTGCTGATTTCATAGTTTTAGACAGAGATATCCTCGCCATCGCTTCTGACGACATAGACAAGGTCCGGGTGGAAGAAACATATATCAACGGAGAAATGGTTTACAAAATGAATTAACGTTCTGTCAAAGAGCTTGGGACTTAAGAGAGCCGGCCTTAAGTGAGACTGGATCTCAAGATAGCCGGCCTCAAAGGAAACTGGATCTCAACTGCACACACCTCTTGTCGAATAATGTCGATGTCGTACATTTTTTAAAAATTATGAAATTTCTGCCAGCATGCTTACACTAAAAATGTTGGCAGAAATTTTAATGTAGAAAATCAATTGATTTCTATTTCAACTCGCGCGGTTTGACAGTGAACAGCTTATATTTATTTATCTTTTGATTCAGATTCTGTCGGCTTATTCCCAGATATTCCGCCGCGGCTGAAAGAGTCTTGTGAGATCTGAGTGCATCTGATATCATGAACTTCTCATAGGCTTCCATGTTGTTTTTCAGGCTGCCGAGCCATTGAATGTCATGAATATCAGCCTGATTTTCGGCAACCAGCTTATCCACCTCTATGTCAGCAAGCATGTATGACGGCAGATCGCCTATGCCTATTATCGTAGTATCGCAGAGATTAAACGCTCCCTCTATAACGTTTCTCAGTTCACGGACATTGCCGGGCCACGAATAGTTGTGAAAAATCGTCATTACATCTTGAGAAACGCCTATGATTTCTTTCTGCATGTTAGAAGTAAATTTATCTGAGAAATACTTAGTGAGAAGTTCTATATCTTCTTTCCTTTCCCTGAGAGGCGGTATGCTGATGGTGACACTACCCAGCCTGTAAAATAAGTCATCTCTGAGCACGCCGCTTTTTACGCAATCCTGTGGCGGCAAATTGAGCGCGGCAATTATTCTGACGTCCACGTCTATCGCTTCGGTAGCTCCTATTCTGGTTATATTTTTTTCTTCAAGGACTCTGAGCAATTTGGCCTGCATACTTATGGGCATGGAATTTACTTCGTCAAGAAAGACAGTTCCTCCGCTGGCGCTTTCAAATATGCCCGCTCTGTTTTCCGCTCCCGTATAACTGCCTTTGACCGTTCCGAATAATATGCTCTCCAGCAAAGTTTCTGGAATTACGGCACAGTTTTGCGTTATGAAAGGCTTATCCTTTCTGCTGCTGGACGTATGAACAGATTGAGCCACCATCTCTTTTCCCGTCCCCGTCTCTCCGTATATCAGCAGCGAGGAAGACGTTTCCGCGAGTCTGTTGATTTGGTTCCTCAGTGTTTCCATCGGACGGCTGCGTCCGATGAGATTGGATACGGTATATAATTTTTTCGGCTGATTTTCTGAGGATGATTTAATGTCCAGTGACGTGACGGCTCTCTTCCTCGAAGGGGAATGGGTTATGCACACGGCTCCTATAATATGTCCATTTTCTTTTATCGGGAAAGTATCGTCTACGATCTCAAAGCTTTGTCCTCTGGCTGTAATGAGAGCGCCTTTATGATTGAGCGTCACCTTTCCTTCTTTGAGTGCTCTCATTATTGTACTTTCGCTCGGATCCATGGTCGGATATATTTCAAACAAGTTGTGTCCTATATACTCTTTTTCTGAAAGTGGAGAAACATCTTTTGTGTAACGGCGTATATAAACAATATCAGCTTCAGTATCAGTTACGATGATTCCATCAACATAATTTTCCATCCTGGTTATGATATCGAGATAATTTTCAAGCATATCACGCTCTCCTTTTCACCGTTTTCTTGGTTTTTATATTTATTATATAACATGTATAACATGGCACGCAAAAACGTCAACAAAAATTTACAATTTGCGAGCGCTTGTGGTATAATGTCCGCAAGGAATCATAACGGCTGCGCCGAGAGGAGGCGGACATTGAAACGCCGTTCGGCTGACTGGAGGGCGTTATAATAAACGCAATGATTAGGATGTTCGGCGTTGCCGCAAGGTAGGGTTCATTGAATCACTTTGACTGACTGGCTTTATCTGATGTTGGCAAAAATTAAATATGGCGCTAAAATGACAACATTTTTAAAAAGAAACCTACGATTTTCGAGGTTTTATGGCGTCGAATCCTGTCGATGTTGTACATTTTTAAGATTCACGACGATTTTGCCAACAAATCTTTCAAAAAATGTTGGCAAATTTTCAGATATAGCGAAATATGGCAACATCAGCTGACTTTGATAGCTAGTTCGACAAATTTCGACGCACCCAAACCAAAAAAATGTTGGCAAAAATCAATCGAAACAAAGAATTGTACAACATTTTCCATATTATTACAACCTATGTTATATTATAAATTCAACATCGTATCGTTAGGCGCTGCTGCAAGTTAGGATTCTTTGAAAGGTCGATTGCCCGCCTGGTTTGCGGCGGCTGTGCCGGACAATGTTGTAGATTTTTTCAAAATTAAGGAATTTTACAACATTGCAGACACATTCCAAGCTTAAATCATCATAAAAACAGGGCGATGTTGTAAAATTTCGGAAAATCATAAAAAAATACAACATTATATTTGATTTATGTTGTAGAAATTTAACAAATTAAGAAAATTTACAACATTGGACATTTTCCCACTGCGCAAGCCTCCCCGGAGAAACAAAATGTTGTATTATTTCAATAAAACCAGCAAATTCTACAACATTGCAGTTAAATTGCCTTTTAGACAGGGTCGACGATCTGATAATTTGCCTTTAAGTCAGAGCACCGGTGATCTGGCTGCCAGCCGTCAGGAGGTTCGGTTTCGGGATATTCATCTGGAATCTCCGGCATCAGTATAGCTGACATAAATATAGCCAGAATCAAGATCTCTGGCATCAAGATCTCCGGCGTTAGGATATCTTTAGAATATATAATTTGAGGAGTCTTTATGATTTTACACACGGGCAACAGAACCGATATTCCCGCTTTTTATTCGCGGTGGTTTGCCGAGAGGCTGAAAGCCGGCTTTGTTCTGGTGCGAAACCCTTATGATCCAAGCTCCGTGACGCGCTACGAAATAAACACCGACGTCGTGGATCTGATCGCTTTCTGCACGAAAAATCCTGCTCCCATGTTTCAGTATATGGACTTGCTCGCTCCATACAAGCAGTATTGGCATGTGACCATGACTCCGTACGGAAAAGAAATCGAGCCGAACGCGCCGGACAAGGCCAAAGTGATAAATGATTTCAAATGGCTTTCCGAAACCATCGGCATAAATTCAGTGGGCTGGCGGTACGATCCCATATTTATCGACGATAATTACACAGTCAGCCGCCATCTGGAGCGTTTTGAGGAAATGGCAGAGCAGCTGCGGGGATATGCTGACGTATGCGTCATAAGTTTCATAGACCTTTATCAGAAAGTATTGAGAAATTTCCCCGAAGTCAGGCGTGTTTCCCGTGATGACATGATATATCTCGGCAAAGAAATGGTTTCCATAGGAAAGAAATACGGTATCGCCGTCAAGACATGCGCAGAGGGTGATGAACTCGCTCCTTTCGGCGTTGACTGCAGCGGTTGTATGACGGCGGAGGTTTTTGAGAAAGCCATAGGATGCCGTCTGCAGATTCCCTCAGGATTCAAGTCATCAAGGAGCGAGTGCGCCTGCATCCTGGGAAGCGACATAGGTCAATACGACACATGCGGTCACCTTTGCCGCTACTGTTACGCCAACTGCAGCAGAGAAGCCGTGAAGAGAAATATGAAACTGCACGACTTTCGTTCGCCCTTTCTCGTAGGCAATTCTCTCACCGGAGACAAAATTCATCAGGCGCGGCAGGAAAGCTGGCTGGACATGCAGCTGAGCTTTTAATCAGAAAATGGAGCTAAGCAATGATAAGAAAAGCAGGCATGGAAGACTTAAAAGAAATTTTGAATGTATATGAAAGCGCCCGTCTTTATATGAAAAAAAGCGGTAACCCCAGTCAGTGGGGCGACAGCTTTCCTCCGCAGAGCACGGTCGAAGAGGACATAGAGAACGAAACATTGTACGTGGCGGAACTAAGCGGAAGAGTCTGCGGAGTCATGGAATTTCATATAGGGGAAGAGCCATATTATGCTGTTCTCGACGAGGGTTCATGGATATACAGCGGCGACTATGCAACAGTTCACAGGCTGGCCAGCGACGGCAGCAAAAGAGGCGTATTCGCAGAATTTCTTGAATTCGGCAAGGGAATATGCCCTCATATAAGGATCGACACTCACGTAGACAATATAGTAATGCAAAAGCTCATAGAAAAACATGGCTTTGAAAAGTGCGGTTTTTTCTTTTCCACACCGGAAAGGAAATGGATCGCATACGAAAAGATTTTTGACTGAAGAAATCCGTCAAAACTGCTGAAAGGCGCGCCATGGCAGCTTAAAGGCTGACCCAAGGCAGTCAGGAGAATTGCGGGACGCTGAAACGCTATCAAAAACACTGAGGCATAATCTGCCCCAGTGTTATTTGTCCCATATTTGGATTATGGCATTTTCAAGGTCTTTGAGCTCAGTCAGCTGGTTGATGGTTCCCCTCAGTGAAGACGCGCCGGGAACTCCTTTTATATACCAGCCTACGTGCTTGCGCATTTCGCGGACGGCGGCATATTCGCCTTTTAGAGCCGCCAAGTCGTGCAGATGATTTAGCATCATCTGCTTTTTTTCTTCGTTGGAAGGTCTCTCGGGCGCAGGCTCGCCTTTCCACGCGGCGACAGCTTCGCGGAAAACCCATGGATTTCCCAGGGCTCCCCTGGCTATCATCACGAAGTCGCAGCCAGTCTGTCTCATCATCTCAACGGCTGATTTTCCGTCTACTACGTCTCCGTTTCCGGCGACCGGAATGTCGACCGCCCGCTTGACTGCTGCTATATGCGACCAGTCGGCTTTTCCGCTGTAATACTGCTCTCTCGTCCTCCCATGGACGGAGATCATCGAAGCTCCGGCGGCTGACACCGCATGGGCCACCTCAACGGCATTGATTGAATCGCTGTCCCAGCCTATGCGAATCTTGACGGTCACAGGCTTTGTGGTGTTTTTCACCATGGCTGAAACTATGTCGTAGATCAGATCGGGATTTTTAAGCAGTGCCGAGCCCTCGCCGTTTTTCACTATCTTAGGCACGGGGCAGCCCATGTTTATGTCTATTATGTCGCAGCTGTGCTTATCCATTTCCCTGACTGCATGAGCCATTATGTCCGGCTCGTGTCCGAAAAACTGTACTCCGAAAGGCTTCTCGTCCGGAGTTGAATAGAGAAGCTTTTCCGTATTCTTATCGCCGTACCAAAGACCTTTGGCACTTATCATTTCTGAAAAGACAAGCGCTGCTCCCTGTTCCCTGCAAAGTTTTCTCATCGGGGCGTCCGTTATGCCCGCCAGAGGCGCAAGAAAAAAGGGATTGTCCAGTATTAAGCTGCCTATTCGCAATTCTTTCATGGCTTTCCCTTTCTTATTTTAATTGAATCTAGTTCATGTTTTTCTCAAGGCGTTTCAGCGCCAGGGCGATGGTCAGTCCAGGAATGACCCGGTTACCCGTGATTTCTGCGCCTAAAACTTCGTTTATCTTTTTCAGCCTGTATTGGACAGTGTTTGTATGTATGCCCATGAACTCTGCAGTTTTTCCGCTGTTCATTCCGGCGTCCAAGACGAAAGTTTCAAGGGTTTCCAGCATCTGCTTGGCCTTATTGTCCGACTCGCTCTTGAAGTCCTGCAGCAGATCCATGAAATTCTTTTTCAGATAGCCGCCTTTGAGCTGTATATCTATGCAGTTGCTTACGAGAGCCAGTTCATATTTTGTAAATACTCGCTTGTATGGGAAGATGCCTCCCACCGACGACCACGTCTCGTTTATGAGTCTGAAGCCGTCCCCCGCTCCTTCTACGGAATCTATGCCTGTGACATGGAAAATCCTTATGCTCTTGTTTTCTTTAAGCTGGTCGAAAAATCTGATGCAGACTGATTTTTCTCCCGTTTCCTCATGGCCTTGAGCGGTTCCTCTCAGTATGATACCGTAGCTTTCCTCGTTTTCATCTATGCGGATTATCTGGAGCAGGCCCTTCTCTTCAAATTCATTGATTACGCGGTCCTCCTGGGCCGTTTCTATTCCCCGGGCGTAGAAAACTGAGAGAATGTCCTTTGACTTGATTCCAGCCTCGTCTTTGACCGAATAAGCTAGGCTCTTGTTTCCTCTCACAAGAGCTTTGAGGAATTCCGCTTTCGCGTCTCTCTCAGGCGTAAATTTCCACATTCCCATGGCCAGCTCTATTATCTCCGCCAGCTTGGTTATTTCGCCGGAGGAGTAGTTGTCCTCGTTGTCGACTATGAGAAGGTAATATTTTTCGCCTTTGACGAAGGCAGCGCCCCAGTAGACGAGAACTCCGTCGATATCCACAAGGCTGTAGACTCCGTTGAAGTTGAGCGCCACGTCCTTTCCTCTTCTTATGGCGGCCTCGACCGTAGTCTTGTATCTTGTCTCCACCGTTAGAATTGGATTGAAATCTTCGCTCATGAGGACCACCTGGAAATCGTTGTTCACGGCGGCCTCTTTCAGAGCTTGCTGAAAGCTGCTGTGCTTTTCAAAATTCAGCAGGTGAAATATGGTGTTATTTATGAGGCTGTTGTTGAAATTACTTCCGTAGAGGACTTTTTCCATCACGTCAGTTATGACTCTTGAATAGTCCGACTCCTGGCTGCTGACAAGGATTATCAGCGGCAGGCCGACTTCCTCGGCCGCCTTTATCACGTCCTTGTAATTCTGCGACTCTCCAGCGGGAGCATCCGTCTGGAAAACCACCATGGCGGCTACTCCGTTTTTCGCGAACTGACGTATGACTTCTTTCTGAGTGTCAAAGTCTTTTTTCATTCCGGCAAAGGTGGTCAGAACCATCTCGTCTCTTTTGCCGCCGCGCCTTGCCGCTTCTTCAGCAGTCGAAGCGTCCATGACCGAAACTGTCTTTACTCTGTTGTCAAGGCTTTCTTCTCCGGCCACCACCACGCACTGTCTAAAGACATCCAGCTGCAGGCAGTCCTTAACGGTTACTTTCATCTGAATCCTCAACTTCCTCTTCTTCTGCGGTTTCTGTTTCTACAGTCTCTTCGACTTTTTCCTCGGAGGAATCTTCTTCGTCAGTAATTTCCTCGTTTGAATTATCTTCGGCAGAATCTTCTTCATCGGAAAAATCTTCGGCAGAACTATCCTCATCTTCCTCGCTCAGATAATCCTCGTCGTATTTTTCCAGCTCTTTCTGCATCCTTTCCTCCTCTTCTTTCAGGAGGCGCTCTCTTTCAGCGGCTTCTTCGGCATTCTTAGCTTTCTTTTCTTCCTCGGAAAGTCTAACTTTTTCCGCCAGTCCCTCCGCAGAAACTGCTCCTGTAAACAGCTCCTCAAATTGTTCGCCGTCAATGGTCTCAACCAAAAGCAGGGCTTCCGCCACTCTTGTGAGGATATCTCTGTTCTCGGTGAGAAGTCTTTCGGCTTCTTTATACGCTTCATCTATTATTCTCTTGACTTCCGCGTCGATTTCACGGGCGATCTCGTCGGAATAATTCTTATGAGTAGTGAAGTCGTTTCCTAAGAACACTTCTTCTGAATTGCTGTAGTTTACTGTACCGATCTTTTCGCTGAAGCCGTACTTGGTCACCATGTCGCGGGCGATTTCAGTCGCTCTCATGATATCGTTGCTGGCTCCGGTGCTTATGTCGTCGAGAGTGAGCTGCTCGGCCACACGTCCTCCCAGCAGGTGGACTATGGCGTTTCTCATGCTGCTTCTCGTCTCATAATTCTTGTCTTCCTTAGGCAGGGTCATGGTAAAGCCGCCGGCTCTGCCCCTAGGTATTATGGTTACCTGGTGAACAGGGTCGCTGTCAGGAATACATCTGGCGACTACGGCATGACCTGCTTCGTGGTAAGCTGTCAGCTTTCTTTCCTTAGGGCTTATGACTCTGCTCTTCTTTTCAGGTCCGGCTATGACCTTGGTTATGGCCTCTTCAATTTCTTCCATCCTTATGAAGCGGCCGTTTCTTCTGGCTGTGATGAGGGCTGCTTCGTTGAGCAGGTTCTCTATGTCGGCAGGCGTAAAGCCCGGCGTTCTTCTGGCCAGGATTTCCGGCGTTACGTCGTCGGCCAGAGGTTTGTTCTTGCTGTGTATCTTGAAGATTTCTTCTCTTCCCTTGATATCAGGCACGCCGATGACTATCTGTCTGTCAAATCTGCCCGGTCTCAGTAGCGCCGGGTCAAGGATATCAGGCCTGTTGGTCGCAGCCAGTATGATTATGCCTGAATTTTCAGCAAAGCCGTCCATCTCGACCAGCAGCTGGTTGAGTGTCTGTTCTCTTTCATCGTGGCCGCCGCCGATTCCGGCGCCTCTTTTGCGTCCTACAGCGTCGATTTCATCTATGAAAACTATGCAAGGGGAATTCTTCTTGGCCTGGTCAAACAGGTCTCTAACTCTGGAGGCTCCTACGCCGACGAACATTTCAACGAAGTCGGAACCGCTGATGGTGAAAAACGGCACGCCGGCTTCTCCTGCGGCGGCTTTGGAAACATAAGTCTTTCCCGTTCCCGGAGGGCCTACCAGCAGAATTCCCTTAGGTATCCTGGCTCCCAATTCCTTATATTTTCTCTGATCCTTGAGGAAATCTACAACTTCTTCAAGTTCTTGTTTTTCTTCATCAAGTCCGGCTACGTCGGCAAAGGTAACTTTCTTCTCGCCGCCCTTGACCATCTTCGCTCTGGACTTGGCGAACTGAAATGCCTTGCCGTTTCCGCCCTGATTCATCATGATATAGAAGAGGAATCCCAGCGCCACTACCATGATTATCGTCGGCAGCAGACTGAGGAACACTGACCCGGTATCAGGCGGATCGCTCTCGTATTCCAGTTTTCCCTCCTGCATCTGCGGGAACAGATACATCTCGTCTATCATGCTTATTTCAACTACGGAGTTGGCGTAAGCGTAGACGATCTCGTCTTCGCTCAGCTTTCCTGTCAGCTTGGTGTCGGTGACGTTTATCTCCTTAATTTTTTCATCTTCCAGGTACTGGACAAATTTTGACAAGGATACTTCTTTCACTTCAGCCTTGTCTTTGTCCATTCCCCTGTAAAAAAACGCCACTGCCAGCACTGCTATGAACAGGACTATATAAATACTAATGTTTTTTGCAAATCTTTTCACGTTTTTCCCCCTTCAAGATTTTGTTTCTTTCTACAAACATAGTAATATATTTTATCATATATCTCACAATCTTTCAAGAACTATTACCGACTCCGATAAGTCCTCTTTTACTTTGCAGGCAGCCGAAAATCTCCCTTTTTCTTTCATGACGGGGCGGCTGTATGCTTCTGACGGCATGACCCACAGGATATCGCTTCCGGCAGCGAGCACCTCCACTTCATCCCTGCAGTTTTTCGGAAGTTTTTCATCTACGAAGAAATCCTGGAGTTTTTTTGTTCCTCTGCCTATGTCTATTCTGTCCCCTTCTCTCCGCGTCCTTATCACAAGTTTTTTCATATCCACGCCGCTGAAAGCTCCGTGGAGACGCCCTTCTTTTTTGTATTCTTCATACTCTGCGCGGCTCATCTCTCTGAATCGCCATTTGTTTTTCGCCGTCTTGCCTGCGTTTATTTTTATGAACGTCAGTCTGTCGTACTCCCTTGCGGCCTTGAATTCTGCCGAAAGGTCGACTGAAGCTGACGGGCTTTTCGCATCAAGCAGCTCGTCGACCGCTTCGAGCTTGGAAAATGTAATATTCTCCTCCATTCCTATCCGCTCTAAAGCCATAGTATATATTCGCGTTCTGATGGATTTATGAAGATTTTTAAGTTTTTCTATGTTGAAGCTCTGGCGATTGATATTTTCCTTGCTGCAAAGCTGGCAGCCGAAGCTGGTGCTGCCGGAGTCACCTAGGCCTGAGACATACCTAGCTCCGGGATCCAAGCTGTCTCTGCTTGAGACATACCTAACGCGGTCGCCAGCCACAATACCCGAGCTGTCGCAATCATCATTTTCGAGGCTGGAACCAGTTTGTTCGCCAGCCGCACAACTTGAGCGCGTGCGCTCAGATGTCTCGGCCTGGGCCGCTTCGTATTCTTCAGCCGCTGTCTGCCGGAGAAAATCCCTGTCGCATGAAGCTATTTTGCCCAATCTGTTCACCGTTTCTGTAATATTTTCATTGAAATTTTCTTCCAGAAATGGTATGAGCATATTGCGTATCTTATTTCTTGTATAAGTATTTTCGCTATTTGTATGGTCAATTCTCGGAGACAGGTTTCTTTCTTCGCAGTACTTCTCTATCTCTGCCCGGCTGAAATCCAGGATAGGTCTGACGACGGAAAATCCGTTCTGATCCTGTCTTTTGTGAGCAATGCCTGCCAAACCATCTATTCCGCTGCCTCTCATCAGGCGGAAAAGTATTGTCTCGCACTGGTCGTTGGCATTATGCGCAAGGGCGATGACGATTTTTTCTTTCGGAACAGGCTTTGGGCAGGTCTCACAGTTACCTGCAGACTCGCTGCCCCTCTGTATCTTCAGCGCTTCCTCCGAAAAAGCGTCATATCTGGCTTTGCGGCCTGCTTCCTCCGAAGTCATTCCAAGTTCCGCCGCCAACGCCTTGCAGTCAGTGACTGCTACTCTGCACGGAACTTTACGCGCCGCGCAAAGTTCCTCCACATATCTCTGGTCTTCTTCGGCCGCGCCCTCCCTCAGCTTGTGATTGACATGCACGGCGTAAAGCTTCCAGTTGAGCTGTGGATTTTCTTCCGCTATCCTGAAAAGCACATCAAAAAGGCACACCGAATCAGGACCTCCGGAGAGACCGACTATGATGTGCGAATCACGTTCTATGAGTCCGTATTTTTTAATGATTTGCAGCGTTTTGTTTTTCATGTTTTCTCACCTTTTCCGGATGCTTTCATACGTGCTTGTTACCTTTTCCGGGCGCTTTTATCCGTATTGAATAATAGATACCCATTTTGTTCATTTAAAATCATATCAATCGGCTGAGTATGCCGCTCGGTCCAGCGCCAAGGCGTCAGTTTGACCTGTGCCGGAGCTGCGGTTATAAGGGCTGCGCCGTTGAGCTATATCGTTGAGCCATACTATTGATCTGCGTCATTGAGACGCAACATTGGGGCATACCGTTGAAATGTTGTAAAATTTCTACTTTTATCACGAAATCTGCAACATTTCAAGAGATCTGCCGGCTCAAACGTTGCGTATTTGCGCTGATGTTCCCTTCCTCTTAAGCTCTTCATGAGCTGAAATGTTGTAGATTTTCCTAAATTATATCAAATTCTGCAACATTGGGTTTTGCGGCGTATTTTCCTTTACCTTTTGAAGCAATGGGCGGCTCCTTTGTTTTAAGGTTCACGATGTGAGATAGCAGAATGTTGGCATATATTTTGTTTTTGATGGTTTCTGCCAACATTTTTCATGTTCAGGCGCGTCGAAATTTGTCGAATTAGCTATGAAACGGAGTAAATGTTGCCAGATTTTATAATATCCGAGAATTTGACAACATTTTTAGAAAAAAATGTTGTCAAAATCGCCGTGGGTCTGGAAAATGTACAACATCGACACATTTCGACAAGCCAAAGCCATACAGAAATCAGGATTCAGCCATAAAAATGTTGTCATTTTTCAATATAATTCACAGATTGTACAACAGCCGAGCTGAGCTGTCTGACTGAGTTGTTCGATTCCGGATTTCAGCACTGCGGCAACATCATTTATCCAGTAGTTTCAAAAACCTCTTTTCATTCATCTGTTCATTTGTTATATATTCCCCATCCAAAAACAAAGCGTAAGTCGTGATCGGAGTCGGCGCGGACTGAGCCTCTTCCCTGCCTTGCAGATGGATTGCTTTAAACGGCACATTTCTTTCTTCAGCAGCTTTCGTTATGACAGGGACGTACTTTGCGTTGAAAGGACACTGACTCGTATAGTACAGAACGTATCCCTTTCCGCTTATGCGCGGATGTTTTGCACATTCTTTAAACTGAGGAAGTCTGTTGTCTTCTGCGTGAAGCCCTTTGTCCTCTGTGAAAGGCAGGTGCCAGAGCTGGATTCCGTTGTCTGCCCCGTCGCAGACTGAGAAGCCTTTATGCTTTAGGAACTTGGGATCGGCTAAAAAAGGCTTTTTCTTCGCCGCCGACAAGATGCACAGGCCTTTTTTCCCTTTTTCCATGCTGTCATTTATGCAGGCGTTCAGCAGGTCGCTGGAGTATCCGTGGCCTTTAAATGAGCCTGATACCCACAGGCAGTCGATATACATGTATCCATCTGCATTTATGGGATTCCACGCGTTTTCTGCCGGAATATATTCAATAAAGCATTTTCCTCTCTCTGTGCTTTTTAAGAAAACGAGACCATCGTCGAACATTCTTTCAAGCCATGCTTTTTTTGATGCGACCTGAATATCGTTGTTATTTGAAATCGCACAGCAGATGTGCTCTTCCTGCAGATTCTCTTTCGTCACTCTTATGTATTCCATGCCATGATCTCCTTAATCTTAATGGAGTGAAGCTGCTCGATGACAAGCAGCATGAAGCCGTTCTTTCCGTATCTTTTCTCATAGCCTTGAGCATAGTTTTCCTCGGCGGAAATATACCTAACCCGGCCGATGACCATGGAGGTCATGCCTGCGCCGCTCAGATCCTTTACTTCTTCGAGGGTACATTCCATGTTTATAAACGCCTCTCGGATGGCCGGAGCGTGGATGGTTTTCGCGCTTGAAAGAGCAAACATGCCTGCCGCAAATTCATCGGTTTCCGCGTCGTTATGATTGATCGTAGCTACCAGATTATCATAATAGCTTAGAGGAAGAAAATTGATGCAGAAGCACTTTTCTCTCTTGATATTGGCATATGTATGGGTATGCTGATACAGATTGCCCATCACGGCGAAGAAAGCTGTTTTGTCGCCATGGAAACAGCTCCACGAGTGAAAGCACGCATTGGGTTTTCCGTTTTCTTTCCATGTGGTGACGGCAAACAGAACTGTCGGTATCCCGGCGGTCACTTCAAAATGCGAAAACAGTTCAAATTCCTTCGGATCTGATTCGGCTTTCTGTTTCGGTTTAGAAATCATATACGATGACTACGCCATGTTCCAGAGAAAATTCCGCGGCCTGCCATAGGATAGAAAAGGCGAATTTGGCCAAAGACTCCGTCTCATATTTTTCGTAAGAGGCCTCTTTTACAAAGCCTGTTTCCTTGCTGTAGACTGCCTCGGCAGGGTAGCCCTCCGTCCTGCTCCATGAAATGATCGTTTCTCTGTCTGCATTCCACTCAAAAGCGTTATATCTCTTCAGTTCGGCGAGAAGCAATGCGCTTGTCGTCAAAGGACTTTTTTCTGAGTTTGGCAGAACATAATCAAACATGATGTTTTGCTCGATTGGGAGCCACCAGCCGTTGCCGTCGAACAATGTCAGCTGGAAATCTTTTGCCGCGAGGAACTCCTTTACGATTGGGTGTTCATAAATATCTATATTCTTGTCTATTGTTGCGGGAACTTCTTTGTCGCTGTATTTTGCCGCAATGTACAGCAGTAAGGCGCTCAATGCGTCCCAGTCTGGTTTTTCTGTATAATATGGAGTAGTATCATAATCTTCATTCCATACGGGAGCCGGGTTCAAATTGAGACCTTTTATAATGCTGTCGCGCCATTGCGTCACGATTTCTCTGACTTCATCAGCAGAAAGCTCTTCACCGTCGCTACCGTCCTGAGCAGCTCTTATGGTCTGAAACTCAATTCCATTGGCTTCAGCAAACTTTTGCACTGCCGTTTTCCAGTTGCGGGTATAGTACCGCGTCAATGTTCCTGCATATATGTCCAGACCCATGTTTTCTCTCCTATTTTTTCTATCTTTATAAAAGCTTGACTTGTTTTATAGCTTTCCAATTCGGTGCCGCTATTTTCATGGCTGTTAATTGGGCAACTGCATGTTAAATAAACACCTGAATATCTACTTCAAATCGAAAAGGGAATTTTCATACTCTTTTACATAGTACCGTATATTTTTACGGCCTCTTTGAATAATTGTGTGTCCCTCGGATTCTAATTTTTCTTTCTGCGCTTCGATGCCTCCGGGATATTTACTGTTTAACTCTCCGTTGGCTTTCAGAGTTCTCCAATAAGGCGTTTCGTCTTCCGAGCGCTGATAGCTGGCCCATGCCGCGATAGAGACAAAGATTCCGGCTGTGATAGGCTCTGTAAAATCCGCTCCGCTCAATTCGGCGAAATGTTCTCGTATCTTCCCGACGGTAGTCACTTTGCCGTATGGGATTTTTTTCATCACCTTGTCGTAATCTATCGGCGGCGCAAAATACATTTTATTTCCGCCATATTTCTCAATGCTTTTCTGATCCGTAATGGTCTGAAATTTGGGCATATCCTTATTATCGTGCAGCATAGCGTTGAAATCTTTTTTATCTTCGTTTGCCATTTTTGCCACCTCCTGTTTTAAGGATAATCTGTTTATCTTTAATATGCAATGAGACTGTTTGAAAAATATTGAATAATTTGTATTTTACCGCCTGATAGGCGGGCGTGTAATTCGCTTATTCATAGTTCACATGTAATTTCAATACATCCGGTCTCGCGTAATGACCGACACAGTCCATCTCCATCTTGGCTGCAGGGACTTTTCCCATATCAATATCGCATACAATCAGCTCTTCTCTGTCCCAGACAGGTTTTTTGACGTAATGTCCGTAGGGATCAACCACGCAGGAGCCACCTCTGCAGACTATATCGGGCAGCTCATCAACTGCTGTCTTTTCATTAAGATCATCAGGGTACGATGACTTTGTAAAATACAAATCGGCATTTATAAAATACAGTCTTCCCTCTCTTGCAATGTGTCTGCATGCATCCTGCCATTCCGGATTGTCGTTTGTATTTGCCGATATGTATATTGTGATTCCCTTCTCATAAAGTGCAACACGTGCAAGAGGCATATATGTCTCCCAGCAAATCAGGCATCCAATCGGTCCCCATGGTGAATTAACAATCGGAAGATAGGTGTCTGGATCATGTGAATCTCCCCAGATATTGCGCTCTGATCCAGTCGGCTTCAGTTTTCTTTTGACCGCAACTAAATTTCCCTTATCATCAAATGTAAAATTTGAGTTGTACAAAGTCCCGTTAACAGGGTCGCGTTCCGAAACACCAATGCTGACAAAGGCCCCTGCTGCTTTCGCGGCTTTTCCTATTATCTTAGCCTCAGATCCATCAGCAAGAATCGAAGCATCATAATATCTCTTGTAGTCTTCCCGGCCTCCTTCTGTCCGCGCGCCTACGGAAAAGCCGAAGTTCATGCCGAAAGGATACCCTGGAACAAATAATTCGGGAAATACGATCAAATCAGCCTCTTTCTGCGATGCTTCTTCAATCATTTTAACAGCTTTCTCTATACACGCCTGCTTATCAAACAATACAGGCTCGGCCTGCACGATTGCAATACGGCAATTTGTCTTAAAATCCTTCATTTCAACACCTCTGTCAATTCCGATTTTTTAAAGTTCGATAAGCTGAGATTTATCAAAACGAACATTCATACAAAAACATTTCGGTCTGATTATTTTCCGCAATCACTTTATCATAAGACGAATACACCTTTACTTTAGCAAATCCTATCTCGTATAAATAAGGTTCTAACTCTCCCAATTCATATAGATGCGTTTGAAAATCCATTTCTTCTTTCTGTATCAATTTTGTTTCGTCATACAATTCATAAATACTTGGGGAATACTGTGTATGAGTTTTTTCATCATAGTAATTTTTCATCTTAAGTATCAATTCATATCCTTCTTCTGTCTTGACAGATATTAAAGTCTTGTAATCTAAATCATCCGGACATCTATCTGCGACTGTTTCAACTGCAAAAACAAATTTGCCATCTTTTTTTAACAGGCATTTCATCTTTTGCAAAATTTCTTTGCACATCTTCATATTAGTAAATAAGGATACTGAACCAGAACATATAAAAATATAATCGAATTTTTCTCCTGAATCATATTTTAAAATGTCCGCTTGAATCACCTTTGCAGTGGGTGCTTTTTCTTTTAATTTTGTAAGCATTTCAGCAGACAAATCCATTCCACATATATCAAATCCTCTTTCCAAAAAGGGAACTAAGAATCTTCCACTTCCACATAAAGGCTCTAAAATTTTCATTTCTTTTTCCGCATAAGAAGGATAAAATGATAATTCATCCTGCGGTGCATCTTTGTGTAAAATCTCGTACATTTCTGTGCATAGACTGCCATAATAATTTTTAACTGCTTCCATATCTGTTTCCTCTCAAAATTTTCAATTAAATAAACTGAAATGTTACTTATTATCTCATATCTTCATCTTCTCTAAAAATTCCAATTTTATAGCTCGATAAGCCGGCAGCTGTCATTACAAATATTTTTTACAATCTCTCAATAAAGCACAGCTGAAATTTTTCAAGCAAGTTTGATCTACTTCATTTTCAAATTCAAGTCTCTGTTCATTTCCAGCGCCATCTTCTCTATGCAAAAAGCCTTTAACTGCAATATGCCCCCTGCCATTTCCAATGAACGATATATACATACGAACTCCATATGGTTCTTCAATTCTCGCTTCTCCTGACAGAGTTTCATATATATGATTTAAATCAAGTGCAAATTTTGCAAATTCTTTTATATCTATATCCATAGCTGTATGAGCTGAAAATCCGTTGCTCTGAACAATAACTTCCAAAGCCGTATTGCTGGGCAGACGAATATCTTCCTCAAAAACTTTAGGATTTATAATCAGCAGAAAATTTTCTCCATTCAGTTGGTATTCCATATATCCATATCTCCTAAGAATGAAAGACGATAAATGACCGCTGTAAATTAACCCATTAAATCCATGGGAATGCCGCTTCGATAAAATCACTGGCCATTCTTTATTCATTTATAAATGTATCACGATAAACTTAAGGGATAAATTTATTTTATGAGAGCATTTATATCGACATTGAAAAATTCGGCAAGCGCTTTGAGCTCAAAATCCGGAACGAAACGGTCGCCCTTTTCTATTCTTGTGATTGTTAAAGCGGACATTTCGCATCCCAGCAACTGCAATTTGACTGCAAGCTGCTCTTGAGTCAAGCCTAACGACTTACGAAAACGCTTTATGTTTTTGCCGCAAATATTTTTCGATTCTCCGGTCCAATAAATTTTCATCTTCTATGCTTCCCATGAATAATACAGGCGTTTTCATCTCTTCCCAGTCTTTGTCTTGACACCATTCATAAAATTGCCTTGACTCTTTGTCTTCTTTCGCCGTTTTCCTCTCAGTTAAATGGTTAGCAGAAAAATTTTCATTAAGAGTGCGGCTGTCAAAGCTGTCTGCGCCAATTTGCCTGCGTCATTTGTAATGTTGTATAACTTGCAAATTTTATAAAATTCTACAACATTTCTTGTTTTTGAATCGGTCTACACGGTGCAATGCATTTGTGATGTTGTAAAATTCCATGGTTTTAAAAAATTCTACAACATTTCTTACTAAGATGCCTCTTTTTTTCTCCGGCTTCACCAAAAAACAGAAAATTTATGAGAATGCACCGAGATCCTAATGACCCCGATGCTTCTCTTTCTTCTTATGCTGTTTCAGTTCAAACTTTCGCTTCTCTTCAGCCAGCTTTTGTTCCCGGCTTTTAGCTCTGCGCTCTTGTTTTCCCTGCTCCTGCTGCAGTTTCAATGCTTGCTGTGCTTTCGTTCCAACGCCGTTTCCCAGCATCTGATTCCTTGCCTCGCGCAGCCTTCGCTTTGGATTCCTTTTTTCTTTTCCTGCAGCAGCTGCCACAGACGGGCTGAATTGCAAATCATCGTAGTGTTCCAAGATGAACTCATAAATATCGTAATCCTTTGGCTCCGAGCCAAAAGTCACCTTTGCGGCGGATAGCTTCCCGTCTTCACTTCTCTCGAATATGCCTACCCAGAAAGGTGCTTCAAAGAACACTGTCAGTTTGCCTGTTATTTTGCCCATGACAATCCCTCCTTGATGATTGAAATGAGCAAAGAACGGACAACCCGGAGGGCAGGTTACTTACCCTGACAAGCAGGACGGCCGGGCTACCTACCGGCTCTGGTATATATCGCTATATACGTTGCGTTTTTATCTTTGCTTATATGATCAAGCCATGCGGCCAGATTCCATTATAGACACAATAAAAAATTAAAATTTATCCCCAGCCATAATAATGGGCCGTATAAAAAATCCCATGTTTTGTCACGACCCAGTTGACAAGTTCCGACCGGGTAGGTTTATGAACCGGCGGGTTTTCCAGAGAATACGCAGTCTGATTTTCAGCTGTATAAAATGTATACGACTCGTCCATCAATTCAAATGTAAATGCGCTCAATGGGTATCCCGAAGTTATGATAGCAAGCCTCAACGCACCGATTTTCGTCATCGTAAAATATCCTGTCATCATCAGAGCGCATATAGCAGCGATAATGACACTCTTTTTACGTTTTGTCACGCGGTCTCCCTTCCTTGCGGCTGAAAATTAAAACTGTCTGAGCCGCCTGGCGAGGAAATACTAACCGGCGGCGAGTTTTTTAATTCCCCGCAAAGCAAAGGTGAAACCGCATGACGGCGACATCAAGCCGCAGGGAAAGCAAAGGTTTATACAAAACGCTATTCTATTTTCACCACCACGGCCGTCAGGTCATCAAGTTCTCGGCTGCGGTAACGTGTTTTAGCTTCGGATACGATTCTTCCCGCTAAAACTCGTGGACCCATTGAGTGGGCGTTTTTTATGAGATATTCTTCCAGCCACCCTGCAGACAAATCGTTCCTGTCTGCTTCCGTGATTCCGTCTGAAACCATCACTAGGACGTCGCCCGGGCGGAGTTTGGCTGTTACATGAGTCAGCTTTAAGCTGGGGATTATTCCAACAGGCAGGGCCGGCTGTTCTATTCTCCTTATCTTGCCATTTCTCAGCATAAAAGATAAGGCCGCTCCCATCTTGTAGAATTTCGCACGGCCAGTCTTCTGATCTATTATCGTCAAATCCAAGGTTGCAAAGCTGTATTCGCGTCCACTCTGCTCTATCATGCTGATGTTGACTTCTTTTATGGCACGGGCAACTGAAACTCCTTCTTTAAGGAGCTTTCGCAGTTTACTTATGACAGCCTGACTCTCCGCCGCCGCCTTCATTCCCTTGCCCATGCCGTCCGACAGAATGAAGGCTAGGCTGCCGTCCGGCAGCCTGCAGGAGACAGCCGCATCGCCGCTGTCTCCTGCTGCGGCCGAGGACACCATGCGGCCTTTTCTTATTTTTTCAATTTCCACATTCTTTTCGATTTCCATGACACCATGTTAGCATAATCAAAACGCGTAAGATGTCGAATCCGGGAACACGAAAAGAAGAATTCTCAAATGCCGTTCCTTTCTCTCTTACTATTCGTCAGGAAGCTGGCTTACTTTTTCCCGCTGTTTTACAACTTCCCTGGCCAGACGTCCGTCCGCGGTGTTGATATTATTCAGCGCAGTCAGTGCGGCATATTTCTCACCCAGCTCATAATACGCAGTCGAAAGGGTAAAATTATAAACGTTGTGCATCATGAGGCTGCGAGGTTTGTTGTTCATATTTTTCAGGCTGTCGAGCAGCTTTCTGGCGTCGTTGTCCTCTTTATAAGCTTCCAGAATAGGATTATATTCGTTCTCAAATTTTTTGTTTATCACTCCGTTGAGCAGCGCCGCGCCGATGATAAATAAGAAGAAATGCGCTATACCGCCGCCGAGAATGGCAAGCACTAAAAATCCAGATGCAAGATCTCTGGCAAACCAAATTACCGGAAATTCAACGGCCATCAGAGTGAAGAAATAAATTAAAAATTTGGACTTGCGTTTTTCCATTTATTATGTTTCCTCCCAAAATATTTGAATTCTACTATTCTATATCGAAAAACGCCTTGGCGTTTTCCAGCGTTTTTCTGGCGGTCTCCTCATAAGATATGCCTTTGATTTCAGCCATCTTGCGCACCGTATATTCCACATACGGAGATTTGTTGGGCTTTCCCCTGAAAGGCACCGGCGTCAGGTAAGGAGCATCAGTCTCAGCCAGCAGATATTCTATAGGTATCGCCTCGACCATTTCCACCGTTCTGCGGTTGTTCTTGTATGTCACCGGCCCGGCGACGGACAGCGTCGCTCCCAGTCTGACATACTGCTGTCCAAGCTCGCGGCTTCCGCTGAAACAATGGAGAAGCACGCGAGCGTCCTTTTCAAGGGCGCCGCCGGGCCCGCGGCGTTTCGGGAACCAGCTGCATCTTTCAGCTGAAAAGGCGTTTTCCTCTTTAAGTATATCCATGGTGCGCTGATCTGCGTCTCTTGAATGGATCACTATCGGCAGCCTCAGCTCGTTGGCCAGGCGTATCTGCCGGCGGAACCAGTATTCCTGCACGTCCGGCTCGGAATTGTTGTAATGAAAGTCCAGCCCAATCTCGCCGATGGCCTGCACTTTGTCCTTCTTCGCCAGACCTTTTATCATCGTTAGCACGTCCTCATCCATGCTCTTCGCATCGTGGGGATGTATGCCTACGGCCGCGTAGCACCATGAGAAGCGCTTGGCGTGCTCTGTCGCCCTGAGAGAGCTCTCAAGATCAAAACCGATGTCCATCACATAGCCGAGGTCTGAGTTCTCTATCTCCTTTATCAGTTCTTCCCGCTCTTCGTCGGTGTAACTGTCGTTATTTATATGTGCATGTGAATCAAACAGCATAATTCTCTCCGTTCAGCGCATTTCTCGCCGCATATCTCTCTGCGGCCGAGGTCCTCGCGCAAAATCAGCTTTCTATTTTGCGGCCGCAGCCCTCGTCAACAATTCAATTGATTCGCCGGCCTTCGTCCCATCGTCGCTGCAAAGCTTGTTTCTCGCAGGCTGCAAGCAGCGGCCAGAGGCCGCTGGCGTTTCTCCTATATCTATCAGCTGACCACTTCGCCGTCAGGGGCGGAGGTGGTCACGATTTCGCAGCGTTTGCCGTTTTCCGCAAACAGCAGCATGCCCTTCGATTCCATGCCTCTGAGCTGGCGAGGCTTGAGGTTGGCCACTACTATCACTTTCTGGCCCACCATTTCCTCAGGTTTAAAATCGTTGGCCACGCCGCTCACCACCTGACGCAGCTCGGTTCCCATCTTCACCTGGAAGACCAGAAGCTTGTCGGCCTTAGGGTGCTTTTCAGCTTTTAAAATGGTCCCTACCCTGAAGTCTATCTTGTCAAAATCTTCATAGGTTATCTCCGGCTTTAATTCCAGCGGAATACTTGTCGGCTCTGCCGGTTTATTGAGAGCCTGAAGTTCTTCCAGCTCCTTCTCTATGTCCAGTCTAGGGAAGATAGGATTTCCTTTCTTGACCTGTTCTCCGCACATCATCTCAAATGTGAAAGCGTCCTCCCAGACCACGTCGGAATACCAGAGGCCCATCTGCTTTCTTATCTCCTTGCTGGTGGTGTGCATGAACGGATATATCAGTATGGAAATTATCCTTATGGACTCGGCCAGATTGTGCATAACAGTATTCAGCTCGGCTTTCTTGCTCTCGTCCTTGGCCAGTATCCATGGTGATTTTTCGTCGATATATTTGTTGGCGCGCCTTACGAGGATCCAGATCTCCTCAAGGGCCATGTTAAAGGCGAATTTGTCCATCTGTTCCTCAACTTTGGCCGCCGCGCCCACCGCGATCTGTTTCAGATCCTCGTCGGTCTCGTCTGCGGTTTCTGCTTTAGGAACGGTTCCTCCGCAATATTTTTCTATCATGGAAACAGTTCTTGAAACGAGATTTCCCAAGTCGTTGGCCAGATCGTAATTCATGCGCTTCAGCATCACTTCGTTGGTAAATACGCCGTCCTGTCCGAAAGTATATTCGCGGAGAAGGAAATATTTCAAGGCGTCTATGCCGTAACGTTCGATCAGGATGACAGGGTCCACCACGTCGTTGCCCTTGGCGGCTTTGGACTTGGAAACTTTTTCCCCGCCCAGAAGCAGCCAGCCGTGGCCCAGAACCTGCTTAGGCAGCGGAATTCCGGCGCTCATCAGCATTGCCGGCCAGATTATCGAATGGAATCTCACGATTTCCTTTCCTACAAGATGAACGTTGGCAGGCCAGTATTTCTCATAAAGCTCCGGCTCGTCAGGATACCCGAGGGCTGTGATATAGTTGGTCAGAGCGTCAAGCCATACGTATATCACGTGCTTCTCGTCGATTGGAACCGGTATGCCCCAGTCAAAGGTCGATCTTGAAATGCAGAGGTCGTCAAGGCCCTGCTTTATGAAAGAAATCATCTCGTTTCTCCTGCTTTCAGGCTGGAGAAAATCCGGGTTGGTCTCAAACAGGTCGAGCAGCTTGTCCGCGTACTTGGAAAGCTTGAAGAAATATGCTTCCTCCTTGGCAGCGGTTACAGGGCGGCCGCAGTCAGGACAGCAGCCGTTCACCAGCTGGCTTTCCGTCCAGAAAGACTCGCATGGCGTGCAGTACAGCCCCTCGTACTCGCCTTTGTATATGTCGCCCTTTTCGTACATCTGCATGAAGATAGCCTGTACTCTCTTTATGTGGCGCGGCTCGGTGGTACGGATGAAATCGTCATAGGAAATTTCCATCGTCTCCCAGAGTTTTTTGATTCCGTCGACTATGTTGTCCACATAAGCCTGAGGCGTAACTCCCTTTTCCTTGGCCAGAGTCTCTATCTTCTGTCCGTGCTCGTCGGTTCCAGTGAGAAAGCGCACGTCATAGCCGCTCAGCCTCTTGAACCTGGCCATGGCATCAGCCATGACGGTGCAGTAGGTATGTCCCACGTGCAGGTTCGAGCTGGGATAATAGATAGGAGTCGTTATATAATAAGTTCCTTTATCTGCTTTTTCTGCCATCGTATTCATCCCTTTCCTTCTATTCCTTAGAAGCCTTTGATTTTTTTACAAAGAAATTTACGGTCACTGCCGCTGTCACGCAGGCAGCCAGTCCCGCGCAGGCGGCTGCGGCTATCAGCACTTTCTTGTTCACGGCTTTTCCGCCGTATCTAATTTGATTCTTTTTATCCGAACATCTCATCATCTGTAAGTTCTCCTTTCCACATAATCGGCAATCAGGTTTGCCGCTTCTTCTTCACTTATATAACTGCTGTCAATCGACAGATTATAGTTCCTGTATTCGCCCCATTTGCGGCTGGTGTGATAATTGTAGTAATTTTCGCGGGCTTTATCGTATGAAGAGACGATGCGGTCCGCCTCTTTTTTATTTACTCCGTATTTTTCCACGGCGCGCTTTACCCTGTCCTCATATTCTCCGTAGATAAAAGCGTTGGTGACGCCGGGAATATCCTTGAGCACATAGTCGGCGCATCTTCCTATAATGACGCCCTCGCCCCTTTCGCCGATCTCCTTTATGACCTGAAACTGTGCCAAAAACAGCTTTTCGTTGACTGAAAGTCCGTTGACGCCGATGCCGTCGCTGAAATTGGCGGCCGATGACAGGCTGTAGGCAAAGCTGTTCTTAGCCTTTAGCTCGGCGTTTTCCATAAGCTCTTCGGAAAATCCGCTTTCACTGGCGGCCATCTCTATTACCTCTTTATCATAAAAAGGAACGTTTAGTTTTTCGGCGAGAAGCTTGCCTATTATCCTTCCGCCGCTGCCGAATTCACGGCTTATCGTTACAAGTTTTTTCATTTATTGTTCCTCCTCGCTGAAAGCGTCGTATATAGCTCTCACGGCTTTCTCAAAATCTTTATTGTCTACGCCTACGATTATGTTCATTTCACTTGAACCCTGATCTATCATCCTAATATTGACTTTGGCGTCGCTGAGAGCCTTGAACAGCCTGGCTGCAACTCCCACTCTGAAGGACATCCTGCGTCCGACGGTAGCTATGAGCGCCACGTCTTCTATCACGTCTATGCTGTCCGGCTGGAGCCTGGACCGGAAAGCGTCCAGAACTTCATCCAGTCTGTCTCCGATGGCTTTGTTGGACATTACTACAGAAACTGTATCTATGCCGCTCGGCAGGTGCTCAAAGTTTATGTCATAGTCGTCCAAAATTCCCAGGATTCGTCTCACAAAGCCTCTTTCGCTGCTCATCATATTCTTGTAAAGGGCAACGACGGTGAAGTCCTTGCTTCCGGCGATTCCTGTCACGACTCTTCCCTTGGAAGGAGATTCCTCAAAATCCGCTTCTCCGACTATCATCGTTCCGTAATCTTCAGGAATATTGGTGTTCTTGATGTTTATAGGCACATTGGCCATCCTGGCCGGGTAAATGGCATCCTCGTGAAGAACGCTGGCTCCCATATATGAAAGTTCCCTCAGTTCCTTATATGAAATGGTCTTTATCTGCTTAGGATTTTTAACGATTCTTGGGTCTGCCATCAGAAAACCTGAAACGTCAGTCCAGTTTTCGTAAACGTCTGCTTTCAGCGCTCTTGCCACCAGCGCTCCCGTGATGTCAGAGCCTCCCCTTGAAAACGTCTTGATGTTGCCGTCCGGTGTTGAACCGTAAAATCCGGGCAGTACGGCGTTTTCATGTTTGAGCAGTTCCTCTCTGAGAGCCTTGTCTGTCTCTTCCATCATGATCTTGCCTCTGCTGTCGAACTTTATCAGAGGCGCCGTGTCCACAAAGTCAAAGCCCAGGAAAGCGGCCACCAACACGGCGTTTAGGAATTCGCCTCTTGAAGCCACGTAATCGGCCGTAGGATTATTCTTTAAGTTTTCCTTTATCTCGTCTAAATATTTTAACAAGTCCACATCTATCCCCAGATTGACTTCTACCGCCATGTATCTGTCGCATACGACCTGAAATATCTGGTCGTAGGGAAGATTGTGGTCTATGTGAGTTTTGCACAGGTAAAGCAAATCCGTTATCTTGTTGTCTCCCTCGAATCTCTTGCCGGGCGCCGAAACTACTATATATTTTCTGTCAGGGTCTTGTTCTATTATCTGTTTAGTCTTAGTCAGTTGAATTCCGTCGGCGACAGATGAACCTCCGAATTTTGCTACTTTTATGCCCATTTTTAGGTCTTTCCTTCCTCAAAAAAATCTTATGTAACTTAAAATCATATTATATTACAAAACCCTGGAAATTTCAATTAGTTTTGGCTTTTCAAACAAAAACAGTTGTGACCCGCCTATATCCCTAAACAAAAAACGGCCGGCGGATACCTGCCTGCTATCATTGATATGACTCACGGCCTCTAAATGTTCTCCGTCCTGCCTCATGTTTTGTCTTTGTTTTGTCTTCGCTTTTTCTTTGTTCTTTCCCCGCCGCGCTTTTGTCTGCAGCCGGGCGCTTTTCTCTGCGGCAGGGCGCTTTTGCCAGCAGCCGAACGCAGAGCATCTGCCGCTCTGTTCTCCTTTTTCTCTGCGGAAAAGAAGCGATAAAAAAGATACAAGTTTTTAACTTGTACCTTATGAATACAATCCGGCGAAAACTGACTCAGCTTTCCCTGCTGATTTCCTCTATCTTTTCTATGGCTTCTCTTATCAGCTCGGAAGTTTTTTTCTCGCTTACTCCGATTATTATGTTGTTGCACTTATTGACGGGTATCAGGACTTTTTTTGCTCTGCTCTGTCCCACTGCCTGCGCCATCGCCGGCGTTATCTCGCCCAGCAGTGAATCGGCTATGGCGATTCCCACCGGTCCCACGATTATGTCGGCTGTTCTTGCGCATACGATCACGGCGTTTTCCCCGGTCGCCCCGTTATTGGCTCCTGCCTTCAGCATGCTTCCCGTCGCTGAAATATTCGTCCCTACAGCTGTAATTTCATCGTCAGGCAAAATTTTTCTTATAGCCTCGACTATCTGCTTTCCCATCATACCGCCCTGGCCGTCTATTACAAGAATATTCTTCATTTTTTCCTGTTTCTCCTTCGTTCTTCCAGCTTTTCTTTCATGTCGTTCAGCAGATCATCGTCGAGTATCAGTTTAGCGTCCTTGAGGTCTTCTTTCTTATGCAGATCTATGATCTGAGTGGCGCAGATATAACGTCTGTACCAGCCTTCGGAAACGCTCTTTACTATGGCCTTGCTGCATGCGGCCGATCTCTGCTTTGCCTTCACCAGGTACACTCTTACGACCATGCCTATCTTTATGGTCTTCACTTCGAATATAGCTTCTTTCTGGCCGACCTCATTCAGGGCGTTTCTTATATCTTTTACTATGTTTTCCCAGACGATTCTCTTTTTCTCAGCATTGCATATCCCTGAAAATCCAAGCAAAAATCCAAGTACCAGGATTATGGATATCCAGTCTGCAAAAACTCCGTTGGTTGCTATATATATTACAAGTGCAGGAAGCGGCGCGAGCCACCTTACCGCCTCCAAAGTCTTAGTTCTCTGTTCTGCTTTTTCCATTCTTACCTCGTTAATCAAATATATCAAATATTATCATATTTATGCTATGCATGTTTAAATGACGTTTTTTTCTTTATACCACAAATCTAGTATGGCAAAGTGGTTCAGCAAACCCTGTGTTTTGCGGCGAAGCCGACCAGTACGATTTTGCGTTTATTCTAATTCTAACGTCCTCCAGTTCGGCAAACAGCGTTTCAATGAACGCTTCCTTGCGGCGAAGCCGTTATAATCCTTTACGGACATTCTAACGTCCTACAATCTGCCGAACGGCGTTATCAGAAATGTTGTAAAATTTGCTAATTTTATATAATTATACAACATTTCTGCAATTTGAAGCAGCCTTTACGGTAGAAAAACGCCTAGTGTTGTAGATTTTCTCATTTTATCAAAATTTTACAACATAATCCATGAGGTATGTTGTAGTTTTTTAGATTTTTCTGAAATTCTACAACATTTCCTTATTTTCATATTGAATTAAGGCTGTATAACAGCTGTAATGTTGTAAATTTTATAGCTTTTTAAAAAATTTACAACATTGAGTAATAAGCCCGCAGCTCAATTGGGGGGGGGGGGGGGGGGGGGGGGGGGGGGGGGGGGGGGGGGGGGGGGGGGGGGGGGGGGGGGGGGGGGGGGG
>UQXL01000015.1 GCA_900545135.1 uncultured Eubacteriales bacterium | reverse complement strand
AGGAATATGGTCTCTTTTTTATGTAATGGCACGGAAATTCACAGCTGACCGCACGTGAAGAGCAAGCTAATAGAAAGGGTATCCATTTTCCGCGATTTTGGCAAATTTGGATACAGCCCGGGCCGTTGACAACCTCCAAGACAGCGCACCCAGCCTCCAGCTGGCGCACCCACGCTTCCCAGTCGTACACCCACATTTTCCCGTCGGCGCGAAAACATAACTTTTGACATATATATTTTGCTGGTGTAAAATATAATAATGTCATGTGCGGACGAGCCTGAGCCTTGGGGTTCGCAGACGGTTCATAGCAACGCCCATGCGCGGCGCGCTGGGTCTGTTGGAGCGTATGGGCCGGCAGGCCGCGGCTCGTTGGCGGGTAGGCCTTGTTAGAAAGCCGGGACGATAAAGTGCGAGCCGCATGACGTTATTTACAGAGAACTTTTATAAAACAGAAAACTTCTTTTAAAGAGGAAACGGATGACATTTGAAAATTTCTTCATATATTCAGCGCTGATTGAAGAGAGACAGCTGGACATAGGATTTGAACTGTACGGCACAGGCCACTTGGTCTGGCTTGCCGCAATTTTTGCCTCCGCATTGATAGCCGCTTCGATGTATAAAAAAGCCGGCGAAGAGAGAAAAATTAAAATAAAGAAATTCTTTGCAGCCGCGCTGCTGGTATCGGAGATACTAAAAGACACTGAGCTGGCCGTTCAGGGTGCAAATATGCTGGATTATATGCCGCTTCATCTCTGCAGCTTTACCATATTGGTGATGATGCTTCATTCGTATGGGCGCTGGCAGAATGTGACTTCGCAGCTGTTCGCCTATGCGATGTTTCCGGGAGCCGTGGCGGCGCTGCTTTTCTGCAACTGGACGGAATATCCGTTTTTCAACTACATGAACATACATAGCTTTCTGTTCCATGGTTGGATAGTGGTATATTTTGCCATGATATATCATGACGGAGAGGTAAGAGCGTCTTACAGAGGCTTATGGAAAACCACTGCGGCGATGATTGCTGTGTCCGTGCCGGTTTACATTTTTAACTGTATTTTCGGTACAAATTATCTGTTTCTCAACGAAGCGTCTCCGGGGTCGCCTCTGATTATCGTGTGGGACATATTCGGCGAAAGATTTGGGGATCCGGGCTATCTTGCAGGTATAGTCCTCATGGTATTGATTATTTTCCACGCTTTATACGTGGTATATAAATTATCAGCTATGTTTAAAGAGAAAAGAAGGGGAAGAGGAAATGGGAATAAGCTTGAGAAAAAAGAAAAGTCAGAAGGAAGCAAACACAATAAAGGAAAAGAAAGCGCAGCGTCCTGATAAAAAGAAACTACAGCGTTCTGATAAAAAGAAGCCTCAGCGTCCTGAAATCTGCCTGTCGCTGAACTGCGCCAGTATGGAAGAGATAAAGCGCGATATAGAAGAATACAAAGATTTCTGCCAGATAGTGGAGTGGTGCGCAGACAAAATGAAAGGGACGGCGGATCTAAGCGAGGAAGAATTCGTTTCTATGGTCAAAGAAATCAGAAAGCTGTGTCCGGGAAAGAAATTTATCGTCGATTACAAGGGCGGCGATGCGACAGGGAACAGGCTGCAGAGATGGGCCATGGGGCACGTCGATATCATAGATGTGGATGCAGATAATCCGAGCATTTCACAGCTGGTGAGGGAAGCTAGGCGTAAAAAGACCAAGGTTCTCGTTTCATACCACAATTTTGACAGGATGATGGACAGAAACGAAATCGCAGAACAATTCCTCAAGATGGAAAAGAGCGGAGCCGACATACTGAAAGTAGCGTGTGCAGCAGAAAAGGAAGAGGATACATATTCAATGCTGGAGGGTGCCGCCGCTTACACACAGCTGAGGAACCACAAGCCTATAGTGGCCATAGCCATGGGCGAGGCGGGCAGGACCAGCAGAGTGTGCGCCGGAGATTTCGGCTCTGTCATAAGTTATGCCTGCGGCAGCAGGCAGACTGCGCCGGGACAGTTCAACGCGAGAGATTTGTCCAGGTATCTTGACACTTACTACGGAGAAAAGAAATAATATGGATTCAATCATAAGAATTGAAAATTTGATATTTGAATATAAAAAATCGGAAGACGGAGAAGCAGTAAGGGCTATTAACGATATAAGCCTTTCTGTAGAAAAAGGCAGTTTTACGGCCATTCTGGGAAAGAACGGTTCGGGAAAGTCCACTCTTGCAAAGAACCTCAACGGCTTACTGCTGCCTACCCAGGGAGTCATATATGTCAATGGCTACGATACGGCTGATGACGAGCATATATGGGACGTGCGCCAGTCGGCGGGAATGGTGTTTCAGAACCCTGACAACCAGCTGGTTTCCGCCATCGTCGAGGACGACGTTGCTTTCGGCCCCGAGAACCTGGGTATAGACCCTGCGGAAATCAGACGCAGAGTGGACAAAGCTCTGAAAGACGTAAATATGGGAGCTTTTAAGGGTAAGCCGCCGCACCTGCTTTCCGGAGGACAGAAACAGAGAGTGGCTATCGCGGGAGTCGTGGCCATGAAGCCGAGCTGCATCATCTTCGACGAACCAACCGCCATGCTTGACCCAAAAGGGCGAAGTGAAATAATGAACATCATCAGCGAACTTCACGAAGAGGGCATAACCGTAGTTCTCATTACCCACTTCATGGAAGAAGCTGTCAGAGCTGACAGGGTGATAATAATGCACGACGGAGAAGTTTTCCTCGATGGCAGCCCGCAGGAAGTCTTTTCGCAGAAAGACAAGGTTCTTTCCGTAAATCTGGATATCCCTCTGGTGGTGGATTTGGCGGAAAAGCTCAGGCAAAGGGGCGTCAGCGTGCCTGAAAATATCATTGGAATGGAAGAAATGGTCGATTACTTATGTCAATACGAGTAGAAAATTTAAAGCATATATATGAAAAGGGAATGCCGACGGAGTCGCTCGCTTTGGACAACATCAGCTTTGAGGTGGAGGACGGACAGCTTTTCGGCATAATCGGACACACCGGTTCGGGGAAATCCACGCTGCTTCAGCATCTCAACGGCCTTTTGAAGCCGGACGAGGGCAGGATCCATATCGGAGGCGTAGACATCACGGAGCCGGGAATTTCTATGACTGAGATAAGAAAACGGATAGGTTTGGTTTTCCAGTACCCTGAATATCAACTCTTTGAAGAGACCGTAGCCAAAGACGTGGCTTTCGGCCCGAAGAACCTCGGCCTCTCAGAGGAAGAAGCAGAGGAGCGTGTCAAAGAGGCTTTGGAATTGGTTGGTCTTGATTATGAGATTTTTAAAGACCGATCGCCATTCGACCTTTCCGGCGGACAGAAGAGACGCGTAGCCATAGCCGGAGTCATCGCCATGCGTCCGGAGGTCCTTATACTTGATGAGCCTACGGCAGGTCTCGATCCAAAAGCACATAAAGACGTGCTCAAAATGGTGGAGGAGGTTCACCGCAGAACAGGCAATATAACCATACTGGTTTCCCACAACATGGCCGATATTGCCAGGCTCTCAGACAAAGTTCTCGTCATAGACAGCGGAAAAGTCGTGACGGTGGGAACGCCTAAAGAAGTTTTTTCCCACAGAAAAGAACTGGCCGATGTCGGACTTGATCTGCCGCCGATAACGCAGCTGACAGAAGCGCTGCGCGAAAGAGGCATGAGCATAGCGGAGACCATCCTTTCCGTTGACGAGGCCGCGGATGAGATAGCGGACTTTTTAATGCAGAGACCGAAAAAAGACAGAAATTAAAAGAATAGAAAACAAAAAAGGACAGAAAACTGATGATAAGAGATATAACTCTCGGACAGTATTTTCCAGGAGATTCGTGGGTGCACAAGCTGGACCCGCGAATAAAGATAATAGCCACGCTCCTGTTCATAATAGAGCTGTTCATCGTGGACAATTTCATAGGATTCGGCATAGCCGCGGTGGTTTTAGGAGTTATAATCGCCGTGTCCAGAGTGCCTGTAAGCTATATCTTGCGTGGACTCAAGCCGATAATGATAATACTGCTTTTCACATTTGCCCTGAACATCTTCATGGTGGACGGCAGAATCCTCTGGCAGTGGAAATTTCTGAAGATTACCGCAGAGGGTCTGGAATTGGCGGTGTTCATGGCCATAAGGCTGGTGCTTCTTCTGATGGGATCGTCCATGCTTACACTGTGCACCAGACCGCTGGCATTGACTGACGGCATAGAAAGACTGCTTTCCCCATTTAAAAAGATAGGACTTCCGGCTCACGACATTGCCATGATGATGACCATAGCCCTGAGATTCATACCTACTCTTCTTGAAGAGGCAGACAAGATCATGAAAGCCCAGCAGGCCAGAGGAGCCGACTTTGAAAGCGGCGGACTTGTAAAGAGGGCCAAGAGCCTGATACCTATATTGGTACCGCTGTTTGTCAGCGCTTTCAGGATCGCGCAGGATTTGGCGATGGCCATGGAGGCCAGATGCTATCGCGGCGGCGAGAACAGGACGCGGATGAACGGCATGAAGTTTGTCGGAAGAGACTATGCGGCCGTTGTCATGATGATAATTTTCGGCGCCGTCATAATCATACAGTCAAAGGTAATGTGATGAGACAGAGAAATATTAAAAATTTGCAGGAAAAGCTGGAGATGAATTCCAGCTTTTTGATAGATGAGCCATGCGGCTGCAAAGGACGCTGGAGAGAAATTTTCGGCAATTCCAACCCCATATTTCTTGAGATAGGCTGCGGAAAAGGCCAGTTTATCATGAGATGCGCAGAGGCTTTTCACGGGAGGAATTTTATCGCCATAGAAGGGCAGAGCAACGTGGCCCTCAGAGCTTTGCAGAAAGCCGAGGAAAAACGCCTTGAGAACCTGCGCATATTCATATCGTATGTAGACGATTTGAGGGATTTCTTTGCTGAAGGAGAACTATCGGGGATTTTTCTCAATTTCAGCGATCCATGGCCAAAGGCGCGTCACGCCAAAAGACGGCTGACTTACCGCAGGAGGCTTTTAAATTATAAAGAGGTTTTGGCTCCTGGAAGCTTTGTGGAATTTAAGAGTGACAACGACGGTCTCTTTGAGTTCACGCTGGAGGAGATAGAAGAGGCCGGACTTGAGATTTTTGAAATGACCAGAGATCTGCACGGAGATGCAGAAATGGGCGGCTGTGAGTCCGGAGAACGCAGGGCTGCGACTGCATCACGCCGGGAACCTGTAATTACCACCGAGTACGAGGATCGTTTCAGAGAAAAAGGCAAAAATATAAATTATGTAAAGTTTAGATAGACTTACGCTATCTAAAACTTGATATATTCGGCGGGATCCACATAAACTCCGCCCTTAAGCATTTCAAAGTGCAGATGTGCAGGCTCGAGGGACTCGAACAGGCCTGTGGAGCCTACGCCTCCGATGATTTGCCCCGATGTTACCGTGTCGCCTACTTCAACCATTTCAGCGGTAGAAAGATTTGAATATATGGTTACGATATCGTTTGGATGGGTTATTTCGACAGATGTACCGTAGCGGTCGTCATCATAGACAGCCGTGACTGTGCCGGCGGCAGCAGCCATGACCTGAGTGTCTTCAGGCGCCTCGATATCCATGCCGCAGTGGGTCATGTACTGATCCAGCGTTACGGAATAGATGAGTTTGTCCATGGAATAAGGATTGGTGACTTTCGCCGATTCATCCTTTATAGGATTTATAAAATCGCTTGCGGAAGCGGCGCCGTTCCCCTCATCAAGGCTGTCGACTGTAGGGATATTGCCCGACGCTTGGGCTGAACCATCATCATCAGGTTTGGCTTCTTCCTGCTTGTTGTCTGTCTTGGCGTTTTCCGAAACGATAATATCCTTATTGCTTTCGTTTATTTTATCTATATTCGATTTTACCGTAAAAATTGAAGTAAGAGCAATGACGCAGAACGCTAACATCAGCACTATCGCGACTTTATCTTTCTCTTTTTTCTTCTGTGCTTGACGCATAATTTCACCTCCAGTTATCTATATTGTTGGCAGAAAAGAGGGTTTTCATACAGATTGAAACTTGTAATAATTGCAAGTTCATAATATAATTGAGTATTATTTGATCAAGGAGGAACTATAATGACTGAAATGTTTTTCGCATCACAAAACGGACGGGACATTCCTAAAGAAGACAAGATATTTGGCATCAGCAACCGCGCGAAAGCTATGATCGCCGAAAAAGGCAGGGAAAATGTAGTAAACGCCACGATAGGCGCCCTTCTTGACGATGACGGAAAGCTTATGGTCTTATCATCTGTAAGCGACGTTTTTAAATCTTTGGACATGGCCGACTGTGCCGAGTACGCGCCTATAGCCGGAACTCCCGGATTCAGGAAAGCCGTTAAAAAAGATTTGTTCAGAAGCTATGAGCCAAAGCGTTTCACCGAGGCAGTCGCTTCTCCCGGCGGAACAGGCGCTCTTAAAAATGCAATTTCAAATTATACAAGCTTCGGAGATAAAGTTCTCGCAGCGGACTGGCATTGGGGTCCGTACAAGACGATAGCTCAGGAACACGGCAGAAATCTCGTCACATTCCGCATGTTCGATGATGAGGGCCGTTTCGACAAAGCATCCTTTGCGCAGAAAGTCGGCGAGATCCTGAAAGAGCAGGAGAGACTGGCAGTGATCATCAACACTCCGGCTCATAACCCGACGGGCTACGCCTTGAGCAGTGAGGACTGGCAGTCGGTCGCTGAAGTTCTTGGAAACGCTGACGACGCCGGGAAGGTCACGCTGATAGCTGACGTGGCATATATAGATTTTGCCGGCGATGAAGAAGAAAGCAGAGGCTTTCTCTCTTATCTTGACGCGATGCCGGAAAACGTTTTCGTAGTAGTCGCCCACAGCCTTTCAAAGTCATATACGCTTTACGGCATGAGATGCGGCGCCCTTATATGCATGGCCCAGACCAGAGAAATAGCAGACGAATTCAAGTCTGTGTGTGAATTTTCGGGAAGAGGAAGCTGGTCCAACTGCACCAGAGCTCCGCAGGTAATCCTGGAAAGGATATATTCCGATGACAGCCTGCTGGAAAAAGTCATGACTGAGAGAAAAGAACTGAGAGACATGCTGCTCAGAAGAGGTGAAGCGTTTAAACAGGCCGCGGCCAAAGCCGGCCTTGAAATGGTGCCTTTCAACGGAGGCTTCTTCGCCACGCTGCCTTGCAGCGACCCGGACGCTGTGTCAGCACAGCTGGAAAAGGCGGGTATATTCGTAGTTCCTTTCGGTAAAGGCATAAGAGTCTCCCTTGCTTCGGTCAGCGAGGAAAAGTGCGCTATGATTCCTGCAGAAATCAAAAAAGCTATGGGCTGATTCGGCCGCCTGGCAAAGCGCACAAATTTCAATAAAAAAGAATGTTGGCCGTTATATTTGTCCTCGTGTGTTTCGGCCGGCATTTTTTATTTTTGATTGGCCGCGGGACAGAAATGACCATTCTCTCTTTCCTAAAATAATCTCGCCACAAAATAAATGTAAAATATTGACATTTAACCGAAGCGATGGTAAAATAAAACTGCAAAGGGAATTTGGAAGGAGAAAATATGAACGAAGAAAAGGATTTTGCTTTTAATATCAAGGAGCATATCGGGGTGATCAACACATATGCCAGCGGCTGGAGCAAGGAGCTCAATCTGGTGGAATGGAACGGCAACAACGCCAAATTCGACATAAGGGACTGGGAGCCGTCCCACGAGCACATGAGCAGAGGAATAACGTTGCACAAAGATGAAGCAAAAATTCTCGCAGGGTTAATTTCAGACTTTTTCGCAAATAATAAAGATGAAGAAATAAATGAGCTGCGAGCTGTCTCAGAGGCAAAAGAGCCGAAGCAGGAAAAAACTGCGGGACAAACCGCCGATATTGCAGAAAAAGAAAGCCCCGGCAGCACGCGGGAAGCTTTCTAGTACGATGGGGAACCTTGAAGTTCCCCATTATTTAAAAGTGGTTGGTTGATTGCGTTCAATCCGAGCAGGTTGCCCGGCGAGCAGCTGACTAAGCGCGGCGCTCATCCCTGAACAAGAAAGATATTCCGTACAGAGAAGCGAGACCCACTACCGCATAGATGATTTTTGCTACGATTTCAAGGCTGCCGTTGAATATGCTTCCAACCAGGTTATAATTAAAAAATCCTATAAGACCCCAGTTAATTCCGCCGATTATCATTATAATGAGAATCAATTTTTTCAAAGTAATCACTCCTTTCTCCATATATTTTTACCAAATATCAAAATTTTATGTTATCATAAAAAATGTAAATAAAGCGATTGGCTTAAAAAGGAGAGGGGAATCCGTATGAATATATATCTGGTAAAAGAGCCGAGAGCCGAAAAAGAAAAGATAACTTTAGAAAAGGGGACTTCGGCGGAAGAAATTTATAAAAGATACCGCGGGCAGCTGCCGTATACAGTTCTGGCGGTAAAAGTCAACAATAAGATCGAGGACTTGGGCTACAAATTCTATAAAGAATGCTGCGCCGAGTTCATCGACATGAGAACGCAGAGCGGCAATCTGATTTATCAGAACAGCCTGATTTTGATATATCTTAAAGCAGTCGAAGACGTGCTCGGCAAAGTGGAGGTCGACATAGAAAACGCGCTGAACAAGGGACTTTATACAGAGATAAAAAGCAAAGAACCGATTACAGCGAAACAGATAAAAGCTATCGAAAGACGCATGAAAGATCTTGTGAAAAAAGACCTTCCTTTTGCACGTGAAGAACTTGATAAAGACGAGGCTATCGCAAGATTCCATGACATGGGCTGTCCTGAAAAAGCCGAGCTGCTGGGAGAAAATCCGAGGATGAAAAAAGTGCCCTTCTATTCTTTCTGCGGCTATCGTGATTTCTTCTACGGCCTGATGGTGCCATCCAGCGGCTATATAAGGCATTTTGAACTGCGCAAATACCGCAGAGGAGTTCTGCTCAGATTTCCGCATCCCTCAGACCCCAACAGGATACCTGATTATGTGGACGAAAAAATGCTGTATAAGACTTTCGGCGAGCAGAACCGGTGGGGAAAGCTCATGGGCATAACCCACGTTTCCGACTTAAACAAAAAGATTGAGGAGGGAAAGTTCAAGGAACTCATACAGCTTTCTGAGGCTCTTCACGAGAGGCGGATCGTGGAGATAGCCGACATGATCACTAAGAATAAAAAGAGGATAATTCTCATTGCGGGACCGTCGTCGTCGGGCAAGACCACCTTTGCACAGAGGCTCTGCATACAGCTCAGGGTCAACGGTCTCGAACCGCTTTACATGGGCACCGACGATTATTTTGTCGAGAGAGAGGACACTCCTTTAGACGAATACGGCGAGAAGAATTTTGAGGATCTGGAGGCTGTCGACATAAAGCTGTTCAACGAAAATATGAACGATCTGCTGGCGGGCAAGACCGTGGATCTGCCGACTTTTGATTTCATGACAGGGCACAAAGAATTCGGGAAAAGACTTACATCAATAAAGAGCAGTCAGCCTATAGTCATAGAGGGAATCCACGCGCTCAACGAAGCTTTGACTCCCGACATAGCCAAAGAAGAAAAATTCAAGATCTACATCAGTCCGCTGACTCAGCTGAACATAGACAGCCACAACAGGATAGTGACCACGGATCACCGCATGCTCAGACGTATGGTCAGAGATTTGAACCACAGGGGACACAGCGCTCAGTCGACCATAGCCTCGTGGCCTAAGGTGAGAGCCGGTGAAGATAAGAATATATTTCCTTTCAGCAATGAGGCGGACGTCATGTTCAATTCGGTACATCTTTACGAAATATCCGTGCTGAAAAAATACGCCCAGCCGCTGCTGGCGGCCATCGGTCCGGATGAGCCGGAATACAGCGACGCAGTGCGCATGCTCAATTTCCTGCGCTTTTTCAAGACCGTCGAGGATGATTCGGCCATAGTCAATAATTCCATACTGAGGGAATTCATAGGCGGAAGCGTGTTTGTGGATTAGGATAAAGCCGGGCAGAGGGTAAGACAGGCTGGCGCAGACGGAAAGACTGGCTGGCACAGACGGCCGAAGTATATCGCGCCCGGGAAATGCCGGTTTTGGCGTGAGCTGGAACACGCAGCAAAGACATAAAACACAAAGGAGAATACATGGCAGACATTACGATAATAGGCGGAATAAACATAGACATAGAAGGCAGACCCAACGAGCCGCTCAAATACCAGGACTCAAACCCGGGAAAGATTTCCATATCATACGGCGGAGTCGGAAGAAATATCACGGAAAACGTGGCACGAATGGGCGGAAGCGTCGCGATGATTTCCGCCATCGGGGGAGATCAGATGGGGCTGGGAGCGAGAGAACATCTCGCGTCGCTGGGGGTCGACGTTTCACGCGTAGAAGTGAAGAAAGACGCAACTTCAGCGATTTATTTATCTATTTTAAACGATAAAAACGATATGGAACTTGCAATAAGCGACATGGATGTGGTAAAATACATTTTTCCGGAAGTTCTGGAAAAAAACAAAGATTTGCTCTCATCGTCAAAGGTCATCGCCCTGGACGGAAACCTGCAGAAAGAAACGCTGGAATACGCGGCGGAAAATTTCTCGCAGACGCCGATATTTTTTGACCCCGTATCGACGCCGAAGGCCGTAAGGGCTGCCGGCATAATAGGACGGCTCACCTGCATCAAGCCCAATGTAATGGAAGCAGAAACTCTTTCCGGAATTAAAATCGAGACGGAAGACGATCTGCGGGAAGCAGGACAGTGGTTTGTAGATCAGGGCGTGAAAATGGTGTTTATAACTCTGAACAAAGACGGCGTTTATTATAAAGATGCCGATGAAGAGGGTTTTATCCGTCCCGGCAAAGTGAAGATAGAAAGCGCCACCGGTGCGGGAGACAGCTTTTCCGCGGCTATTCTCATGGGAATGGCCAAGGGTCTCAGAGTGAGAGATATAGCAAAATACGGCATGGCGGCGGCGCAGATCACCATGGAAAGCAGCCAGGCCGTGAATCAGGATATGAGCAGAGAAGAAATTGAAAGGAGAATTGCAAATGTATAAGGATTATTTAGACGTTAACCCGGAAGTATCAAGGGCTTTGGATGAGGGCCGCCCTGTAGTGGCTCTTGAATCTACCATAATAGCCCATGGTATGCCTTATCCTAAAAATGTGGAAACAGCCCTTGCTGTTGAAGAGGTAATCAGATCAAACGGAGCCGTACCGGCAACGATAGGAATATTGGGCGGAAGAATCAAAATCGGGCTCACGAAAGAAGAGATAGAATACATGGCCCACGCCGAAAATGTGCTCAAAGTAAGCCGCAGGGATCTGCCGTTTGTGATCTCCAAGAAGATGGACGGAGCCACCACCGTTGCAGGTACTATGATCGCCGCCCACATGGCAGGGATCAAGCTGTTCGTAACGGGCGGAATCGGCGGAGTCCACAGAGGCGCCGGCGAAAGCTTTGACATTTCAGCCGACCTGGAAGAACTGAAAATGACAGACGTTACCGTCGTGTGCGCCGGAGCAAAAGCTATCCTCGACATTCCGGCCACGCTGGAATACCTGGAAACCGCTGGAGTGCCTGTAATCGCCTACGGAACCGATGAAATTCCAGCTTTCTACAGCAGAAAGAGCGGCGAAAAGGCCAACTGCAGAATGGATTCTCCTGAGGAGATCCGAGCTCTCATCTCCATGAAAGAAGCTCTCGGCCTGAAAGGCGGCATCCTGATCACTTGCCCTATCCCTGAAGCTGACGAAATACCTGCCGAAGAGATCAACACCGTAATCGACGAGGCCATAAAAGAAGCTGAGGAAAAAGGTGTAAAAGGCAAGGAAAGCACTCCGTTCCTGCTCTCAAGGGTGAAAGACCTCACCGAGGGAAGGAGCCTTGAGGCAAACATAAAGCTGGTTCTCAACAACGCTGACATCGGCTCGAAAATCGCCTGCAATATCAAATAATCGTATTCAATGCAACATATATCTGACATATACGAAGATATATGTTGCATTTTTATGTAAAGCTGAAATTATAAAGTGATATGTAAAATTTTGAGGAATCGCTCCCGGGGCTTATTCGGCTGGTATAAGATTCATCGCCGATTCGGCGAGCTGTGCGGACGACGGTTCAAGAAATGTTGGCATATTTTTAAATATAGCGTGAAAATGACAACATTTTTACAGAACGATTCGGATTTTAGCATGATTTCCGATGTCGAATTTTGTCAATGCTGTACAATTCCGTTATTTCAGATGATTTTGCCAACATTTTTTCTTAAATATGTTGGCAAGATTCCTTTCAAACCATAAAATGTACAACATTGACAAAATTCGACATGACTAAGACGTCATTAAGAGGCCTCAAAAGTAAAAAATGTTGGCAAAAACGCTGTAAACAAAAAATATGACAACATTTCACATCATCTTACAATCCACTCCGAGTTCATACGATCGCGAGCGGTGTCAACGACATCGCACCGCGGCACACGTCTCGCCGCAGAACCCGCCGCGCACGTCTGGCCCGCACCGCACCGCCGCATACTTCTTGCCGCAGAACTTCGTCGAGCCGGAACTTTATCTAGGCGGTGAACTCGCGCTCTTATGCGATGGAACGCGCAGACGCCTCGCGTCCATCCCACCGCACAAAAAACAAACACCAGGAACAGTGTCTGAAAGCAAAAACACATACCCATTGAAAACACTCATTTTACACTCTAAAAAACACCTCAAAAAACTTTAAAAAATATAAAAAAAGTCCTTGCAATAATTTGACAGATAATATATACTTAAATAGCTTGTGAAAAAGGCGAAGAAGCGGGAAGTTGCTGAGCTATCAGGTAATTTCCGCGGAGCATGTCCTCACTCGATGAGGGCGGAGGGATTCGCCTGGTTTTTCTCGTGTGGGTAAAAATGAAAAACACACGGCAGCGTGTACGAAAGGCGTCCTAAGCAAGCGAAAACGCCGTACGCGTTGAAAACAAGGCATTTGAACCCCTTGTACAAGCATAGCGAAAACAGTACAAAAAATTTAGGAGGACGAAAATGAGCGAATTACAGAAAATCAGAATCAAACTGAAGGCTTACGACCACGCTTTATTAGACCAGTCGGCAGCCAAAATCGTAGAGACAGCCAAGAAGACAGGTGCAGACGTTTCCGGCCCTATTCCGCTTCCTACGGAAAAAGAAGTCGTAACGATCCTGAGAGCCGTACACAAGTACAAGGACTCCAGAGAACAGTTCGAGCAGAGAACTCACAAGAGACTCATCGACATCACCAACGCGACTTTAAAGACTACAGACGCTCTTACAAAGCTTGACCTGCCTGCAGGCGTAGACATCGAAATCAAGCTGTAAGCGGAGAACGAATCGCAACGGACTGCAACAAATTGCAACGAATTGCAATGAATTGCGAGGGGGTTTTGGCACATGTGCAAAGCGAGTGCAAACCGCGTAAGCTTCGAGGAACGGCAGAGCAGCGTGTGCCTGCTTACACAGCCATCGCAACTAACGAGCGGCACCGCAAGCAGATGAGTCAAAAGTCAATTAAACAACCAAGAAGGGAACACTCCCTTAGTAAGAACGCATGAGAGGGAATGGCCGCGGCCGCAATCCTGTGTCAGCGGAGCGAGGCCCTATGTGAAGTCCAAACCAGAGCGTTCCAATGTAAGATCATGGAGGAAAAATATGAAAGCAATCTTAGGTAAGAAGCTGGGAATGACCCAGATATTCGATGAACAGGGCAACGTAATTCCCGTAACAGTCATCGAAGCAGGCCCTGAAGTAGTAACTCAGGTAAAGACGGTAGAAACCGACGGCTACAACGCCGTACAGGTTGGATTTGAAGATCAGAAGCCGCAGAGAGTCAACAAGCCTCTCACCGGACATTTTGAAAAGGCCGGCGTAGTTACTAAAAAGTATTTGGCCGAATTCAGAGTGGAAGAAGGCGAAACCTACGAAGTAGGACAGGTAATAACGGTTGCAGAGTTTGAAGAAGGCAAGAAGCTTGACGTTACAGGCGTATCAAAAGGTAAAGGTACTCAGGGTAACATCAAGAGACACGGCCACCACAGAGGCCCTATGACTCACGGCTCAAAGCACAAGAGACTTGCCGGAGCTCTGGCAGCAGGTACTTACCCATCAAGAGTATTCAAGGGCAACAAAGGTCCTGGAAGAATGGGAAGAGATACCGTTACAGTACAGAATGTTGTGCTGGTAAAAGTTATTGAAGACAGAAACCTTATGCTGGTTAAGGGCGCGGTTCCGGGAAACAAAGGCGGACTGGTTCGCGTTCAGTACGCAGTAAAAGGTCAAGACAAATAGGAACTGAGGGAAGGAGGAAGCAAAAATGGCAAAAGTAACAATGCTAAACATGGCAGGAGCTGAAGCTGGATCAATCGAATTGAAAGATGAAATCTTCGCAATCACTCCGAACGAATTCGCAGTTCACGCAGTAGTTAAGAATTATCTGGCAAACCAGAGACAGGGTACCCAGTCAGCTAAGACGAGAGGCGAAGTCAGAGGAGGCGGCCGCAAGCCTTTCAGACAGAAAGGAACAGGACGTCACAGACAGGGAAGTTCAACAGACCCGTCACAGGTTGGAGGCGGAGTAGTATTCGCTCCAAAGCCGAGAGACTATAGATACACACTTCCTAAGAAGTTAAGAAGACTGGCAATGAAGTCAGCGCTTTCTTCAAAGGTAGCGGAAAAGGAAATAATCGTTTTAGACGAGCTGAAACTTGAAGCTCCTAAGACAAAGGAAATGATCAATGTGCTGGCAAACATCAAGGCCGGAAAGAAAGCTCTGATAGTGATGGCTGAAAAGGACGAAAACGTAGTAAAGTCAGCAGCAAACATTCCTGGAGTAAGAACAGCGCTGGTAAATACGATGAATGTTTATGAGATCGTAAACCACACAAGCTTCATAGTTACCAAGGAAGCAGTCAAGAAAATCGAGGAGGTGTACCTGTAATGAGAACAGCTTATGATATAGTTCTGGAACCGGTTATCTCAGAGCAGAGCATGGACGTAGCCCAGAACAAGAAGTACACGTTCAAAGTGGCGACAGACGCCAACAAAACTCAGGTAAAGACAGCCGTTGAAGAAATCTTCGGCGTTGAAGTAGCCAGAGTAAACATCATGAATTATGACGGTAAAGTTAAAAGAATGGGAAGAAGCGTAGGCAGAACTGCTGCTTACAAGAAAGCAATCGTTACTCTTACAGATAAGAGCAAAGAGATTGAATTCTTCCAGGGACTATAATTAGGAGGTAGCAAATAATGGGAATCAGAAAATATAATCCAACTACTCCTGGTCTTAGAGGAATGACTGTCTCAACGTTTGAAGAAATTACTACAAGCACCCCTGAGAAGTCACTGACTGTAACTCTCAAGAAACATTCAGGAAGAAACAACAGAGGTAAGATCACCGTAAGACACAAAGGCGGCGGTACAAGACCAAAATACAGAATCATAGATTTCAAGAGAAATAAAGATGACATTCCGGGAATCGTCAAGACTATCGAATACGACCCGAACAGAAGCGCCAACATCGCGCTGATCGTTTACGCAGACGGCGAAAAGAGATACATCATCGCTCCTAACAAACTGGAAGTAGGACAGACGATCGTATCAGGACCTGAAGCCGACATCGTAGTAGGAAACGCACTTCCGATAGCAAACATTCCTGTAGGTACAATAATCCACAACGTAGAGCTCAAGCCGGGCAAGGGCGGGCAGCTGGCAAGATCAGCAGGAAACGGCGCTCAGCTGATGGCTAAAGAAGGCGACTACGCTCAGGTAAGGCTTCCTTCCGGAGAAGTGAGAAAAGTAAGCATGAGATGCAGAGCCACCATCGGAGAAGTAGGCAACATGGATCACGCCAACATCCAGATCGGTAAGGCAGGAAGAAAGAGACACATGGGCCTCAGACCTACCGTAAGAGGTTCCGTAATGAACCCTAACGACCATCCACACGGCGGTGGTGAGGGAAGAGCCCCTGTAGGACGCAAGAGTCCGGTTACTCCTTGGGGTAAACCTGCACTCGGCTACAAGACGAGAAAGAAAAACAAAGCTTCAAATCAATATATCGTAAAGAGAAGAAATGAAAAATAATAGGAAGGAGCAAAACTAATGGGTAGATCACTTAAAAAAGGCCCTTTCGTGAACGCGAAGCTGCTGAAAGCCATCGACGAGATGAACGCGGCTAACGAAAAGAAAGTAATCAAAACATGGTCAAGACCATCAACTATATTCCCGCAGATGGTAGGACACACCATCGCGGTACACGACGGTAAGAAGCACGTTCCTGTGTATATTACAGAAGACATGGTAGGACACAGACTTGGAGAATTTGCTCCGACAAGAAACTACAGAGGCCATGCTGCCGACAAGTCTTCAAAGGTTAAGAAATAAGAAAGGAGAACATGAAGATGGAAGCAAAAGCAGTTGCTAAATATGTAAGAATGTCTCCTATCAAGCTGAAACCTGTTACGGACTTAGTAAGAGGTAAGGACTTAAACGAGGCATTGAACATTTTAAAGTTCACCCCGGGCAAAGGTTCACAAATCGTAGAAAAAGTTGTTCAGTCAGCAGCAGCCAACGCTGAAAACAATTTCGATATGAATCCGGATAATTTGTACGTTGCTGAAGTTTACGCAAACCAGGGCCCTACGATGAAGAGATGGAGAGCCGGTTCACGTGGCAGCGCATCACTGATCTTAAAGAGAACAAGCCATGTAGGCGTGACTTTAAGAGAGAAGGAATAGGAGGAGGTTCATTCATGGGTCAGAAAGTTAGTCCGCATGGTTTAAGAGTGGGCATTATAAAAGACTGGGAATCTAAATGGTATGCAGATAAAAAGAACTTTGCAGATTTTCTTGCTGAAGACAAAAAAGTAAGAGAACTGGTAAAGAAAAAATTATATGTAGCCGGAGTTTCAAAGATTCTTATAGAGAGAGCAGCAGAAAACAAGATCAGAGTCACCGTTCTTACCGCTAAGCCTGGTATGGTCATCGGAAGATCAGGAGACGGCATCGAAGCTCTAAAGAAAGACTTGGTTAAGCTCACCGGCAAGGAAATCGAAATTTCCATAGAAGAAGTAAGAAAATCAGAGCTGGACGCTCAGCTTACCGCAGAGTCCATCGCTCAGGCCCTCGAAAGACGTGTTTCTTTCAGAAGAGCTATGAAGCAGGCTATCGGCAGAACTATGAAGTCGGGAGCCAAGGGTATCAAAGTAACGGTATCCGGAAGACTTGGCGGAGCTGAAATAGCAAGAAGTGAAAAATACAGCGAAGGTAACGTTCCTCTCCATACACTGAGAGCAGACATCGACTACGGCTTTGCTGAAGCAGATACCACTTACGGAAAGATCGGCGTCAAGGTTTGGATCAACCACGGCGAGATTCTCGACAAAGGACTTCAGAGCCCTATCCGCGAAGAAAAACGCGATAAGAGAGAAAGAAGACCTAGAAAAGACGGCGAAAGACGTCAGCGTCAGGGCGGCGACAGACAGGGCCGTCAGGGCGGAAGAAACAACCGCGGCGACAGAAACGAAGCGCCTAAGGCTGTAAACATGAGAATCAGACCTAAGAAGGTTGAAGCACCTCAGACAGAAGAACCGCAGGCTGAAGCTGCAAGCACAGAAACTGTAGAAACTGAAAACTAAACAAGTAGGAAAGGAGGAACTACGCAATGTTAATGCCAAAGCGCGTTAAACGCAGAAGAGTTCACAGAGGAAGAATGAAAGGCGTAGCGACCAAAGGTAACACGATTACTTACGGCGCTTACGGATTAGTTTCACAAGAATGTGGATGGATCACCTCTAACCAGATCGAGGCGGCTCGTATCGCCATGACGAGATCTATCAAAAGAGGCGGTAAAGTATATATAAAGATTTTCCCACACAAATCGGTAACAAAGAAACCTGCTGAAGTACGTATGGGTTCCGGTAAAGGTGCTCCTGAGTACTGGGTAGCAGTAGTTAAACCGGGCAGAGTTATGTTCGAGATCGAAGGAGTTTCAGAAGAAAAGGCAAGAGAGGCCATGAGACTCGCATCCCACAAGCTGCCGGTAAAATGTAAGTTTGCCGTTAAGGAACAGCAAGCAAAGGGGGCAGACGCATAATGGAATTGAAGAAAATGAGAGATATGACAGAAATTGAACTGAATACAGAACTGTCCAAGATGAAAAAGGAACTGTTCAACCTGAGATTCCAGCACGCTACCGGACAGCTGGAAAATCCTCTCAAGATGAGAGAACTCAAGAAGGACATCGCCAGAGTCAAGACTATTATAAGAGAAAAGGAACTGGCAAGCGCTGCTGCCGAGTAAGAAAGGAGGATGTAATATGACAGTTGAAAGAAACAGAAGAAAGACTAAAGTCGGTGTAGTTGTATCCGACAAGATGGATAAAACTGTAGTCGTTGCCATCGAAGACTTCGTAAGACATTCCCTTTACGGCAAAGCGGTAAAGAGAACCAAGAAAGTTAAAGCTCACGACGAGAACAACGAATGTCAGATAGGCGATAAAGTAAGAATTATGGAGACAAGGCCGCTCTCAAAGGATAAGAGATGGAGACTTGTCAACATCGTTGAAAAGGTTAAATAAGGAGGCACCAGATCATGATTCAGACAGAAACCAGATTAAGAGTTGCCGACAATTCCGGAGCAAAAGAACTGCTTTGTATCCGTATTCTGGGAGGCACAAGCCGCCAGTACGCGAATATTGGCGACGTAATCGTATGTGCAGTTAAAGAAGCTACTCCCGGCGGAGTTGTAAAGAAAGGCGACGTTGTGAAGGCTGTAGTGGTCAGAACAAAGCATGGTGCCAGAAGAAGCGACGGAAGCTATGTTAAATTCGACCAGAACGCTGCAGTAATCATCAAAGATAAAGAAGATAAGAACCCTGTGGGAACTCGTATCTTCGGACCGGTTGCCAGAGAGCTGAGAGAAAAAGGCTTCATGAAGATCGTGTCATTGGCACCGGAAGTACTGTAGGAGGTGTAAGGATGCGTATAAAGAAAGACGATACGGTGGTAGTAATCACCGGTAAAGATAAAGGCAAAACCGGAAAAGTTCTCAAGGCCATGCCGAAAGAAAACAAGGTTGTCGTACAGGGCGTAAATATGCAGACTAAACATGCCAAAGCCACTCAGAAGGCAGCAGCTGAAATCAAGCATATTGAAGGACCTATCGACGCTTCCAACGTAATGCTCTACGATTCAAAGTCGAAAAAGGGCATAAGAGTAGGCTACAAAATTGAGAACGGCAAAAAAGTAAGAGTGTCCAAGAAGACGGGCGCCGTAATAGACTAGGAAAGGAGGAAAGAACTTTGACAGCAAGATTAAAGACAATGTATGATGAAAACGTTTTCGGAGCATTGAAGGAAAAATTCCAGTACAAAAACGTAATGGAAGTTCCTAAGCTCGAAAAAGTTACTATAAATATGGGTCTTGGCGAAGCCAAAGACAACGCCAAGGTCATGGAATCCGCAGTAGAGGAAATCGCCCTGATCACAGGACAGAGACCTGTAATCACCAAAGCAAAGAAATCCATCGCCAACTTCAAAGTAAGACAGGGCATGGCTGTCGGCGCTAAGGTTACCTTAAGAGGCGAGAACATGTACCAGTTTGTTGACAAGCTCTTCAACATCTCCCTTCCGAGAGTAAGAGACTTCAAGGGCGTTAGCAAGAACTCCTTTGACGGCAGAGGAAACTATTCCATGGGTATCAAGGAACAGTTGATCTTCCCTGAAATCAACTATGACCAGGTTGATATGATAAAAGGTATGAACATTGTATTTACAACTACGGCAAAAACTGACGAAGAAGCGCAGGCTCTGCTTGAACTTCTGGGAATGCCGTTTGAGAAATAGGAGGGAAACATGGCAAAAACATCTCTCAAGGTAAAACAGCAGAGAAAACCTAAATACTCAACTCGTGCATATACAAGATGCAGACTTTGCGGAAGACCTCATGCTGTATTGAAAAAATACGGAATATGCCGTATTTGTTTCAGAGAGCTTGCTTATAAAGGAGAAATCCCAGGCGTAAAAAAAGCAAGCTGGTAATATAAAAGAAAGGAGAAACACTGCAATGACAATGACAGATCCTATTGCAGATATGCTAACTAGAATCAGAAATGCCAATACCGCAGGTCACGAAACCGTTGAGATTCCGGCTTCAAAGATGAAAAAAGCCATCGCCGAAATCTTGAAGGACGAAGGCTACATCGCGGATTTTGAAGTAATAGAAGACGATAAGCAGGGCATGATTAAAGTCACAATGAAGTACGGTGCGCATAAAGAAAAGGTTATCAGCGGAATCAAGAAGATTTCCAAGCCTGGACTTAAGAAATATGCAAAAGCCGGCGACGTTCCAAGAGTTTTGGGAGGCCTCGGAATCGCTATCATCTCCACATCAAAGGGAGTAATCAGCGACAAGGAAGCCAGAAAGCTTGGAATCGGCGGCGAAGTAATCTGTTATGTATGGTAGGAGGAACGAATAATGTCAAGAATAGGTAGAAAACCTGTAGTTGTTCCTGCCGGCGTGGAAGTAACAGTAGACGCAAACAATGCGGTTACTGTCAAAGGCCCTAAGGGACAATTAACGGAACAGATAAGCAAACTCATAAACGTGGAAGTTGCTGACGGTGTGGTAAACGTTACAAGAGAGAGCGACCAGAGAGAACACAGAGCTCAGCACGGCCTCGCCAGAACCCTTATAAACAACATGGTTACAGGCGTAACAGAGGGCTTCGAAAAGAAGATGCAGCTTGTAGGCGTTGGTTACAAGGCGGAGAAAAAAGGCAAAACTTTAGTATTGAGCCTTGGATATTCACATCCTATAGAACTTGAAGACCCAGAAGGAATCACGACAGAGTGCCCTTCCGCGACTGAAGTCGTTGTAAAGGGAATTGACAAGGCGTTTGTCGGAAACTATGCGGCCAACATCAGAGAGTGGAGAAGACCTGAACCTTATAAGGGCAAGGGAATCAAGTACGCTGATGAAGTTATCCGCAGAAAAGAAGGCAAAGCAGGTTCTAAATAAGAGAAAGGAGTGAAGTGAAAATGGCTAAAGAAAGCAGAAATGACAAGCGTCTGAAAAGACACGAAAGAGTAAGAAAAAATCTTTATGGAACTCCTGAAAGACCGAGACTTTGCGTTTACAGATCCAACAAGAACATTTCCGCTCAGATCATAGACGACGTAAACGGAACTACTCTGGTTTCCGCTTCATCTCTCGACAAGGAACTGAAAGCCGAAATCGGCTACGGCGGAAACAAGGAAGCAGCAAAGAAGGTCGGCGAAGCAGTTGCCAAGAGAGCTGTCGCTAAAGGAATTGAAGAAGTTTGCTTCGACAGAGGCGGCTTCCTCTATCACGGAAGAGTGGCAGAACTGGCAGCAGGCGCTCGCGAAGGCGGATTAAAATTCTAACAGGAGGAAATAAGGAATGCGTAATATCGTTGATGCATCCAAGCTGGACTTAAAATCAACCATCGTCAATATAAGAAGAGTTGCTAAGACAGTTAAGGGCGGCAGAAACATGAGATTCAGCGTAACTGTAGTAGTCGGAGACGGCAACGGTTACGTAGGCGTAGGCCTGGGAAAATCTCAGGAAATCCCTGAAGCTGTAAGAAAAGCTGAAGAAGATGCAAAGAAGAATTTAATATACGTTCCTACAGTAGGAACGACCGTACCTCACAGAAACCTTGGCGTTTTCGGCGCAGGCAGAGTTCTCATCATGCCGGCTGCTCAAGGTACAGGAGTCATCGCCGGTTCATCGGTGCGTACAGTGCTTGAAGCCGCTGGTATCAGAGACGTCAGAGCTAAATCCATAGGCTCAAACAATACAGGAAACATGGCTTACGCTGCCATCGAAGGCCTCAAGGGCATGATGACTGTAGAGAAAGTCGCCAAACTCAGAGGTAAGACGAAAGAAGAAATCTTAGGATAGGAGGAAACGCGAAATGGCAAAGATGATTAAAATCACTTTAACAAAGAGCACTATCGGCGCTTCCCCTAAGCAGAGAAAAGTTGTTGAAGCGCTGGGACTTAAGAAGATGCACCAGACAGTAGAAATGGCAGACACTCCGCAGACCCGCGGTGCTGTTGCTAAAGTCTCGCATCTCGTAACAGTAGAAGAATAAGGAGGTGCCAATAATGAAATTACATGAATTGAGAGCGCCGCAGGGTGCTACGAAGGCACCTAAGAGAAAAGGCCGCGGTACTGCTACCGGACAGGGTAAGACTGCCGGAAGAGGTATGAACGGTCAGAATTCAAGATCAGGCGGCGGCGTTCGCCTCGGCTTTGAAGGCGGACAGATGCCTTTGTACAGAAGACTGCCTAAGAGAGGATTTAACAACATTTGGGCAAAAGAGTACGCCATCATCAATGTGGAAGACTTAAACAAGTTTGAAGCAGGAGCGGTCGTAACTCAGGGAACCTTGGAAGAAGCAGGCATGCTCAAGCAGGTGAAAGACGGAATCAAGGTTCTCGGCCAGGGAACTTTGAACGTAGCCCTCACAGTTAAAGCTGACAAGTTCAGCAAGACTGCCGTTGAAAAGATTGAAGCTGCGGGAGGAAAGGCAGAGGTGATTTAGTATGGGTATGCTGAAAACAGTTGCTCAAGCCTGGAAAGTTGCAGAAATAAGGTCGAAAATGATTTTCACCTTGCTCATGCTGCTGATATTCCGTATCGGTTCCAATATACCGGTACCCAATATCGACAGAAGCGTTCTGGCTCAGATGTTTACCGGAGAAACAGGTCTCTTCGATTTGTTCGACCTGTTTTCCGGCGGAGCCTTCAGTAATTTTACAATTTTCGCATTGAGTATAACTCCATACATCACTGCATCAATCATAGTTCAGCTCCTGGGAATGGCCTTCCCTTACTTCCAGCGTCTGGCTCAGTCGGGCACCGAGGGAAGAAAGAAGATGGCTCAGATCACACGTTACATGACGGTCGTTCTGGGACTGATACAGGCCATAGGTCTTACGGTAGGTCTCTTCAGACAGGCTGTAATAGACAAGAGCGTGTTCTCCGTAATACTGGTTATCCTGGTACTTACGGCAGGTACCGCCTTCCTGATGTGGCTGGGCGAACAGATCAATGAAAAAGGCGTAGGAAACGGAATTTCCCTGATCATCTTCGCCGGTATCGTAGCAAGGATACCGAGCGGCATCAGAAGCCTTATAACAAGCATAGAAGCAGGAACCATCTCAGTAGTTACGCTTATTATCTTCGTGATCCTGGCGGTGCTGGTAGTGGCCGGAGTCGTCATGATACAGGAAGGTCAGAGAAGAATTCCTGTACAGTATGCGAAGAGAGTAGTGGGAAGAAAGATGTACGGCGGACAGTCGACACATATTCCTATCAAGGTAAACCAGTCCGGCGTAATTCCTATCATCTTCGCACTGTCGCTGCTTCAGTTCCCGCTGACGATAACATACTTCTTCCCTGACACGGGATTCACGGATTTCGTGACCAAGTGGCTTTCACCGGCAGGAAATCCTGGAGTATGGGTTTACGGAATACTGAACGTACTGATGATAATCGCTTTCACATATTTCTATACGGGAGCTACATTCAATCCGGCAGAGGTTGCCAACAATATGAAGGCCAACGGCGGATTCATACCTGGAATAAGACCGGGAAAAGCTACCGAGGAATATTTGCAGAAAGTGATGTCAAGAATCACCATAGTAGGAGCTATCTTCCTCGCGGCGATAGCCACGCTGCCTACTATACTGAGCGTTTTGACTTCGCTGAACATCCACTTCGGAGGAACATCATTGCTCATCGCGGTCGGCGTAGCGCTTGATACCGTAAGACAGCTTGAAAACCAGATGCTTATGAGAAATTATCAGGGATTCCTGAAATAAAAGAGGAGACGATAAAATGCTGAGAACCATATTATTGGGACCACCGGGAGCCGGCAAAGGAACCCAGGCGGCGAAAATCGTTGAGAAATATAAAATTCCTCACATTTCCACAGGAGATATTTTCAGAGAAAATATCAAACAGGGAACAGAGCTCGGCAAGAAAGCTCAAGAATACATGAACAAAGGAGAACTGGTTCCGGACAGCCTGGTAGTGGAAATCGCCACAGACAGACTGACAAAGGACGACTGCAAGAACGGCTTCCTGCTGGACGGTTTTCCGAGGACTGTCTATCAGGCGGAAAAATTAGATGAATTCCTCGCCGGACGTGGCTCAAAGATCGATAAGGTCATCGACATCGCAGTGGATAAGGAAGAGCTGATGAGCCGTCTGACAGGCAGAAGAGTATGCAAAGCGTGCGGAGCCAGCTATCATGTGGTCAACGTTCCTCCTAAGAAGGAAGGCGTGTGCGACGTCTGCGGAGGCCCGCTGATTCAGAGAGACGATGACAACGCTGAAACCGTAGCCAACAGAATAGAAGTCTACGAAGCGCAGACTATGCCTCTCATAGAATACTATGAAAAAGCCGGCAACATCGCTCATATCGACGGAGCGACAGGCCTTGACAATGTCTTTGCAGACATAGTAAAAGCCTTAGGTGAATAAGTTATGATCATCATCAAGTCAAAACAGGAAATCGAGTTGATGCGGGAAGCCGGCCGGGTCACGGCCAAAATACTTGCCGACCTCAAAGACATCATCAAGCCGGGTATCGCGACTATCGAAATAGACCGTTTTGTGGAGAAGTCCGTCAAAGCCAATAACATGACCGCCGCTGAAAAGGGATACTGCGGGTATCCTGCCAGCGTATGCGTATCTGTCAATGAAGAAGTGGTTCACGGTATTCCGAGCAAAAAGAGGATTTTAAGAGATGGCGATATCGTCAGCGTGGATCTGGTCGTTGAGAACAAGGGCTACATGGCAGACGCAGCCAGAACTTATCCCGTAGGAAAGATAAGCGACGAAGCCGCACGCCTTATTGAAACGGTGGAGAAAGCTTTCTTCAACGGAATTGCTTTCGCTAAAGAGGGCTTCAGGCTGTCGGACATTTCAAGCGCGATCCAAAAGACTGTCGAGGGAGAGGGCTTCGGCGTAATAAGAGACTTTGTCGGACACGGCATAGGAAGCAAGATGCACGAGGAGCCTCAGATTCCCAATTACGGTAAACCGGGCAGGGGACCGAGACTTCAGCAGGGCATGACCTTAGCAATAGAGCCGATGATTACTCAAGGCTCCTATGAGATAGACGTGCTCGCTGACGACTGGACGGCTGTCACTATAGACGGCAAGCTTGCCGCCCACTATGAAAATACTGTTGTAATAACTGATGGTGAGCCTGAGCTGCTTACCTTGTAATGTGAAGAAGGAGATGTATTTATGGCGAAAAAAGACGTCATTGAAGCAATGGGAACCGTCGTAGACGCTCAGCCGAACGCGATGTTCAAAGTTAAGCTTGACAACGGTTTTGAAGTGCTTGCACACATTTCAGGAAAAATAAGAATGAACTATATCAGAATTCTCCCGGGTGACAAGGTAAAAGTAGAGCTTTCACCCTACGACCTTACAAGAGGCAGAATCACCTGGAGAGAGAAGTAATAGGAGGAACAGAAATGAAAGTAAGAGCTTCTGTAAAGCCTATCTGTGAAAAGTGCAAGGTTATAAAGAGAAACGGTAAAGTAATGGTTATCTGTGAAAATCCAAAGCACAAACAGAAACAAGGTTAAAAAAATCAGCAATACGGCCGGCATGAGAATACCGGGGCCCCTGCCGCAAAAGGCCGTTTCAACAATTTAAAGAGAACCTGTCTATATCGCTCCCGGAAAAGCGACGGAAGATAGGGGAAGGAGAAAAGTATGGCTCGTATAGCCGGTGTTGACTTACCAAGAGAAAAAAGAGTAGAAATCGGTTTAACCTACATCTATGGTATTGGTAAACCAACCGCACAGGCCATCCTTGCAAAGGCAGGCATCAACCCTGATACAAGAGTTAAAGACCTGACCGAGGATGAAGCCGGTGCAATCAGAAAAATCATTGACGCAGAATATGTGGTAGAAGGTGACCTGAGAAGAGAAGTCTCCCTCAACATCAAGAGACTTATGGAAATCGGAAGCTACAGAGGAATCAGACACAGAAGAGGTCTGCCTGTAAGAGGTCAGAAGACCAAGACAAACGCAAGAACTCGCAAGGGTCCTAAGAAGACCGTAGGCAGAAAGAAAAAGGCTAAGTAAAGGAGGTAGGAAGTAATGGCTAAAACTGTTAAAAAAGCAGTAAGAAAAAAGAGAAGAGAACGTAAGAACATTGAAAAAGGCCAGGCACATATCCAATCCACCTTTAACAATACTTTAGTTACTCTTACAGATATGGAAGGAAACGCGCTTTCATGGTCAAGCGCAGGCTCCCTTGGATTTAAGGGCTCGAGAAAATCGACCCCGTTCGCGGCTCAGATGGCGGCGGAAGAAGCTGCTAAGGGCGCTATGGAACACGGTCTTAAGACTGTAGAAGTTTATGTAAAAGGTCCGGGCTCCGGAAGAGAAGCAGCTATCAGAGCGCTCCAGACTGCGGGACTTGATATCACCATGATCAAGGATATCACACCTATTCCGCACAACGGATGCAGACCGCCGAAGAGAAGAAGAGTCTAATTGAAGGGAGGAAAGTAGATTATGGCAGTAAACAGAGACCCGATTTTAAAAAGATGCAGGTCACTTCAGATTGACCCAAGTCACATGGGAATCTATAAAGAATCGAAGAGAAGCGTGCAGAAAAACAACCGCAAGATGAGCGAATACGGCCTGCAGCTTCGTGAGAAGCAGAGAGCTAAGTTCATCTACGGTGTTTTGGAAAAGCAGTTTAGAAATACTTTTGAAAAAGCATCGAAGAAAAAAGGTATCGCAGGTGAAAACCTTTTGATCATGCTTGAAGAAAGACTTGACAACGTAGTTTACAGAATGGGCTTTGCGACCACCAGAAGAGAGTCCAGACAGCTTGTAACTCACGGTCACTATCTGGTAAACGGAAAGAGAATCAATATTCCTTCCTATCAGGTAAAGCCGGGCGACGTTATCAAGGTAAGAGAAAAGAGCGTAAGCTCTCCTAAGTTCAAAGAAATCAAGGAAATGTCAGTAGGCGTTCCTGCATGGCTTTCTGTCAACCGCGACAAGCTTGAAGGAACAGTTCTCGCCGATCCTAAGAGAGATCAGATCGACACTCCGATTGAAGAACGTCTGATCGTCGAGTTGTACTCCAAGTAAAAACCTTTGCCGCGGGCTTCATGTAAGCTTGAGTCTGCTTAGCTTAAGTCTGGTTATGCCCGCCTTGAGCTAGGTTAAGCCTGATTAAGCCTGATTAAGTCCGCCGGCAGCTACCGGTTATATCTAAACTTGGAATGAAAGGGAGGGTTTTTGAGTGATAGAAATCGAAAAGCCAACAATCACTAAATTTATTGATGAAGATGGACTCTACGGCAAATTCGTAGTGGAGCCTCTGGAGAGAGGCTACGGAACGACCCTTGGAAACGCTCTGAGAAGAATCCTTCTCAGCTCACTTCCGGGCGCAGCCGTTACATCAGTAAAAATCGACGGAATACTTCATGAGTTTTCAACAATACCGGGAGTAAAAGAAGACGTTACAGAGATCATATTAAATCTAAAGAAGCTTGCTGTCAGATTAGAGGGAGAAAATACCAAGAGAGCGATCATCAACGCCGTAGGTCCTAAGGAAGTGACCGCGGCCGATATAATCGGAGACTCAGACATTGAAATTTTCAATCCAGATCTTCACATCGCCACTCTGGAAGAAAACGCTACGCTGGTAATGGAGATCAATCTCGCGAGAGGAAGAGGCTACGTTCCGGCAGAGCAGAACAAGACTGAGAGTACACCTATTTCGGTTATTCCTGTCGACTCCATCTATACGCCTGTGAGAAAGGTTAACTTTACGGTGGAAAATACAAGAGTAGGTCAGGTCACCGACTACGACAGACTCGTGCTTGAAATATGGACAGACGGGTCGATAACTCCTGAAGAAGGAGTCTCCATCGGAGGCAAGATCATGCAGGAGCACCTGAACCTGTTCATCCAACTCACAGACGTTACAGGCTCAATGGAAATCATGGTTGAAAAGGAAGAGGATCAGAAAGAAAAAGCTCTCGAAATGACTATCGAAGAGCTGGAGCTTTCGGTACGTTCTTTCAACTGCCTGAAGAGAGCGGCCATCAACACCGTTGAAGAGCTGACTCAGAAGAGCGAAGAGGATATGATGAAGGTGAGAAACCTCGGTAAAAAATCTCTCGATGAAGTAAAGGCTAAATTAGAAGAACTGGGGCTTGGACTTAGGCCAAGCGACGATTAACTTGCAGGAAAGGAGAATCTTGAAATGCCAGGATACAGAAAACTGGGAAGACCTTCTGCTCACAGAAAATCAATGCTGAGAAACCTCGTAACTGATCTTTTCAGAGAAGGAAGAATTCAGACCACTGATTGCAGAGCTAAGGAAGCCAGAAGAATAGCTGAAAAAATGATCACGTTGGCAAAGCGCGGCGATCTTCACGCAAGAAGACAGGTTCTTGAATTTGTCTTCGACGAAACAGTAGTAGCAAAACTGTTCGACGAGATCGCGCCGGGCTACGACGACAGAAACGGCGGATATACAAGAATTCTGAAGTTAGGACCTCGTCAGGGCGACAACGCCGAGGTCGTATTCTTGGAATTGGTATAAAGCTTTAAAGTAGGCGTTTAGCATAATTTGATAAAACGATAAAAGGCGACTTGCCGGTTGGGCAGGTTGTCTTTTTTGTTTCACAGTCTTGCATTATTCTTATGAGCATCTATAATTTCTTCTATTATATTTGCTGAGGCCTGCCCTCGGATGGGAGAAGTGGTGCGTATAAGGACTGAATGCTTTAAAATAATATGGATTTATCGGCAGTTTTGTGCTATATTCACACTTAAGCAAGATTGAAAAGAAGGCGCGGGGGATCTGAGATGAAGATGAATTTGAAACATAAAGATATTGTTTTGCAGTGTGCGCAGCGGTATGAAAGTTTTTATCTGTACGATGAAAGCTCCATATCAAACAGCATTGAGCAGCTGAAAACGCATTTTCCGCAGGTTGATTTTTTGTATTCCATGAAATGCAATTCCAATCCCCGCGTGCTGCAGTGCGTATTCAATCACGGGCTCGGGGCAGACGCAGCCAGCAGTGAAGAAGTGCGGCTGGCGAAAACAGCAGGGCTGCCGGAACACAGAATTTATTATTCCGCGCCGGGCAAAAGTGATGAAGATATACGCAAAACCATTTTTTCTTCGACACTGATTGCTGACAGCATAGGCGAGATTGAGCGCATCGGTGCAATGGCTGAAAAAATGGGAACAACAGCGCGTATCGGCATCAGGATCAATCCAGACTTTTCATTTGCGGAGGCAGGCGGAAATCCGTCCAAATTCGGCATAGACGAGGACCAGGTGATAAAATTTCTGGAGACTGGGCCTTTAAGATTTGTAAAAATAGCAGGCATACATGTTCACCTGAAAAGTCAAGAGCTGAATGCCGGGTGCTTTCAGAATATTACAAAAATGTACTTAAGCTCGGAAAAAGGTTTTCTCATATTTGCGGATCTTTGGATTTTATAAATATGGGTTCCGGAATGGGAGTTCCATTTGCTCAGACAGATACTCCTTTAGATATATCCGCATTAGCCGCCTCCATTCAGGACGATATGAAACAATTTTGCTTGGCATGTCCTAATACCAGGATCTTCATTGAAACAGGACGTTATGCAGTTTGCAAGAGCGGCATTTACGTAACGAAAGTTATGGACAGAAAGATATCCCATGGGAAAACATATCTGATTCTGAAGAATACGCTGAATGGATTCATTCGGCCGTCCCTAGCGAAATTGATATCAAACTACACCGGCGGTGCAGAGGCCGCAGGCGCAGAGCCACTGTTTACATCTACAAACGGCTTTGAAGTCCTCACATTAAAAGATGATAGAAAGACTAAAGAAAAAGTTTCTCTGGCGGGGAATCTCTGCACTTCCTCCGATATGATCGCTGAAGATATTTATCTTCCGGAACTTGAACGCGGCGACATTGTAATCATTACCAATGCCGGAAGTTATGGAGCGGTTCTGTCTCCTTTTCAGTTCTCTTCCCAGGAAAGGCCCAAGGAACTTTTCCTGACCGAAAACGGAGACGTAATAGAATAGAATGAACACATGCAAAAGGCGGCTTGCGTTTGCGCGAGCCGCCTTTTGCTGTTTATATATCTGGAAAATCCCCGAGGCTTGAGTGAATTCCTCAGCTTAAGTGAAATTTGCCCGAGGCTTGAGTGATTTCTCCGGTCTGAGTGAATTTCCACGATGCTTGAGTGAAATTTGCCGTCCCAAGTGAAACAATTTCAGGCGGACAAATATATGGCAAAATTTATGACTCCGTGGTATAATAAATTACCACAAAACTGCTATTTCTTTCAAAGAACAGGCAAAACGACGGCTCGCTGCTTTGCTTTCAGGGAATCAAAATAACTCGCCGCCGCTTTTGAAAAACTCGCTGCACGGTTTGCGTAGCTTGCGGCAGGCTCATACAGATTTTGATTCCGAGCTGAAAACATGCGCGGCTTCACATGTTTTGCAAACTGTTCTTTTCAACGAAATAAAGCTTTTGTGATGATTCATATGTTGAAACATCAGATGAGCCGCTTATAAAAACTGGCTTTGTGGTGTAATAAACGCAAAATCATATTGTTCAGCTTCACTGCAAGGAAGCGTTTATTGAACCACTTTGCCAGACTTGCTTTGTGGTATAATGTCCGCAGAGGATTATGTCGGATACGCCGAGAGGAAGCGGACATTGAAACGCCGTTCGGCGGACTGGAGGGCGTTAGAATATCCGCGGGGGATCATATTGTCTTTTGTGTACGAAAAACACATGCCGAATCAGAATGTTGTAGAACTTTGAAAATTATAAAAATTCTACAACATTATAGCCGAGATGGCATACAAATAGTACTCCAAAATTATGCAATGTTGTAAATTTTAGAAATACCTGAGAAAAATACAACGTTTATTTGAATTTATGTTGTAGAATTATAGAAATTCAGAAAAATTTACAACATTGACTCGTTTTCATATGAATCAGTAGCATTTTAAATAGAAAATGTTGTAAAATCTGACGAAATCTTAAAAAATTACAACATTTCAGAATTAGATGAGATATCAGGCAGATCATATTCAGCCGTACTATATGTAATAGCAACATACTTAGCTATATCGCCTTTGCCAAGCATCAGCCGCAGGTGAAACGATGGCCTGATGTTGGCAAAATCTAAATATGCTACTGAAATGGCAACATTTTTAAAAATAAACTTACAATTTTAAAGGTTTTAGAAAGTCGAATCCTGTCGATGTTGTACCTTTTTGAGATTTTCGACGATTTTGCCAACATATCTTTCGAAAAATGTTGGCAAATTTTCAGAAGGCATAAAATATGCCAACATTTCCTTGATTTCATAGTGTATTCGACGATTTTCGACACGCTTAAACATGAAAAATGTTGTCAGAAATCAGTCGAAACAAAAAATAGTACAACATTTACCATAATATTACAAATATGACATGGTATTGTCCGGCTCCACCGCAGGATAGGGTTCATTGAATCACTTTGGCAGACTTGGTTTGTGGTATAATGTCCATAAGAGATTGTAACGGTTCTGTTGCGAGGAATTGTATAGTTTGCGCCGAGAGGAAGCGGACATTGAAACGCCGTTCGGCGGACTGGAGGGCGGTTACAATAAACGCAATAATCATATCGTCCGGCTCCGACGCAGGCGAGGCTGGAATAATTACTGAAAGAGGAAGCAGATGAGTAAGAAAAAGAAAAAACTTACCCCGAGGGAACTGGCCAAAAAGCAGGAGAGAAGGGAACAGATGGAAAAGCGCAGGAAGAGAGGGCGCATCTACAGTCTGATAGCCGTGACCATTGGCTGCGTCGGATCGTCCTTTTTATGGTCCAGAGAAAACATGGTCGCATACGTGGCTCTCTGCATGGTGTCAGGTCTTGCATGGGGATTTGCTTTTGACATAGTTTACGCTATATATCTGAAGAAAAAGGAAAAGTAGAAGAGATTATGGATTTACAAAGTTTGAACAAACAACAGAGAGAGGCGGCGCTTCATACAGAAGGACCGCTGCTTATTTTAGCAGGAGCAGGAAGCGGAAAAACCGCGACGATGACGCAGAGGATCGCCTATCTGATAGACCAGGGAATCAGTCCCTATCAGATCCTGGCGGTGACATTTACCAACAAGGCTGCGGGAGAAATGCGCCAGAGAGTTGAAAAACTGGTCGGAAGCTGTCCCGGTATGTGGATAATGACATTCCATTCCATGAGCCTGAGAATTTTAAGAGAAAATTACGAAGCCGCAGGCTATGAAAAAAACTTCGTCGTATATGATACGGTAGACCAGAAAGCACTGCTGAAAAATATAATAAAAGAGCTGAACGCAGATACGAAAATATATCCTATTCAATACGTATCGGCGATAATAAGCAAAGAAAAGGAAGCCGACAGAGGTCCCGATGAATACATAGAGCGGGAAGGGGAAACCTTAAAGAGTAAGATGATATATAAGATCTACAGGGAGTACCAGAGACAGCTCAGGAAGAACAATGCCATGGATTTCGACGATCTGCTGAGAAACGCTTATCACGTCCTCCGTGACAACAGCGAGATTCTGGAAGGATATCAGCGCAGGTTTTCATATATAATGGTAGACGAGTATCAGGATACGAATCATATTCAGTATCAGATAGTGAAACTGATGGCCCAGGCGCATCAGAACCTGTGCGTTGTCGGAGACGACGACCAGTGCATATATGAGTGGAGAGGAGCCGATATAAGGAACATACTCGACTTTGAAAAGGATTTTCCGCAGGCTAAAGTCATAAAACTCGAACAGAATTACCGCTCCAGCGGAAACATTCTCGCGGCAGCCCATTCCGTCATAAGAAACAACAGAGGCCGAAAATCCAAGCGGCTCTGGACCGAGCAGGAAGCCGGGCATAAGATAGTATATGCCAGACTTTCAAACGACAAGGAAGAAGCTTCGTACATAGCCCGCGAAATACAGCTCCTTGAGGGGCCGTCCAGAGGCTATGACGACTTTGCGATACTTTACAGAACCAACGCTCAGTCGCGTCTGTTCGAGGACGCTCTGAGACAAGCCAGGATACCTTACCAGATACTGTCGGGTTTCAGTTTCTATGAGAGGAAAGAGACTAAAGACATGATCTCATACATGAGGCTGGTGGCCAATCCGCGAGATGAGATGGCTTTCATCAGAGTCATAAACGAGCCTAAGCGCGGAATCGGAGAAAAGACCGTGGAGAAGCTCAGGACTCTGGCCGGCGTCAGAGGACAGTCCTTGCTCGACGTGATTTCCGATGATGAGGTGGTCGAAGGTCTGCCGGCGAAAGCCAGGGATTCGGTGAAACAGATGGCGGAAATCATCAATCTGTGCAGAGACGAGCAGTCCAATCTGACCATATCTGATATTTACGACAATTTGCTGATACGTACAGGATACATGAAATCCCTTGAAGAACAGAATACCCAGGAAGCTGAGGCGCGCATAGAGAATTTGCTGGATTTCAAATCTTTCATTTTTGATTTTGAAAGCGAGAAGAAAGCGTCCGGCGAAGAGGCGACCCTGCAGGAATTTTTGGAGAAAGTGGCCACCGACGGCGATGCCGATAAATATGAGTCCGAGTCCGGCAAAGTGACGCTGATGACTTTGCACAGCGCCAAAGGCCTGGAATTTCCTGTAGTCTTTATGCCGGGAATGGAGGACGGATTGTTTCCGAGCCACCGTTCTATGGACTCAATGGATAAGATGGAAGAGGAAAGGCGGCTTTGCTATGTAGGAATGACCAGGGCAAAAGAAAGGCTGTTCCTTACCGGAGCGGAATACAGAGTTTTATACGGAAACGGTTCGTTTACCAGGGAATCTGAGTTTATGAGAGAACTGGAGCCGTCGATACTGGACAGCGACGGAGATATGATCTATACACCTAAGAGGAATTCCGGCGGCCTTGGCGTCAATACAGGCAGCATGGACGGATTTGCCGCGCCTGCATACAAACCTTATGAAAGGCAGGATAAAAAAATAACTTACGATCCGCTGCAGTATGCAAAGCGAATCGTGAAAGAAAACGCCGGCATGGGTGACGATGACTTCAAACCTGGTGACGAGGTGTCTCACAGCAAGTTCGGCCGAGGTATGGTCATCGAAAGCGATCAAAAGACGGTTACCGTGATGTTTGACGGCGAGGGAAGAAAAAAACTGGCCAAAGGAATCGCGCGCCTTAAGAAACTTTGATAATTTTACTCTTTGGAGAGAAAGCGTTATGGATAGAAAAAGTATTTCGGATGAAAAAATGAATAGGATGAGAGAACTGGTATCAATTCTGAACCAGGCGTCCAGGGCTTACTATCAGGAGAGCCGTGAAATAATGACGAATCAGCAGTACGACGATCTTTATGATGAGCTTTCAGCCCTTGAAGAGGAGACGGGAGTCGTAATGGCCTCAAGTCCCACCGTCAACGTGGGTTACGAAGTGCTTTCTGATCTGGTCAAGGAAACTCACCCCGAAAGGATGCTTTCTCTGGATAAGACTAAGGATCAGGATCAGCTTGTCTCGTGGCTGGGAGATCAGAGAGGCGTTTTGTCATGGAAGCTGGACGGACTCACCATAGTGCTGACTTACCGTGGCGGCAGGCTGTACAAAGCTGTTACAAGAGGCAACGGACAGGTGGGCGAAGTCGTGACCAACAATGCCAAGACTTTTATAAACCTGCCTCTTTCGATCGACTTCAAAGGCGAGCTGGTGCTCAGAGGCGAAGCCGTCATTTCATACGAGGATTTTGAAAAGATAAACAGAAATATCGCAGACGAAAGTTCCAAGTATAAGAATCCGCGAAATCTGTGCTCCGGTTCAGTGCGTCAGCTCAATAATCAGATAACGGCGCAGAGGAGAGTTAGATTTTTTGCTTTCAGCCTTGTATCGGCAGAGGGCGAGACTTTTGGCACACGGCATGAACAGTTTGAGTGGCTTGAAAAAAGAGGATTCCAAGTTGTGGAATACAGTATGGTCGAAGCCTCCGGCCTTAAAGACGAGCTTCTGTCCTTTGAAAGAAGAATTGAGAAAAATCCCATTCCTTCCGACGGCCTTGTTTTAGTGTATGATGATATCGAATATGGCAGGTCTTTAGGAGCCACTTCAAAATTTCCGAGAGATTCCATAGCCTTCAAGTGGAGAGACGAGCTTAAAGAGACGACGCTTCGTGAAATAGAGTGGAGCGCTTCAAGGACAGGTCTGATAAATCCCATAGCCATCTTCGAGCCTGTGGAGCTGGAGGGCACTACGGTGAGCAGAGCTTCAGTCCATAACGTGAGCGTGATGCGTGAGCTTAAGCTGGGAGTGGGGGACAGGATCAGCGTATATAAGGCGAACATGATCATTCCGCAGATCAGGGAAAACTTTACCAAGAGCAACAGCGCTCATGTGCCTGAGAAATGTCCTGTATGCGGCAGTGCGACAAGGCTGGACAGCGAGAACGGGGTGGAGACTCTGGTATGCCCGAATCCCGGTTGCCAGGCCAAGCAGATAAAGAGCTTTACGCTGTTTGTTTCGAGAGATGCAATGAACATAGAGGGGCTTTCCGAAATGTCACTGGAAAAGCTCATCGCCAGAGGTCTTATCAGAGAACCTGCCGACTTGTTCCGTGTTGAAATTTTCAGGGACGAGTTTGTCAACATGGAGGGCTTCGGCGAAAAATCCTTTGAAAATCTGAAAAATTCCGTCGAAAAGGCAAAGGACACCACTCCCGAGAGGCTTCTGTACAGCCTCGGAATACCCGGCATAGGCAAAGCCAACGCCCGCCTCATAGCAAGGCACTGCCACAACAAGTGGAATTCAATACAAACGCTTGATTTCGATGAGCTGGTGTCGATTGAGGGAATCGGAGATGTGATGGCGGAAAGCTTCATCCGCTACTTCGATGACGAAAAAAACAAAAAAAATATCGCGGATATTCTGGCAGAAGTACGGCTTGACGAAAGCGAGGAAGAGAGAGACGATGCGCTGGCCGGACTTACGTTCGTAATAACAGGAAGCCTCAATTCCTTTGAAAACAGAGACGCTCTGAAGTCGGCCATCGAAAAGGCCGGCGGCAAGACGGCAGGTTCTGTCAGCAGCAAAACCGATTACCTCATCAACAACGATATACAGTCAGGTTCTTCAAAGAATAAGAAAGCCAAGGAACTGGGCGTGCCCATCATAGATGAAGATACCGTCATAGATTGGCTTGAAAACGGTGTGCCGCGCGGAGAGTCAGCGGAGTAACAGACGCTGCGGATTTTTGCCAGGCGGTTGCAGTGATTTCTGACGGGCAGCCGCAGCGACTTTCACGACTACCGCAGCGACTTTCGCAAGGTATATTGACTTTGGAGCGAAAAAACAATATAATAAATTAGTAACTGAAAATTGCCTTTGAAAAGCTTCGCCCGGCATGGTTTGGGTCCTGCGCAATAGGACACTGTGAACCTTGTCAGGTCCGGAAGGAAGCAGCAATAAGCGGAAGTTCTTATGTGCCGCAGACTAGCCTTCTCCAACGCCTGCGCGGAGCTTTTCAAGGGCGATTTTTGCAAAAAGGAGCTTTTATGTATACCGCTTTATACAGAACTCAGAGGCCGGAAGTCTTTGATGAAATTTTAGGACAAGAGCATATAGTGAAGATCCTGCGGAATCAGCTGGCTACCGGCAGCGTAAGTCACGCTTATCTTTTCTGCGGAACCAGAGGAACAGGCAAGACGACTACTGCGAGGATTCTGGCCAAAGGGGTCAACTGTCTTTCCGACGGTGAGAGACCATGCGGAACATGCGCTCACTGCAAAGCGATAAAAGAAGGCAGCTTCATGGATGTGGTGGAGATAGACGCGGCTTCCAACAACGGCGTTGAGAACATAAGAGAACTCCGCGAAAGCGTCAAATATCCGCCTGCCGTCGGCAGAAAAAAAGTGTATATCATCGACGAAGTACACATGCTTTCCCCGGGAGCTTTCAACGCGCTCCTCAAGACTTTGGAGGAACCGCCGGAACATGTGATGTTTATTTTAGCGACCACAGAGCCGCAGAAACTTCCCGCTACCATACTCTCAAGATGCATGAGGCTGGATTTCAGAAGAGTGCCGCAGAAAGTCATAGCGGAGAATATGAAACAGCTCTGCCGTGAAAGAAATGTTGAAGTGACTGAAGATGCGGCGAGGCTTCTGGCCAACTGCGCCGACGGCTCCGTAAGAGACGGGCTCAGCGTGCTGGATCAGGTGCTGGCCGGAGGAGACAAGCTGATCGATAGGGATAAGGTTCTGGAATATGTCGGAACTACAGGCGAAGACTTTTTCATAGATTTGACCGAACTGGTATCGCTGAGAAAATCAGCCGAAGCGCTGGTACTTCTGAACGATGTGCTTCAGGAGGGCAAAGACGTAAGGCAGATAATGAAAGATTGGGTGGGACATTACAGAAGCCTGCTCATAACCAAATTTGTCAAAGACGCCGGAGACATGCTGAACATGTCGGCGGAAAACCTGAGTAGGCTGGAAAAGCAGAGCCGTCAGATTTCAGTTGATGAGATCGATTATGCCGTCACCAGACTTTCCAAGACGATAAACGACGCCAGATGGTCGACAAATCCCAGAGTTCTGCTGGAGCTTGCCATAGTCGCCATAGCCGCGGGAGGCGTGCAGGAGGCCAGATATGTTCCTCCGCACCAGGGACGGAACCAAGCCATGTCTTCAGCTCCTGCGCCGTCTGCTGATTCTAAGCAGAACGCCGTTGGAAAACCAAGCACATCTGATACGGCGGAACTTTCCAAGCCTGCTGAGACAGAATCGGCCCATGCCGCTGCGGTTGAAGCAGAAACACCAGTAGCTGAAGCCGAGGCTTTAACGGCCGCAGCTGATGCGGGGTCAGCCGCGAGCAGCGGATATTCAGGGTATTCAGCTGCAGAAAAGGACGCTCTCTGGCACAGGATATTTGAAGAGGGCGAGGGCAGCGCCGGAAGTTTCAATCTCATAAGAAGCGGAACCACACTTGAGGACATAGCAGATGACAGCTTCGTAGTCGCCGCCTGCAGCAGCTTTACAAAACGCTATGCAGAACAGAAGAGACAGCAGCTGGAAGACCTTATGGAATCGCATATAGGAAAGCGGCTTCGTTTAAAATGCGTACTCAAGGAAAACGGTGAGAAAAAAACTGAACAGGAAGAAAGCGTAGAGGATTTGGCTGCCGAGGCAGGTAATATTCTCGGAATAAACGTAGATATAGAATAAAAACAGGAGGAGAAAGATGGGAAAAGGAATGAGAGCCGGAAAAAGACCTTCCGCAGGAGGCGGAATGCAGAAGCAGCTCCAGCAGATGCAGGCGATGCAGAGGAAGATGGAGATGATGCAGGCTGAAATAGAGGAAAAAGAAGTTACGACTACAGCAGGAGGCGGAGCCGTGACCGTGACCGTCAGCGGCAAGAAAGAACTGACGAAACTGGAAATAAAGCCGGAAGTAGTTGACGCCGATGACGTTGAAATGCTTCAGGATCTGATCATGGTGGCGGTCAACGAGGGACTTCGTCAGATCGACGAGATTTCAAATGCGGAAATGAGCAAAATAACAGGCGGACTGGGAATACCGGGACTCTAAAAGGACAGGAATAAGGAACGCAGGGAGTAGAAGATGAAACAATATCCTAAGCCGCTCGCCAGACTGATAGGCGAGCTTTCCAAACTTCCCGGGATAGGTTATAAATCAGCCCAGCGCCTGGCTTTCCACATTCTTTCCTATGACGACGCAGAAGCAAAGGCTCTTGCCGACTCCATTACAGATGCAAAACGCGACATGAAGTACTGTAGCGTGTGCGGCAATCTGACGGATAACGACCCTTGTGCAATTTGCTCCGATGAAAGCCGCAGAAGAGATGTAATCTGCGTGGTGGAGAGCCCAAGAGACGTGATGGCCATGGAAAGGATCAAGGAATTCGACGGCCTTTATCATGTGCTCAACGGCGTCATTTCTCCGATGGAGGGCATAGGCCCAGAAGATATAAACCTTAAATCCCTGATAGCCAGACTTCAGTCAGAAGATGTCAGGGAACTGATCGTAGCCACTAATCCTAATATCGAGGGCGAAGCCACGGCCATGTACATAGCCAGGCTCATAAAGCCGGCAGGAATAAAAGTCACGAGGATAGCCCACGGACTGCCTGTCGGCGGAGATTTGGAATATGCTGACGAGGTGACGCTGCTTAAAGCCATGGAGGGCCGCCGGGAACTTTAAAAAAATCTCTCTGAGAAAGTCTCAGAGAGATAAATTTTTTTCTTTCGCAAGTTTGATTAGATATGAGTATTTTGCTTTTGCGGCAAGAAGATTATAGGAAGCGTAATCTATAGCTTTGTCATCGGTAAGTTCATTAAATGCTGACACTGCCTGTTCAAGTTCGGAATGGGCTGAAGTGAGAGAACTGTATAAAAGGTCGTCTTCGGAAACGTTTGACTTGAGGGCATTTGCACCTTTAACTTTTTCACACGCGAGATTGTACCCTTTGAAGATTTTTTCCCGGATAGAATTAGTCAATGTAATCACACCTTTCTTGCTTATTTAATTCTATTTTATTCCAAAGAGACATATTTTATACAAGCATAAAAGTTTTACAATACCGGAGAGCGTAAATTGTGTACTGCCGATTTGGGTTCGGCCGATTTGGGTTCAGAGCAGCGGTTCGGCCGCTGGGAAAACTTTGGATTGGAATACACAAAAATTTCAGGGGAAAAAGATAATAACGGAACAATAATTTGATATAATAGAATAAAATTTCGGAGGAAGAGATTATGGAACTTGACATCAGTGTTTTTCTTACTTACGTAGGGGCGATACTTTTAATATTTATATTCGGCAGACTTTTTGTGTGGCCGCTTAAGCTGATTCTGAAACTTGCTGTCAACAGCCTGATAGGAGGCCTGCTGATCTTTCTGTTCAATCTCGCAGGCTCAAGCTTTGGAATAATGATACCTCTCAACATGTTTAACGCAGTCATAGTAGGTATTCTTGGACTGCCGGGAGCTGTTCTTCTGCTGATATTTAATGCTATGTAAAACCATTGCCGGGTGATGCAGAGCGACGCCAGGTGATGCTGGGGAATACCGAAAGCAGACGGCGTATGCCTGATTATTTTCTGAACATTAACAAAGCGGCTTTACGCCGCTGTTGTCTTTAGTAAGGCCTCTTATAAAACCTGCCGCTTATTTGGTCAGTTTTCAGCACATTGATGAAAGCCTTTTGGTCTATTTTTCTGATCTCGGAAACAAGTTTATCGATTTCCTCTCTGCCTACCACGGAATATAGAATATGACGGGTGACGCCTTCATACATGCCCATGCCGTCTATCATGGTGGCGTCATGGTGAGTCAGCTCTCTGAGCTTTTCATAAACCTGGATAGGCTCGGAAGTAATGATGAGCAGCGTATTCTTCTGATAGCGCTTGAAGAGAAGCTGAATCACCTGCGTGTTGGCGTATTGATATATTATGGAATAGAGGGCAATATCAAATCCGAACAGAAGTCCTGCTGTAGTCAGGAGTATCACGTTGGAAAGAAGAATATAGTTCCACGCGTCGATACCTTTCTTTTCTGAAAAATATATGGAAATAAAGTCCGTTCCGCCGCCGCTGGCACCGTGTATAAGACAGACGCTTATGGCCACGCTTCCCAGTATTCCGCCGAATACGCTTATCAAAATCAAGTCGGAAGTTATCGTGACCGAAGGGAAAATGTCTGTAAGCAAGCTCGAAAGAAATACGACGTAAAAAGAATATATTGTGAATTTCTTTCCTATATATTTGAATCCTATGTATGCAGGAATTAAATTGATAGGCATATATATGACAGAATAAGGGATTTCTATATCAAGGAACTGCCTGCCTATTTGCTGCACCAAGACCGCGAATCCGCTGAAGCCGCCGGGTATAAGTCCGCCTGTCTGAACGAAACTGTTCAGGTTGAAGGCTATTATCGCCGCGGCTGCTGTCAGGGCAATAAAAGTGATTATTTCTTTTTTTAGTTTATTTTTCTTTTCTGCCGTCATATTTCTAATCCTCGATCTGTGGGAGCTTACAAACATCTATCCATTCTAAAGCGTTGGAATATTTAAAAAGTTCGTCACAGGTGAATTCTATTGCGCTGTTGTCGCTGCCGCATGCAGGAAATACGGTTTGGAATCTTTTCATAGATTCGTCGCAGTAAATTTTCACCTTATCGTTGGTTATGCCAAAAGCGCAAACTCCGCCTATGGCATGGCCAGTAAATTGTACAACCTCTTCGGGAGAAAGCATCTTGGCTTTCTGAGCGAATTTATCCTTGAACTTCCTGTTATCGACCTTGGCGTCTCCGGCAGTCTGAATAAGGATACACCCGTCTTCTCCGTCTTTGAAAGACAACGTCTTGCATATTCTTGCGCCTTCTACGCCAACGGCAAGAGCCGCCAGTTCGACTGTAGCGCTGGAAACATCAAATTCCATTATTCTGTCTTCAATACCAAGTTTTTTGAAATACTCACGCACTAATTTAATTGACATCGAAAAACCTCACTTCTGTAATTTATTTTAAATTATTATTTTGATGATTGTTTTGTCGATTGTTTTAGTAGATGTTTTGGCGATTGTTTTGGGTTCTGACGATTGTTTTGGGTTCTGACGATTGTTTTGGGTTCTGGAACTTTTCCGTCTAAATTATTGAAAAGGCAGATCTCAAAACAGTAAATTAGCTGCGGTTTTCTTGCAGCACAGTCGATACAATCTTTTCCTGACGGCTGATGTTTTCTTCCGAACCCTCAAACCGATTTGCCTGCATTATTCGTAATGTTGTAGAATTTATGAATTTTATGAAATTCTACAACATTTCTTGTTTTGGAAGCGGCATTTGCGGTGTGAAAACGTCCAATGTTGTAAAATTTCTGGCTTTTTCAAAATTTTACAACATGAATCAGAAATTATGTTGCATTTTTTTAGCTTTTTTCTGAATTTTGCAATATTGCTTTATTTTTACTGTTGATTGAGGGCAAAGTGCAACTGCAATGTTGTAAAATATCAAGGTTTTTTCAAAATTTTACAACATTGAGTGGTAACTCACCTCTTTTATGGAATCCCGCAAACAAATCGCAGCCTATTTTTCTATGAACTTCCGCCCGCAAACCACAGCCTTAAAGGCGGAACTGTAATTTTATGGAAAATGTTGTACAAATTCTTATTTCAACTGGGTTTTGTCAACATTTTTCATATTTAAGCGTGTCGAAAATCGTCGAATCCACTATGAAATCAAGTAAATGTTGGCATATTTTATAACTTCTGAAAATTTGCCAACATTTTTTGAAAGATATGTTGGCAAAATCGTAGTAAATCTGAAAAATGTACAACATCGACAGGATTCGACACGCTAAAACCTTTAAAATCATAGGTTTCTTTTTAAAAATGTTGTCATTTTAGCGCCATATTTAAATTTTGCCAACATCAAGGCATCATTCCACTTGCATACGATGCTCGTCAAAATGGTAGAGGTAGGTGTGAAGTTTTATTCAAACGCCCACCAGTCAGCCGAACGGAGTTTCAATGTCCGCCACATATCGGCGAAGCCGTTACAATCTCTTGCGGACATTATACCACAAAGCCAGTATGGCAAAGTGATTCAATGAACCCTACCTTGCGGCAACGCCGAACAATAGGATATCGGGTTCATTATACCACAAAGCCAGTCTGTATAAGCGTCTCATCTGATGTTTCAACATATGAATCACCGCAAAATCTTTATTTCACCGAAAAGAGCAGTCTGCGAAACAGGCGAAGCCGCGCATGTTTTCAGCTGGAAATCAAAATCTGTCCGAGCCCGCCGCAAGACACGCAAACCATGAAGCGAGTTTTTCAAAAGCGGCGGGCGAGTTATTTTGATTCCCTGAAAATAAAGCGGCGAGCCGTCGCTTTGCCTGTTTTTTTAGGGAAATAACAGTTTTGTGGTAATTCATTGTACCACGCCTCAGCTTTTTTCCAACCACCATATACAAAAATATGCCCCCTCCCGAGCAGCAAGCTTTTGTTATTCAGCTTATCTGCTCGGAAGAGAGCATTTCGATCGTTCTGGGTTTCAACGTACCATTTGCATACGAATACGGTTTTCATACAGGGCCGACTGTGCAATATACTGCCGCCCCATCTCCCGGTAAACATAATACCGCTTTCCCATATCTCGGCTCGCATGATACAGCCCGCTCTTCACCGATCAAAGTGTTGCTGTGTTGCTCTTCACCGGTAGGAGGTGCCTCTATGCTTTTCTTCACCGTCCAGAGTGCTGAACCGCGATTCACCGTCGACAACTCCACTCAATCCTCTCAATCCTGTCAAAGGCCTCCTTAAGTCTATCCACCCCTACCGTGCATGCTATCCTCAAGAAGCCCTCTCCGCACTCTCCGAAGGCGTCTCCAGGCAGTGTCAGCACATGAGCCTCTCTCAGTATCACATCTGCCGCCTCCCTGCTGCTTACCCCTGTCTCCTTTATGTTTATGAATAGATAGAAGCTACCTTTCGGAGGATATATAACATGCAGCTTTGGAATTTGGTTTATCCTCTCTGCCGCATAATACATCCTCTTCCTGTATTCTTCTATCATCTCAGGCTGCACTTCTTTTCTGTGGCGCAGCGCATGTATCGCCGCTCTCTGGGAGATGGACGGCGCTGTGAACACTACGTTCTCGTTTATCTGCTGGATTGTCTTTATGATGTAGTCCGGCGCTATGATGTTTCCTACTCTCCACCCTGTCATCGTGAAGTTCTTGGAAAAGGAGTTTAATATTATCGTCCTCTCTCTCATTCCGGGCAGTGAGCCAAAGGGGATAAATTGCCTTTCATAGCTGAAGGATGTATATATGTCGTCTGAGATCACTATGAGGTCGTATTTCTCTGCTATCCTTGCTATCTTTTCCATCGTCTCTCTTGTCAGGCAGTTGCCTGTTGGGTTTGACGGTGAGTTGATGACTATGGCTTTTGTTCTCTCAGTTATGAGGCTTTCAAGCCTTTTCGTATTTATCTGAAAGTCTTCTTCCTCGTAGGTGGGAAGTTCTACTGGTATTCCTCTTGCCAGCTCCACCTGCTGAGGATATGGTGTGAAGTATGGTGCCTGGAGGATGACTTCGTCTCCGTCGTCCACTATGGCTTCCAGTGCAAGGTACATGCCAAGGCAGGCTGAGGCGCAGACGAAGACTTCTTCGTCCTTCACGTCCATGTCGTATTCTTCCTTGTAGAAATTGCAGATTTCCGCTCTGAGCTCGGGATCGCCTCTGAAGTCTGTATATTTTGTATGGCCTGCTTTTGCGTCCTCATATGATTTTTCTATGATGAGGGGATGGGTTATCAGGTCTGGGTCGCCGAGGCTGAGGTTGATGACGTCGTCAAAGGACTTGGCCATCACATCGGACTGACCCATGGCTGTGCTCTGGTCTTTCCAGTATCTCTTGGCTATGTATTTGTGTTTCATATATTTCCTCCCTGCTCCTGTATTTCTTTTATTCTGCGGTAAAGCGTCGCCTTGCTGATTCCCAGCGCGCGGGCCGCCTGTATTTTGCCGGTCAGCGTATTGCCGTATATGCGGATGGCTTCCTTTATGTAATCCTCTTCGACATATTTCAGCGGTTTGAGCTGCAGGCTGTTTTGCGCATCTGTATCATGGCCGATCAGCTTCTGAGGCAAGTCAGTCACTCTGATGCATGGGCCTGATGAAATATTCACCGCGTATTCGATGACGTTTTGCAGCTCCCTTATGTTGCCTGGCCAGCTGTAGCCGTTGAGCACTCTTATGACGTCATCGTCAAAGCTGAATATTGGTTTGTCGAGGGCTTTGGCATAAGTTCCTAAAAAATATGCGGCCAGTTCTTCGATGTCGCTTTTCCTTTCTCTAAGAGGCGGGATTTGCAGCGGAATGACGCTGAGCCTGTAATACAGGTCTTCTCTGAAATGTCCATTTTTGCACATCTGCTCCAAGTCTTTATTGGTAGCTGCGATTATCCTTACGGAAACATCTATTTCTTTATTTCCGCCTAAGCGCTGTACTTTTCTTTCCTGCAACGCCCGCAACAGCTTTGCCTGCAGATGTATAGGGAATTCGCCGATTTCGTCGAGAAACAATGTGCCGCCGTTTGCCAATTCAAATTTACCCAGCTTTCCGCCTTTTAACGCTCCTGTGAAAGCTCCCTCTTCATAACCGAAGAGCTCGCTTTCGATCAGGTTCTCAGGCAGTGCGGCGCAGTTTATCGCTATGAAAGGCCCGTTTGACTTGCCACTGGCCGTATGGATTGCTCTGGCAAAGATTTCTTTGCCTGTGCCGCTTTCTCCCTGTATGAGGATATTGGCGTTGCCGGCGGCGAACTTCTCGGCCTGAGCCTTTACTTCTCTGATCTTGCTGCTGCTTCCGACTATATAGTCAAAGGAAAAATCGAACCCGTTGTTCTTCAGCTTTTTTACCGTTGCTTCCAGCTCCATGGTTTCGGATTTTTCCTTGAGCTTCATCGCAAGCAGTTCCGACATCTGGTGGATAAATTCAAGAAAGGCTTTCTGTCTCTCAAGCAGTCTGTCTATGTTTTCCTCGTTGGCATAGATGCCTATGGCGCCGTAAACTTCTCCTTCGTCTATTATGGGCACCGTTATCATCGAGTTGACATCGCAGTTATATTTTTCAGGACAATTCTTGCAGCCTGCAAAGTTTCTCTTGCTGTCATTGACTATGAGAACTTTTCTTTTTTTGATAGTCTCCACAAGCATGGAATTTTTAGTCAGCTTGTTCAATTCACTGTTGTTGGTGATGCCGTCCTTGCTGTCTCCAACAATCAAAAAGTCCATATTGCATATCAGCACCTGCATCTGAGTTATAGAGTTGATAATACTTGCCGTCTTCTGTACGTATTCTTTTATGCTGCTTAAATCCATATTTATCACCTCTGCCTGGTCATAAAGGCTGCCTGATTAAAAAGACTGCCTGGTCATAAAGGCTGCCTCGGGGGCAGCCTTTATGCTCTTTTAATTATTTTATCAACAGGCCAATAAATATGCAATCCTCTATTTATCGTAGCTTCTGAAGGCAAAGGCCGGAAGATCCATATCTTTGAAGACGTCATTATACAATATGCCGGCTGTTCCTATGTCGGTAGAGCCCATACCTATTATGCAGGCGCATATGATTTCTTCGTCATTTTCTCTTCCTGCTTTTTTTTGCAGCACGATTTCCGGCATCTCCGCGTGGATGTTTTCTCTGGTTATCTTTCCCTCGTGGACAAGTTTGAGCAGTTCTCCCCTGTGAGAATTCTGTTCCCAGCTGTCTACCACCAGTTTATCGCATGTGAGAGGAATGTTTTCGTCCAGCTCCTGGAAGGATCCCAGCGACAGCACTGTGCAGCCGGCTTTCAGCCATTCTCTCATGACTAAAGGCTCGTCGGCGATGGTCACGGTGATTATCAGGTCGGAATCTCTGCAGCACTCTTCGTTTGTCTTTACAGGAGTGACTTTCAGGCGCAGCTCTTTATTCAGTTCCTCGGCACATTTCAGGGCTGCTTCCCATCTGATGTCTGAAACCTTTATTTCCTCGATTTCAGGACAATTTTCCGCGATGGCTCTGGCGTTCATCCTGCCCTGAACTCCTGCGCCGATTATGCCTGCGGTCTTAGCGTTGTTCTTTAAGAGATATTTTGCCGCTACACCGGCGGAAGCTCCTGTTCTTATATCGGTTATGAAGCTTCCGTCCATTATGGCCAGTATCTCGCCTGTCCTGGGCTCGTTGAGGATGATCACGCCGCCTATGTACGGAATGCCTTTCTTGGCGTTGTCGTTGAATCCCCATACCCATTTTATTCCTGAGATATCCACGTCTCCTCCGACGTATGCCGGCATGGCGTTGTATGAACCGCCGTACGGAGGCCAGTCGTTGCTTTCTCCCGTGTCGAGAGTTATTTTGGCCGGCATGTTTACCTGCTCACGGCCGTGGGCCTGATAAACTTTCTCTACGATTTCTATTGCCTTTTTCATGCTCAATACATTCTGCACGTCGCTCTTTGAGATCAGTTTTACATTATCCATAATTTTCCTCCTGTTTTTTATAGTTTATTTTCTTAAACACATTGTTTTATGAAATGCTCCGATACGTGTTCTTCCCTAAAACGGGCCATAATTGGTAAGCACGGCTACTGCCAAAATCAAGCACACCCAGATTGACCACTTTATCACCAGCGAAAGGGAGAATTTGAACCATTTCTTAAAGGATACGCCTGCCAGACCCAATGAAGCCATCAGTATAGGGTGAACCGGCGTGATCATATTCCAGAAACCGTCTCCGCTCTGGAATGCCAGCACTGCTGTCTGCCTGGTTATGTCAAGCACGTCTGCAAGGGATGACATTATCGGCATTACGACAACTGCCTGACCTGATGACGATGGTATGAGGAAGTTGACGATTCCCTGGGATATGTACATTCCCCATGCCGCTATGATCTTCGGGAATTTTTCCAGAGGTATGCTGGTCGCATAGACGATAGTATCGAGGATATTTCCGTCCTGCAGGACTATCAGGATGGCTCTGCCTATGCACACCAGTATGACTGCCGTAGCTATGTCTCTGCAGCCGATCATGAATTCGTTTATCGTGGCATTGAAGTCGCCTTTAAAATATATGAGTCCTATGACGATTCCCATGAGGAAAAACAGTCCGGCCATTTCAGCCAGGTACCATTCGTATTTTATTATGCCGAAAACCAGCACCGCTATGGTGAGCACCAGCGTGCCCAGTATGAGTTTGTCTTTCGTGTTGAATTCCCTGTCCTCTACCATCTGCATGTTTTCAGGAAGTTCATTCAGATTCACTCTGACTCCGCTGGCCTTGAACTTTTTGCCGTGGCGGATGGTGTGGTGGATGGCGATTATCAGTGCTCCCAGTCCAAGGACGATCCTCAGTCCTATTCCGGAAAAGAGAGGAAGATCGCATATACTCTGCGCAACTCCCGTGTTGAACGGATTGAGGGCTCCTGCCGAATAACCGCTGTACAGTCCCACTATAGGCATCGAAACGCCTACGATAGGATCAAAGCCCATCTTGATGGATATAGGAACGAGGATAGCTACCAGAGGAATTATTTCTTCACCCATGCCGTAGGACATTCCGCCGATGAAAAAAGCAGTCATGATTATTATTATGAGTACGGTTTCTTTTCCCTCGTATCTCCTTATGAGCTTATTCAGAGCTGCGGCGATGGCTCCGGATTTTGTGACTATGCCGAAAGCTCCGCCTACCACAAATATGAACCAGGCTATGTCTGAAGCGTCCAGCATGCCGTTGTATATCGACTGGATAAGGGACATGAATGTGGTCGGATTGGCTTCTGTGGACTGATATGTTCCTGCAACAACGAGAGACCTGCCGTCAACCACTTCTCTGTCAAATGCGCCGGCCGGCACGATGTAAGTAAGCAGAGCCGACAGAACGACGAGAGCTATCAACAGTGTTCCTGTATCAGGAAAGCGTATTTTCCATCTTCTTTCTTTTATCTTGTTTTCCATTTTACTGCTCCTTTTTTCGCTTTTAGCTTTTTAGCGGGCTTAGATTCTCAATCTGAGAACTTCGATCTCAATTTGAGAACTTTTCTTTTAGCTGCGCAGGGCTCATACCTGAAAGACCCATTTTTTCCAAAGTACGGCCTGACACCTGATAATCTTCATCGTTATATGCTCCGGCCAGAGTTATGCATGCGTCTATCACCGGAGTTTCAACGCCGCACAGTTTCGCCAGCTGGCTGCACGGAACAAGCAGATATGGCACGTCCTCTGTGATATACCTCGCTTTGGAGGAATTTGGAGCGCTGTCTATCTTTCCGTGGGACGATGACTTTCTGTTGAAATCGTAGACCGACGATTCGTTCATGCCGTAAAGGGAATTCATCGCTTCAAGCTCTGTCCTGAGCTTGATTCCCAGTGCCTTTCCCACCTGAAGGCGCTCCTCGTCCATCTTCTGAGCCGCATTGGCCGTCGCCGTGCTGCAGCAGTCTCTGTAATAATTGAAATTGCCGTTGAAATTCTCCAGCAGGCCTATATTGGCCAGCGTCATCAATGGGTGCCCGCCGAAATTGATATTTTCCAGTCCGGCGACAAGGGGACCGGCGAGTATCTCCGCCGGTATCGGCAGAAGATTTCTTATTTCTTCTTCCGTGCGTTCCGAGGCATCTTTCGGGCAGATGCTTAATGGCAGGAATTTTTTGATGCCCATTATGGATGTGACTCCCTCGCCCGCCAGTCTGCACGCCCAAGGGATACTTATCGTATCTACGAAATGCACTTTAATGTCTTGCTTTCCTGCCTCCAGCATTATCCGTCTGAAAACGAGGCTGGCATAGTTGGCCGGCATCGTGACTACTATGCTTTCGTCGCTGAGGAACGGCAGCATATCTCTGAAAAACTTCTCCTGGGCAAACGATGGACATACGATCACATATAGATTGGAATGTTTCATCGCCGCTTCGATATCGTGGGTCGCGAGGGAGATCTTTTCAAAGCCTCCCAGTATCATGGGGTATCCGTGATGTTCGTCCAGCGCTGTGATTCCTCCGGCTTCCTTTATGGCCTTTATCTGTGCAGGAAATTCTGCAAAATCATAGATGCAGACGTCGTATCCCTCTTTGGCGAAGTGATATGCAGCTGTAATGCCGCCGTTTCCCGCACCGAAAACCGTGACTTTTTTCATTTGTTCCACCTCCTGTCTCTTAATTTTTCCTAGCTGCCAGCTCAGGCCGATTTCTTTTGCCTTTTCCTTTGGCTTTTGCTCCGGCCGCCAGTTTCATCCGTTTGCAAATATGTATACGCATAATTCGTGCCAAAATATAAACGTTGAAATTCAGCCATTCTTTCTCCTGGATTCTCATTTTGAGAAACACGCAGCGAATACTTTGAAAACGTGCCGTACAGGAGCGGGAACCTTACAGCAAAATCCTGAGAACTGCCGGTAAAATCCTGAGCCCCTGCGAATCTCTATATTAAACGCAAAAAAAAGAGGACCTCTGGGGAGAACACCGATAAAGCGCCCTGCCACCGTGATCCTCTGTTCTCTGAAATCTTCTTTTTCAAATCTGTCTCTAATTGCTCTCTATATCCTTTATCTGCTCCATCACGCTTGCAAAAGACGTAGAGCCTTTGGATTTCTTAGCCTTGATACAGCTTCTGACAGAAATCTTATCGTATATGTCCTCTTCAAATTTCGGCGAAAAAGACTTGAATTCATCCATTGACATCTCCTCTATGGCGATGCCTTTTTTGATGCAGTAAAGGACTATCCTGCCTATTATCTCATGACAGTCTCTGAATGGTATTCCTTTAGCCACAAGATAGTCAGCTGCGTCTGTCGCGTTCATATATCCGTATTTGGCGGCATGCTCCATATTTTCCCTTTTCACTTCCATGGTCAGGAGCATCTCAGTGAAGATGGAAACCGAAGCCTTTACTGTGTCAACGGCATCGAAAGCCGGGAGCTTATCCTCCTGCAGGTCTTTGTTGTATGCCATAGGCAGGGCTTTGCACAGCGCAAGAAGCGTCATCAAGTCGCCGTACACTCTGGCAGTCTTGCCCCTTATCAGCTCCGCCATGTCGGGATTTTTCTTCTGCGGCATTATGCTGCTTCCGGTGGAAAAGGCGTCGTCTATCTCCACGAAGCTGAATTCTACTGTGCTCCACATGATGAGTTCTTCGCAGAACCTCGACAGATGCATCATGGTCACGGCGCAGCACTGGACAAACTCAATGGCAAAATCCCTGTCAGCCACAGCGTCCATTCCGTTGGGCAGCACTTGCGAAAAGCCCAGCTCTCTCGCAAGGAAATCCCTGTCCGTATCATAAGTAGTTCCGGCCAGCGCCCCGCTGCCCAGCGGAAGCCTGTCTATACGCTTGAGGCAGTCTGCGAACCTTTCCCTGTCCCTTGAAATCATCTGATAATACGCCAACAGATGATATGCCAGCGTGACCGGCTGCGCCCTCTGCAGATGGGTATATCCCGGCATCACGGTGTCTGTATGCTCCTTCGACAGCTTCAGCAGTGCTTCGTTCAGCCCGGCCAGAAGCTTGTCGATTTCAGCTGTTTCATTCTTCAGATAGAGGCGAAAGTCCACGGCCACCTGATCGTTCCTGCTTCTGGCAGTATGGAGTTTTTTGCCCGTATCGCCGATTCTTTCCGTCAATATAGTCTCGATATTCATGTGGATATCTTCCGACTCTATGGAAAACTCTATCTTTCCCGCTTCTATATCTTCCCTGATCTGAGCGAGGGCATCTGTGATCTTCGCTGCTTCTTCCTGAGAAATGATTCCCTGTTTGGCCAGCATCTTTGCGTGGACGATGCTTCCGGCTATGTCTTCCTTGTAAAGTCTCTGGTCGAATTCGATGGAAGCGTTGAATTCATCAGCGGATGAAGTCGCCGCCTTTGAGAACCTTCCTTTCCAAAGTTTCATTATTCAGGTTTCCCCCTTCTACGGTAATTTTCTGTATGGCGCGTATCTTGAGCGGCAGCGCGAACAGGTTGATAAAGCCCTCTGCGTCGCTCTGATTATACACTTCGTCCTTGCTGAATGTGGCGAATTCTTCGTTATAGAGCGAATAAACTGCCTTTCTTCCGGTGACCACTGCCGAGCCTTTGTAAAGCTTCATTCTCACGGTGCCTGTGATGAGCTGCTGAGTCGAATCGACGAAAGCGCTTATGGCTTCTCTCAGCGGAGTATACCAAAGTCCGTCATAGACCAGCTGTGAAAACTTCTGCGCCACGATATTCTTATACTGCGTCGTGTCTCTGTCTAGGATCAGCTGTTCAAGTCCCGTATGGGCGGCAAACAATATGGTTCCGCCCGGCGTCTCATAAACGCCTCTGGACTTCATGCCCACGAGACGGTTCTCGATGATGTCTGCGGTGCCTACTCCGTTTCTGCTGCCCATCTCGTTCAGCTTAGTAAGCAGTGAAATGCAGTCCATCTTTTCTCCGTTGATCGCTACAGGTATGCCCTTTTCAAAGTCTATTTCGACGTATTCCGGCTTATCGGGCGCCTGCTCAGGAGGAACGCTGAGGACATGGATGCTGTCCAGATGTTCGTTCCAAGGATTTTCCAGTTCTCCGCCCTCGTGGCTTATATGCCATATATTTTCATCACGGCTGTATATCTTCTTAGTCGTCTGACTGATAGGAATATTGTGCGCTTTCGCATACTCTATCAGCTCTTCTCTCGAATGAAGATCCCACTGACGCCACGGTGCTATGATCTTAATCGCCGGATTGAGGGCTTTTATGGTTACTTCAAAGCGAACCTGATCGTTGCCCTTGCCTGTGCATCCGTGGGCTATGTAAAAGGCGTTTTCTTTTTCCGCAACTTCAACAAGCTTCTTAGCCATCAGCGGTCTTGCCATGGAAGTTCCCAGCATATACTGGCCCTCATAGATTGCCCCGGCTTTCAGCGTCGGCCAGATAAAGTCGGTGATGAATTCTTCTCTGATGTCGAGAGTATACGCCTTGCTCGCTCCTGTGGCCAGTGCTTTCTTTTCGATGGCTTCAAAATCTTCTTTTTGTCCTGCGTTGCAGCATACGGCGATTATATCAAAGTCTGTGTTCTACTTGAGCCAGGCCATGATGACGGAGGTGTCCAAACCACCTGAGTATGCCAGAATTACTTTTTCTTTTTCCATTTCATTATATCTCCTGTAAATTTATGTATTAAAATAATATAATTATTATACATAACTCTTGAGAAAATGCAACACTGTTTTATGGAAAATATATATATTTTTTTAAATTTTTTTGCATATTTATGCTTACAATTCATAAACATCAAGTTTTCCAAAGCCCCCGTCCGGCCCTGGCCTTTATTCCCATGCGCGGCCAAGCTTCGCTTTGTCATGGGCTTTGCTCTCATGCGCAGCTTACCGCCCAAACGAAGCTCACCGGGCAAACGCAACTAACGGACAAACGCGGTTCACAGGCAAAACACAAAAATTTAATATAAATTTTATACTGTCTGAATTTAAAAGCCGCAGTGTTGGTGTATAATATAATGTAAAAGGAGGTGAATATATGGAAAAATTAAAAGCAAAGAGGGGCTTTATATGCGACATGGACGGAGTTATTTACCACGGAGACAAACTGCTGCCCGGCGTAAAAGAATTCGTGGACTGGCTTTACAAGAACGATAAGGAATTTCTGTTCTTGACCAACAACAGCAGCAAAACTCCGCTCGAACTGAAGCTTAAGCTCAAAACTATGGGGCTCGACGTGGATGAAACTCATTTTTATACCAGCGCCCTGGCCACCGCCAAATTCGTCAGGCAACAGTCGCCTCAGTGCAGCGCTTACGTCATCGGCGATTCAGGTCTCATAGGCGCGCTCTATCAGGAGGGCATCGCCATCACAGATAAAAATCCCGATTACGTGATAGTCGGTGAGAGCCATACCTACAGCTATGAGACTGTCAACAAAGCCGTTTCCCTTGTTCTTGGCGGCGCCAAGCTTATCGGTACCAACTCAGATTTAACAGGGCCTACGACGGAGGGAATAGCTCCTGCATGCAGAGCTCTGATCTCGCCCATCGAAATGGCTACAGGCAAGAAAGCTTATTTCATAGGAAAGCCCAACCCTCTGATGATGAGAACCGGTCTGCGCATGCTGGGCATCCACTCTGATGAAGCTGCAATGATCGGGGACCGCATGGATACTGACATAGTTGCCGGTATAGAGTCCGGGCTGGACACAGTTCTGGTGCTTTCCGGCGTTACTTCCACGTCGGACATAAGTCTGTTTCCTTACAGGCCGAGACTGATCCTCAGCGGAGTCGGCGACATCTGCAGGGAGAAATAAAAGCCGCGGTTCAGATAAGAACAGCGGCTTTTTTTATTTTCTTATATATCAGTCTGCATCAGTCCCTAAATTTGATCTCACCCGTCTCGCAGTTCATCTCGTCTACTATGGCCAGCGATTCCAGATGATATCCCAGATTTCTTATTATCGTCCCTCCGTGCTGAAATCCTTTTTCGACTGCAATTCCTATACCGGCCACCGACGCTCCGGCCTCGTCTACAATTTTGATCAACCCTTGAAGCGCACAGCCGTTGGCCAGAAAATCATCTATTATAAGGACTTTATCTTCTTTTCCGAGAAATTTTCTTGAAACTATTATCTGATTTTTATTCTTGTGGGTAAAGGATTCGACTTCGGCGGTATACATCTCTCCCTCGAGATTTATGCTCTTGGACTTCTTGGCGAAGACCACAGGCACTCCGAAATGCTGAGCTGCAATGCAGGCTATTCCTATTCCAGAGGCTTCAATCGTCAGGATCTTGTTTATTTCTTCATCTTTGAACCGCCTTTTGAACTCGGCTCCCATCTGATTGAACAGCTCTATATCCATCTGATGATTAAGAAAACTGTCAACCTTCAGAACGTTTCCTTCCTTTACTACGCCGTCTCTTGCTATTCTCTCTTCTAAAAAGTTCATCCTTGCTCCTTTTTGTAACCGGTCATTTCTAGCTGAACAATCTCAGGGTGATTTAACTGAACATTCCCAAGCCGAAGAAATTGTCAAGCTGTCCTAAGAGAACCATGACCATCATGATCGGCGCTACGAATTTTATACAGAAATCATAAAAACCCTTTGTTCTGAATTTATTGCCGTTAAGCGTCGCTTCTTCATCCACCCACTGGGTAGGAATCACTATCGCACAGTAGCATGCTCCCAGCGGCATTAAAATGCCCTCTGAAATCAAATCTATCGCATCAAGCCATGTGCTCTGTCCGAAGAACTGCGGGAATCCGTTGGCACCCAGCCCGTCCAGCGACACTAAAGATGCCGTTACAGCAATACTCACACCGAGAATTGTTGCGATTTTCTTTCTGTTAGGTTTTCTTCCCTTTTCTATCGACTTGTCCATAGCGACGGCGACTATACCCTCAAGCAGAGAAATCGACGAGGTTATGGCGGCGATGAAAACTAACCCATAAAACATGAATCCGAACAGCGGCCCCATCTTCCCCATAGAACTAAACACCGTCTGCAGTGTTATGAACAACAAGCCCGGCCCCTGACCCGGCTGAAGTCCGGAAGCAAAAACCGCCGGCATGGTGGCAAGTCCCGCCATCAACGCAACTATAGTATCAGCAACAGGAATCACCAGCGCGCTTCTTTCCAGGTTCTGTTCCTTTGGCAGATATGAACCGTAGGCGATCATGATCGCCATTCCCAGAGACAGGGAAAAGAACATCTGTCCTCCGGCAACGGAAAGCACCGTAATCCAGCCGGTGCCCTCGAACGCAGACCAGTCAGGCTTGAACATGAAAGCAAGTCCTTCAGACGCCCCCGGCAGCGTCACGCTCCTTATTATAACTATAACCAGCATCACGAAAAGCGCAGGCATAGCAATAGAGGAAAACTTCTCTATTCCTCCGGAAACGCCGCCTCTCACGATTATAACAGTAAGTATGACAAATATGAGCGAAAATATGACCGTCTGAGCCATATCTGTCGTAAATTCACTAAAGAAGACTGCACTGTCCTCTCCGCCTGTTCCCCAGCCTGCGCCGAACAAGTCTCCCAGATTGGCTACCGCGTACTTTATGCAATAGCCTCCCAGCATCGAGTAAAATGACAGTATCATCCACGGAGCGATTGCTCCCATCCATCCTATAAAAGCATATTTTTTCGATAAAGTCTCATAAGCTCCGACGACGCCTTTGCCTGTTCTTCTTCCAAGCGCCAGCTCCGTCAGTAAAATCACATAGCCTACGAGCACTACCAATATGAGATATAAGATCAAAAATCCAAATCCGCCGTTGGCTCCCATCTTATATGGAAATCCCCAGAGATTTCCCAGTCCCACAGCAGAACCCACGGCAGCCATCAGGAACCCTACATTGGAGCCAAACTGCCCCTTATGGTTTCCTTGTTGTTTCTGTTCCATCAAAATTTCCTCCTGAGTTTTATTAAATCACACGCTTCACTTATTTTTCTTTACAATAAGTAATCTCACTCTAACAAAACAAATGATTTTTGTCAATAAATAAAGTATCTTATGTGTATTCAGGGAGGAAAATGTGGTATAATAAACGCAATATTCATATTGTTCAGCTTCGCTGCAATGAAGCGTTTATTGAATCACTTTGCTAGACTTGATTTGTGGTATAATGAACCCAACATCGTATTGTTCGGCGTTGCCGCAAGGTAGGGTTCATTGAATCACTTGGCCAAACTGGCCTTGTGGTATAATGTCCGCATAAGATTATAACGGCTTCGCCGATAGGAAGCGGCCATTGAATCACCGTTCGGCTGACTGGAGGGCGTTTGAATAAAACTTCACAGCCCCCTTTACCCTTTTGACGAGCATCATATGCAAGCGGAATGATGCCTTGATGTTGGCAAAAATTAAATATGCCGCTAAAATGACAACATTTTTAGATAG
>UQXL01000014.1 GCA_900545135.1 uncultured Eubacteriales bacterium | reverse complement strand
TCATATTGTTCAGCTTCGCTGCAAGGAAGCGTTTATTGAATCACTTTGTCAGACTTGCTTTGTGGTATAATGTCCGCGTGGGATTTTAGCGGCTGCGCCGAGAGGAAGCGGACATTGAAACGCCGCTTGCCTGACGTGGGGGCGCTGGAATGAACTAGGCAAAAAACACGGTTCATACAATTGAATCACTTTATATTTTATGGTAGAATGTCCGCGTAGGTTCAAGGCTTTATCCGGTGCTTCAAAAGATAAAAAGCCAGCTGCCGAATGATTGTACCAAAGCAATAAGAGGCAGAAAGCTTTATTAACATATATAAAAGATATTATACCAGGAGAACTCACAATGAAAAAATACATCGCTGAAATAGCAGGGAAAGACAGCATAGCCGCGGTGATGAAGTTCATCAGGGAAAACAGCGGTAGCCAGGATTACAGTTATCCGGAAAAATGCAGCAGCCAGGCCGCCGGCATTCATCGAGTTTGTACGGATAAATCCGCCGGCGCTCTTCAAAGCTCTGCCGTCGCTCAAGACCGCGAAAGCAAGGACGCCGGCATCATGATAATTCCGACGATAGTGTATACCGGCACAGAATACGGAGACAAACAGTCTTATTATGATTCGATCGAATTTCTCAAAAGAAAAGGAAAAGAAAACGGAGTAAGATTTGCTGATACCATAGATCTGCAGGACGGCAGGCTGTGGAATCTGCTCTGCGCCAAATACCAATATCTCATAAACAGAAAATATGGCTTTTACACGCCGTGCGTGGCATGCCACATGTTCGCTCATCTCATGAGACTTCCTCTATTGAGAAAACTTGAGGCGGAGGCAATAATAACAGGCGAGAGACATTCCCATCAGGGCAGGCTCAAAGCCAACCAGCATCCGAAAACTATGGAGTGCTTCAGAGAAATATTTGAAAAAAACGGCGTAAATATGATAAAGCCTTTGCTTGAAATCGAAGATACCGAGATGGTCAACAGTGAAATCACCGACGAAACAGTCATTGAACATGCCAACGACGTGAAATGCGTTTTATCCGGCAATTTGCAGGGCTTTGACCTCAAAGACAATATCGACAGGCTTGAACTGTATCTCAACGATTTCCTCAAACCCGTAGGAGTTTTCTGCGCGCAGGCAATGCTCAGCGGTCAAGACAGACAGGGCTGCGGCTCAGACTGGCATGACAGGCTGGAAGAGAAGATAAAGGAAATATTGATATGAGCGATAAATATTTGAAAGACGAAATTTTATACCGCGGAAAGCTCTTTCAGGTAATCAGCAGGAGTAAAGAAAGCAGTTTTATGACAGAGGACGCTGACGGAAAAAGCCATGAAGTAAAAAAGAAACTGACATTCGAACTGGTCAGGAGACCTCCCGGCGTCAGAGCCATCATTGTAAAAGACGGCAGACTGCTGCTCAACAAGGAATACAGATATGAACTGGAGGACTGGGATTACAGACTTCCCGGAGGAAAGGTCTTTGATTCCATCGAGGAATTCGAGCACGCCGGCGGAGCTTGCGAAGAAAGCGGATCTGAATATGCCGGCGGAGTTGGCAGAAAAGGCGAAAACGAAGAGGACGGAGAGGCTGGAAAGGCAGACGACCTCATCAGGGAGGCGGCGTATGCCAAGCTGGCGGAAGAAATACTTGAAGAGGCGGATATAAATGTCGAAGAATTCAGGCTTTTCGGCATTTCCAGATGCGGTCTCACAGTAGAATGGGACCTTTACTATTTTGTAGTCGATAAATTTGAAGTGCTGCCATCTTTCTATGCGCGAAATATGCAGAAGAGCGAGTATGAGTACATACAGCACGTATGGGCAGATTTTGACGAAGTGGAAAAACTTATTCTCGATGGCAGGATAAGCGAGGACAGAAGCATAGCTATGATATTCAAATACATTATGGAGCAGAAAAAGATCGCAGAGTAAAGAAACATCACGGAGCAAAAAAATGGACGAAGATTTGATATATCAGGTGCTTTCGGCAGTTGAGGAAATTCCGCACGGCAGAGTGGCGACTTACGGACAGATAGCCCGTCTCATAGGAAGAGAAAAGAATTCGAGGCTTGTGGGAAAAATTCTCAGCATGGCTGAATTTTACGGAGATTATCCGTGTCACAGAGTGGTTAACCATGCAGGCAGGCTTGTGCCGGGATGGGGAGAGCAGGCTGAACTTCTCAGGGAAGAGGGCGTCTTTCTGAAAAACAACGGCTGCGTAGACCTTAAAGTATATAAATGGCATGACGAGGAATGATTTTGGGAAATTAAATCATATGAGAAGAGGCGAAAAAATGGAATATGATAATTTAAAAGACCTTACAAAAGAACAGCTAATGGAGCTGATAGAGATCTATTCAAAAAACTGGCTGGCGATCGACGGACTGTGGTTTCAGGAATTTGAAACGAAATACGGCATGGACGAAGCGATGATTTCAGATATAGAAGTCTGGAAGAAGTTTACGGTCATCGAAGCCAAGAAAATAAAGAAGTTCCTGGGGCTTGGCGAAAGACCGGGTCTTGAGGGTCTGGCCAAAGCTCTTTCCCTCAGGCTCTATGCCAACGTGAATAAAGACGAGATAATCATCGAAGGCAATACACTTACATACAGAATGTTGGAATGCAGGGTACAGCACGCCAGAGAACGGAAGGGAATGGAATTTCATCCTTGCAAGTCTGTAGGGCTGGTTGAATACGGAGGGTTTGCCAAAGCGATAGACGACAGGATAGAGAGCGAATGTCTGAGCTGCTTCCCTGACATTACTGACAGCACGTGCCACTGCGCGTGGCGTTTTACGCTTAAAGAATAAAATCCGAAGGAATCAAATATGGCTGATATGAAATCACCGATAACGAACCGTGTATCTCTAAAAAAACGTCTCGTAATGCCTCCGACGGCCACGGCACGGACGGCGGCTCTTTGACAAAGGACAGCGTAGAAGCGGCGGTATTGCTTGAAAGCTGCGGCGTCGATATGATTGACATCTCGGGAGGAATGAACGGCTATATTATACCAGGCTCATCAGAGCCGGGATATTTTTCAGGCATGAGTGAAAAAATCGAGCAAAAAATATCCATTCCGCTCGTTCTTACCGGCGGAATAACCGACATAGCCGGCGCAGAAAAACTTCTTGAAGAGAAAAAAGCTGATTTGATAGGCGTAGCCAGAGCGATTCTGCGCAACTCATCTTGGGCTAAAAGGATGATGGGTAACTGAGAGAGGGCTGATTTTATATCAGCTTTCTTTTTTTGTCATGATTTTTTTCCATTGCTTTTGCCCATGCTTTTTGCCACGCTGTGCTAAATACGCTGAGCTGTGTTAAATACGATGAAAAGGGGGATAATAACTGAAAGAAATTTTTAGCAAAACAGCGTGAGTAAACGGGAGTAAAGATATGACTGACAAAAAATATGATGTTATAGTTGTAGGAGCAGGTCTGGCAGGCCTGTCATGCGCTTATGAGCTTTCCGCAAAAGGCAAGGAAGTTCTGGTTCTCGAAGCCCATCCCTATGCCGGCGGCAGGACATCCTCCTTTTCTGAACGAGGAATGAAAGTTGAATCAGGGCTGCATCGTTATATAGGCTATTATTCAGCGCTGCCCAAACTTTTGAAAAAATGCGGAGTGGAGATAGAAAGACTGGTCACTTGGGAAGAAAAAGTGGACATATTGGTAAAGGAAAAGAACAAGAAACTTGTTCTGGGTGTAGCGCCTCTCTTCGGCTTCAGAAAGACGATCCGCGGCTTGGCGGAAAATGAGGATGTCTTGAGCACAAAAGACAAGCTTTCTCTGGTGCCGTTTTTCCTTTCCGGATTTTCAAACTACATGGTTTCATGGAGCTTGGACGATTACTCGGTTTCGGAGTATGCCGACAAGCATCACGTTACGGAAAGGGCGAAAAGGCTGGTTCTTGAGCCTCTGAGCAGCGGAATCTTTTTCATGCCGCCGGAAAATTATTCGGCCTACGCCTTTTTCGGCCTTTTCGCACCGGCCATTCCTAAATTTTATAAGATGCGGATAGGCGCGTTTCTGGGCGGAATGACGGAAACTATGGCAAATCCCATAGTCAATAAGATAAAGGATCATGGCGGAAAATTTTATTTCGGCGAACCTGTAAAAGAGATAGTGGTCAGGGACGGAACTGTGTCGGGAGTCAGAAGCAAGAGCGGAGATGAGTTTGAGGCGGAGACCACCGTAATCGCAACTTCTCTGCCGGCAGCGAAGGAAATTCTCAGACCCCTTAGAAAAATAAGGGAACTCAGCAGACTCTTCATGCTCCCCTGCATGTCGGCCTGTACTCTGCAGATGGAACTTTCGCGGCCGGCGCTTAAAAAAGACATAACTACTTTCGGGCCTGGGACAGATATGGTCAGCTTTGCCGAACAGTCGCGCTCGACTTTCCGCAAATCCAAAGGCAGATTGTCGGTGATCCTGGGAAATCCCGAGGAATACGCTGACATGAGCGAGGAAAAGATATTGCCTGTCGTCGTCGATCAGATGGACTCCCTCGGCGTACACCTTGAGGGAAGCATATTGGAGGCGCGCAAAGTAGCGGAAAAAAATGAATTTTATTCTCTCGACAAAGGCCATCAGCTGATGAGGCCGCGGCAGCGCACAGGAATAGACGGCCTTGTACTTGCCGGGGATTATACGAGAACACCGTCTTTTGCCACCATGGAGGGCGCGGTCATTTCAGGGAAAAAAGCTGCTAAAGTTTCGCTGAAAATGTGATATACTTGATTTGTGTTATGATAGACGACAGCTCGTCCCATTGACAACTGGCCGCTACGTTCCTTCATTGGAGGCTTGCCGCTTCGCCCGTCCCATTGACAACTGGCCGCTACGTTCACTTGCCGTTAGACAGAGTGCGCGACGGACAGCTCGACCGTGTGGAAGGCACAAGCGGCATCGAAATGTTGTAGAATTTTTGCATATTATAAAAATTTACAACATTCTAGTAAAGACCGCATGTAAATCAGATCTCAGGATTATGCAATGTTGTAATTTTTAGAAATATCTGAGAAAAATACAACATTTTCTGTGGAAATGTTGTAGAATTTTAAAAATCCAAGAGATTTTACAACATTACCTTGTTTTTCTGTCAATCGACGGTGCCTTAAGAGCAGAAATGTTGTAAAATCTGACGATATCTTAAAAAATTACAACATTGCGAAATCAAGGAGACTTCCAGAGAAGACTGCCAATTATATAATGCTCAACCGTATCGTACTAGGTTATGTCATACTCAGCGGCATCGTTTGTGTGCATAGCTGTTTTGAAAGCTAATTTTTTCAGGAATACGAAAATTTTATGATGATTCATACGTTGGAAATATCAGCAAGTGTTTGGAAATATCAAAAAGAGTCTTGTGGTAATTGAAATGCTTTCTGATTGGCTGAGGGACGTTTGAGTAAATCTAAAACTGGATTGTCCGGCTTGATGTTGTTAAAATACTTAAATGGAGACAAACCGGCAACAGTCTGGCCATCACTCTGCGGTTTTAGGAGTATTGGAAGTGTCGAATTGTGTCGATGTTGTACATTTTTTTGATTTACGGCAAATTTGCCAACATATTTTTCAAAAAATGTTGGCAAATTTTAAAATATTGCTCAATTTGGCAACATCTGCCCAATTCTATGTGTGATTCGACAAATTTCGACGCGCACGGACACCAAAAATGTTGGCAGAAATCAGCATGGTTAAAAAATTGTACAACATTTTCCATAATATTACAAACAATATGATGATGCAAACTAAACACCGGCATAAATCACCTTAAAAAATCATATCAAAGCAGGCAGCCCGCATTAACATTTGCCCCACTCAGCGCATGGAACCTCACTGCTGCCCCACTCAGCGCATGAACCTTAATGCTGCCACATTTTAGCACCGTCAACACTCGGCGCTGTCAAGCCTCAGCGCGCCAACACTCAGAGTCGCCAAGCCTCAGCGCGCCAACACTCAGAGTCGCCAAGCCTCAGCGCGCCAACACTCAGCACCAGCTGCGTTTGGGCTCGATTATATCCGGCTCCGGCCGCATTCCTGCAGCCAAACTCCGTCGATTGACTGCCAAGATACAAATAAATCAGGTTGGGCTTGCAAATTACAAGCAGAAATAATGTTAGGAGATAGGAAAATGGATGAAAAAACTAATGTAATGAGAATACTGGATAAAAAGAAGATTCTATATGAGAGCCACTGCTATGCCGATACTGGCGCGGTGAGCGGCCTTGAAGTCGCCGAAACTTTGGGACAGAACCCCTCGCAGGTGTTCAAGACTTTGGTCACGTTGGGAAAGAGCAGAAAAAATTATGTCTTTGTGATTCCGGTGAACAGGGAACTGGATTTGAAGAAGGCGGCCAGAGCGGCGGGGGAAAAATCGGTGGAGATGGTAAAATCAAAGGAACTGCTGCCTCTGACAGGATACATACACGGAGGATGCTCACCGTTGGGAATGAAAAAATATTTTCCAACTTTTATAGATACTTCCGCTGAAAACATGGAAAGCTTCTGCGTAAGCGCCGGCCGCATAGGATACCAGATAGAGCTGTCCCTTGGGGAATTGCGTAAAGTAATAAGAGTGGAAACAGCTGACTTGACATAGCTTTAAAAAGATGTATGATGTATTTATGATGTTGCAGAGCCTGCGGTGATGTGCGGTCACAGAGTTTTATAGTTTGCGGCGAGCACAGCGTGTTAATGCATACAACCTGCACCAGACGCAGCGCGTCAGTGCATACAACATGCATCAGGCACAATGCCGCAGGTGCTATAGAAGAACGCGGCAGGTACTATAGAAGAAGGCAGCAGTGGCTATAGAAGAACACAGCAGGGGAAAGGACGGTAAAAGCAGGATGTATAATTATGGCTTGGGATATTTGGGGCAGGGAGCGTCGTATAATTTTATGTCGGCATATTTTGTCGTTTTTCTGACCAACTGCGTGGGGATCAATTCATCGCTGGCCGGGACTATTTCGTCGCTGGCGCTGCTGGTGGAAGTCATGGGAGGCATGATTTTCGGAAATCTTTCCGACAACTGTCAGTCAAAGATGGGCAAAAGACGGCCGTTTATGCTTACGGCAGGGCTGGTGGTGCCTGTGATTCTGCTGATACTTTCCCATACGGTTCATGCTTCGGCAGCCGCGACTTTTGCATACTATCTTTTTTTCGCCATTCTGTTCAGAGTGTTTTTTTCCTGCTTTGAAATTCCAAACAATGCTTTCGGCTCGGAAATTTCCACAGGATATGATGAGAGGACCAAACAGAGGACGGTATGCAGATGGTTTTCAATAACGGGAAACGGCATCGGTACGATAGTTCCGCTTTTGATACTGGACTTGTTCGCCGATAATCAGGAGGCCGGCTGGCAGACTGTGGGCGCGATTATAGCAATGACTACTTTCGGCAGCTGGGTCGGCTCTTTTATGCTGACCAAGAAGTACAGTCATCAGTACATAAGAGAAAATACGGGCAGGGGAAAGCACAATATGCTGAAAAATATCTTTTCCAATTATCTGGAACTGATAAAGCTCAAGCCGATGAAGCTTCTGATAATATATAAAGGCGCTTTTGCCTGCGCTTTCGCATTGTACAACATAGCTACCCTTTATTTCCTGCAGTATGCTTTGGGACTTGGAAACAAATATTCCTCTTACATATATGCATTTACGACAGCTATATTCGCCATAATGACTCCTGTAGTGGATAAGATGGCTCTTAAGACGGGCAAGGCCAATCAGCAGATGTATACGATGCTCGTCTGTGGCATAGCAGGAGTTATCATATATCTGACAGCGCCTAATACTCTTGCCGGAGGAGTGCTGTATGTGAGCATTTTCGCCGTGGTACAGACGGGATTCTGGCAGCTTTCCAACGCTATATTTTACGATGTAATAGAAGTGGACCAGTATGTAAACAACAAGCGCAGGGGAGGAGATATTATGTCTCTGGTTTCGGTTCTTGGAACGCTGGTGACTTCTGTAATGGTGCAGCTATTTGGAATATTTCTCGATATGTCGGGATTTGATCCGCAGCTTTCGGCTCAGCCTGATTCGGTAGTTTCTTTCCTGGACATAGGATACATACTGGTGCCGAGCCTCTGCTGCCTCGCAGGATTTCTGGCGCTCAAGGCGTTTCCGATCAATAAAAAGACTTTCTCTTCTCTGCAGAAAGCGCTTGCTCTCAGGGAACAGGGAGAAAGCTATGACGAGTATATGGACGATATAAATAAATTGGTAAAATAAAACTGCTGACCGAGGTTGCCACAAAACCTGGGCATGAAATTCCATATTGAAGATAAGAAAGAGCTCCGCGCGTGTTTACACAAGGGAGCTTTTTTTGTCATACCTATAATTTGCAAAAATATCTTATTAAGCTTAAAGTGACGAATGCATCCAGAGCATTTTGAGCGTTGATTTTCCGGCATTGTGCCAGTTATGCATGCGGGTAGAGGCGAAGTGTATGGAGTCGTCGTCTTTGAGCAGATATGTGTTTTTATCGTCCAGAGTTACTTGAAGTTTTCCGGAAATCACGTATATAAATTCCTGACCGCTCATATGCTTATGTGATTTGAAATCTCCGCAGCCTGGAGCAACTGTGAACATGACGGGCTTGAATTCGTCGAAATAGCTCAGAGATTTGACCTCAACGCCGTTGAGAAGAGTTTCCATGGGGATCCCTTCGCCGCTCCTCAAGACTTCTCCCGTATCCTGGCTTTTTACATCCATAAATGTCAGCAGCGACTCTCCGTAAAATTCCGCAAGTTTTTGCAGGAGATCAAGGGAGATGTTGGCCTGTCCGCGTTCCACTTTACAGAGATAGGAAGCGGAGATATCTATGATACCGGCGGCGTCTTCCAGCGTATAGCCGCGCTTTTCACGGTATTCCCGGAGTTTGCTGTAATATATCGACTTGGGATGGATCTGCTTGACCGGTCTGGCGGTGAGAGTATCGTTGGCCAGAATTTTTTTGATCAGAGACATACTCATGTTTTCTTCGACGGAATACTTTTTTATTCGTCTGAGCAGAGCTATATCGTTGATGTCGAAGACTCTGTAGTTGTTGCCGCGGCGCTTGGCCGTGAAGAGGCCGGCTTTTTCCCAGTTCCTTATCGTTGCAGGTACTATGTCCAGCGTTTTTGCCACGTGATTGATATTGAAGTAAATGCCGTCTTCCGTATCTACAGTATCGGAGGCGGCGCTTGGCTGGTTGATTTTCTCTGACTCGTCATTGATCTTTTTCATGATTATCTTGCAAACCTTTCATCATTAGAGAATTTTTTCCGGAGCGATTTTCAATTTTCGCGGCAGCCGATGCGCATGGACATACTGACCGGCAGCCTGGCTGAATTTAATTATACATTATATCCGTTAAGCATTTCAAGGTTATTGTCATATTTTTCACCAGAAAAAGTCAAAAAAGATTATAAATATTATTTTAAAGGTTAGATAAAAAAACAAGTGTATAAAACTTTGACTAACATTATAAAAGCAATTGACAATGTTTGGGATGGACTATATAATTCTAACCAAGAATTGGAGCGTTTTCTACAATTCTCAAATGTTAAGAGCTCAAACATTTAAAAATACTATTGTAATGTTAAGAATCGAATTCGATGGGTCATTTTGTTAAAAGGAGAAGTAAAAATGTCTACCAAAGATCTTAGGAGAGAGTTAGGCAAGAAAGAACTGTTTGGTATCGCCTGCGGCAATATCATCGGTTCAGGTATAATGATTCTTGTCGGTACCGGTATAGGAATAACCGGTAAGAGCGTCAACTTGGCCTTCGTTCTGGCGGCTATTTTCGTAGTGGTTTCCAGCATACCTATGCTTTTTATGACCAGCTGCGCCAGACTGCGCGGAGGCGAGTATACGCAAGGGTATGTGTTATGCGGACCTAAGTTCGCGGGATTTTGGACTATTGTATACAGCGTCAGAAATATAACTTTGTCAGTATACGCCCTTTCGTTTGCAGATTATGTACTGTCACTGTTCCCGAATCTGCCGCACAAGGCCATAGCTATCGCAGTAGCCACGGCGTTTTTTGTACTGAATGTTTTCCCTACTAAATATATGGCTAAAGTGCAGAACCTGATGATGGTATTTCTTCTTGCGGCTTTGGCCATATTTGTTATCTTTGGCTGGAAGGATATACAGCCTGGATACTTTGAAGAAGATTTCATCACCGACGGAGGTTTCGGATTCATCTACGCGTCGGCGTTCCTCACTTTCGCGGTGCTGGGAGCCAACGGAATATTCCAGATGGGCGGCGAATGTAAAAACCCTAAAAAAGATATACCTTTCGTATTTATAGTGTCGACGTTAAGCGTTGCAGTGCTTTATGCCCTGATTGCCACCGTGGCGGCCGGCGTTCTGCCTATAGAGCAGGTAGCAGGTCAGAATCTGTCGGTAGTAGCAGAGCATATAATGCCGAGAGGCTTCTTCCTCTTCTTCATCATAGGCGGAGCATGGTGCGCAATAGCAACTACCCTGAACGCCAATATAGCATGGGTAACCAAGCCTCTAATACAGGCGGCCGAAGACGGATGGTTCCCTAAGGGCCTGGCAAAGCTGCATCCTACGTTCAAGACTCCTGTTTATCTGCTGGCTATATTCTACATAATAACCATCGTTCCTATACTGACAGACATAAGCCTTGAAAATCTGGCAAACCTTACGCTGGTAATGCAGTTCCTGATGATGGTATTCACCGCTATTGCAACGATAAAACTTCCTGAGCTGCTGCCTGAAGAATGGGAATCTTCACCGTTCAAGTGCAGCAAGGGAAAACTTACTTTCTTCTGTATACTGGCTACTATAGTACTTTTGATACAGGTTTGGCTCAACTTCATTTCCCTTACAAACGCGCTCAAGATAGGCCAGGTGGGATTCATCGTAGTAGCTTACCTGTACGCGCACTTCAGATATAAGAGCGGAAAAGTACAGATGACTGTAAGCTATGATAAAGAATAACGATATAAAATAAAGTTTAAAGGCAGGCGCATATTGGCGTCTGCCGTATGAAAGCCTCAAGCAGGCGCTAAAGGAGGAACAATTATGTATAAGTTTGAAGCTCCTTGTGAATTTGCAGAAAAGATGGACAGAGAGGATAAGCTGGCAGCTTTCCGCGACAGATTTTATCTCAGGGAAGGCATAATATATATGGACGGAAATTCTCTGGGACTGTGCTCAAAAGACGCTGAAAAATATGTTGAAAAGGCTATGAAGGACTGGAAAGAGGCAGGCATAGACATGTGGCCTCAGAGAGGATATTTCCTCTATCAGGATACTCTGGGAGCTCTCATCGCACCTCTTATCGGAGCAGATCCTGACGAAGTTACCGTCTGCACCAATACGACCATAAACGTACATCAGGGAATAGCTACTTTCTATCATCCTACCAAAAAGAGAAATAAGATCCTGATGGATGACCTCAACTTCCCGACCGATAAATATGCCGTATACAGCCAGATAAAACTCCACGGCCTGGATCCTGAAGAGTGCCTCAAAGTTGTTGAGAGCAAGGACGGCAAATACATAGATGAAGACGCTTTGATCGAAGCGATGACTGACGACGTATGCGTAGTTATGCTCCCTTCAGTTCTCTACAGAAGCGCACAGCTTCTCGACATGAAGCGCATCACCAAAGCCGCTCACGACAAGGGAATTTACATCGGCTGGGATCTGTGCCACTCCATAGGAGCCATTCCGCATGACTTCAAGGATATAGACCCTGATTTCGCATTGTGGTGCAACTACAAATATCTCAACGGAGGTCCCGGAGCAATAGCCGGATTCTACATCAACCGCAAGCATTTCTCCAAAGAGCCTGGTCTTGCAGGATGGCACGGAAACGTCAAGGAAACCCAGTTTGAGCTGAGACAGAAATTTGAGCACGCAGAATATGCAGGCGGATGGCAGACAGGTTCACAGCCTGTGCTTTCCATGGCTCCTATAGAAGGAAGCCTGAAGATGTTCGCTGAAGCCGGCATAGATAATATCCGTGAAAAATCATTGAGCCAGACAGCTTACCTGATGTATCTGATAGAAGAAAAACTGGCCAAATACGGCTTCAGAATAGGAAATCCTGCGGCAGATAATATGATGAGAGGCGGCCATGTGGCACTTGAGCATGACGACGCGATAAGAATTAACGCCGCTCTCAAAGCCGAAGGCGTGATTCCTGACTTCAGATATCCTGACGTAATCAGACTCGCTCCTATAGCACTTTACACATCATACAAAGACATATATGATATGGTAGAGCGCATAATCGACATAATGGAAAACAAAAAATACGAGAATTTTGAAAATAAAACCGGCACGGTTGCTTAGCTGATCGCGCTTGATAAGGAGGAAAAAATGGAAATCAAAAAAGTTCTTGTGACCGGAGGCACGCAGGGCGTAGGCCTCGAAACAGTTAAAATGCTCGTAGAGCAGGGCTATGAAGTCCATCTTACATATCGCCGTTCCGCGGGTAAGGCTGAAGAGCTTATGGAAAAATATGCGGGAAAGGTATTCGGACATAGACTTGATCAGGGCAAGATTGAAGAGATTGAAAAGGCTGACTTCCTTACAGAGCACGAATGGTACGGAGTAATCTTCAACGCTGCGCTTGGCTCAGGCACTGTAAAGGAATATGCGGAGCAGGGAGATCCTCTCAAGGCTGCCAATGACGCGGCTCTGATGACCGTAAACGCTCTCGGACCTCTTTGGATATACAAGAAGATTCAGCCTATGCTGGAGAAGAAGACCACAAAGACAAAGCTGGTGTTCATCTCTTCCGTAGGCGGCGGAATCGCTGCCTTCCCTAAGTTTACCCTGAGCGACGGAATGAGCAAAGCGGCAGTGGCCTTCCTGGCCAAACAGCTGGCGGCAGAAAATACGCATACCCTCATCGACGTATTCTGCATCTCTCCGGGAGCCATCGAAACTCCGATGTTCATTTCCAGCACGCTGAGCAGCATGACTCCTGAAGTCAGAAAAGCCTTTGAAGAAGCTCAGTCAAAGAAACGTCTCATTCAGCCTGAGGAAATAGCATACTGGCTCTGCGAACTGATGAAAGACGAATCTACCGTGCTTCACGGGGCAAATATCGACGCCACGATGGGATTAGGCTCACGTCCTGGAATACAGACAGAAGCAGGACTGGAACACAACTAGACTTGAAAATAGCTGCGGCCGGCAGAATTTTAGGGGTGCAACAGGCGCCTTATCATGACGATACTGGCCGCGCGAGCGCTATACTAAGACACATCTTGCGCGGAGTACCGCGTGATTAGGAGGATATGTATAAATGTTAGAGTATTTATCAGAAAGAGGCCGAAAATATGTAAGGACTCTGCCGCCTCTGGTGCAGGCGCATTTCAGCAATCTCAACAACATGTATGATAAGGAGAAGAACCCGAAGGGCCTTATCAACATGGGAACAGCTGAGACCAAGCTGGTAGACGCGGAAGTCTGCCGTCTTCTTGAGAAGATAGCTTCCGAGACTACGCTTGAGGGATGGAATCTCCACTATAACAAGTTTGAGGGTACTGACAGCTTCAGAGAGACCATAGCAAATTACTGGCAGAACGTGATCTTCGGAAAGGACTCGGACAGAAAGCTTACCAAGAACAACATCGCGACATGCGCGGGCTGTACCGTGGCTCTTGAAAATCTGGCCATGCTGCTGGCGGAAGCGGGCGACGTATTCCTTATCCCGGCGCCTTACTATTCCAGCTTCGTTGACGACATCAATGAGATGCCGGGAGTAGAAGCAGTCGGTATTCCTGATTGTGCGGAGACCATGGACAGGGAAGCCATGGAGCGGGCTTATGACGAGCAGGTAAAGAAAGGAAAGAGAGTAAGAGCCATCCTCTTCTCATCGCCTAACAATCCTGTAGGAATAGTCTACACCGAGGAGCAGATAAAGACACTGATAGAGTTTGCCATGGATAAGGATATAGATATCATATCTGATGAAATTTATGCTCAGACGGTGTTCGACCCGGAAGCTAAGCATGTCAGCACGCTGAAACTGGTTCCAAAGGAATACATGCACAGAGTACATGTCACCAGCAGCTTTGCCAAAGACTTTGCGCTGTCAGGCTTCCGCACAGGCTTCTGCATTTCCTTTAACCCTGACATCATAACGGGAATGGGTTCGCTGACATATTATTCGTCAGTTTCCTCTTATACCCAGGCCATGCTCACGGCTCTGATAAAATCGCCTGATATACCTGCCGTAATGCAGCTTTCAAGGGACAGACTCAGAGAAGCTTACGGCATAATCAGGGACGGTCTTGAAGATATAGGCGTTCCTGTGAAAAAAGCTCAGGCAGGAATCTTCGTCTTCGCTGATTTCAGTGAGTATCTTGACAGACAGGAATATGAGAGAGAGCAGGTATTCTGGGAAAAGGTTTACAACGAACTGATGATAAATATTTCTCCGGGACATCTGTTCGGCTCAAGCAAGCCTGGCTGGTTCAGAGCGTGCTATGCCATAGACAAGGAGTCTGTTGAAGAAGCATGCAGCAGGCTGGCCAAACTGAAGAAATAATCATAAGCGTCAGAAATAAACAGTGTTATAAAAGAGCGGCGGTAGCAATTCCGCCGCTCTTTTCATAATTTTCACGGGACAGGGATATTAAATTTATTGAAAAAAATGGAAGAAAGAGGTATAATCATCATAATACGGCAAAACCATCAGTCGTTCAGGTGGTCCGAGGCGCTGAACCTGCCGTAAACGATGATTAGGAGATGAAAATGAGTTTATTCAAGAAAAAGGGAAGAAACATAATCGCCAACAACAAAATGATCAAAGAAAGCAGAAACTTCAGCGATGATGAGATCGGCAGGCTGCAGTATAAAACCAATCTTCTGATAAACATATCAAAAGCGATAACTCTTATAGTCATGATAGCTCTGGCCGCATATATTTTCATATTTGACCGTACTATTTTTACAGGCGGAAAAATGACAGAAAAGTTTATCCCGGCTATTCTCACCATAATTATATTTGGAATAGGAGCCAACGGAATAACCTATCATTTGATAGCCAAACGCTTGGAGGGTTCATTTTGGACAGCTTACCGGCAGCAGTATCTGATCAACATGGCCAGCCGGACTGAGGGTGTGGACTACGTGGTGTATAAGGAAGAACCAGGGCTTACTTATGAAGAGATAACCGGCAGCGTGCTCGTTTTATGCAAATATTATAAGCTGTGTAACAGTCAGGATTCGCTGTACGGTGAGATGGGCGGAGACAGTTTCCGCATAACTAATTTGAAAGCCGGTATGCCGAAGAGAAAAGAAAACGGCAGAATGGGGCAGGTCACGATTTTCAAAGGTATAATGGGTATGTTCTGGAACGACGAGGAAAATCCGCTGAAAAAATACGGATTTCTGCAGATATTTTCCAAGGATTACAAACCATCTGTGGCCGGATTCACGGCTGAGCATAAGATAGAATCCGGAAACGCGGAATTTGATGAGAATTTTACCATATATGCCGAGAAGCCTAATATGCTTAGAAGCCTTTTTTCGGAGGAGTTCACGTCCGCTGTGGAAAATTTCTCTAAGGTCCTTGGCGTTCCGACGGCGCTGTCATTCAACGGAGGAAGGATGTTCATAGCGATAAATAAGTATCCTGATATCTTTGAAGCCAGGCTTGACAAGAACGTGGTGAAGCAGAAAGAAGAAGTCAAGAAGTTGATGGATGGAGTGGCCGCTGCTAAAAAGATATATGACGCGGCCAAAGGGTATAACAACGTATAATATAAAGAGGCCTTTGAGCAAAGCCGTTTAATTAAATGGCATTGTTCTTTTGAGGGCCTCATTTTTTATATGTTTGCTGCCGTGGCAGGAGAAACATTTCCGCCGTAAGAGCAGGAGAACCATTTTCGACGCCGGGGCAGGAGAAACAAAAATTTTTTTTCGCGGCAGGCATAGCGGCAGAAAGGGTAATTTTCAATGGATGCAGGCGAAACACAATGTAGAAAAAACAAATATGTAAAATTTTATGAAAAAATGTAGTTCCATATGAGCTGAGATTCTGTTAAAATAATAATAATAAGAATTATTTATTCTTTTGATTATTAAAGAAAGGAGAGCTTCAAATGGACGATAACAAAAAAAACACCAACCAGGAGCTGCAGGGCAATGCTGATACTATCAAGAAGATCGACAGCAATGACCTCGATCTTCCTGAGGTTGTCAGAGCGCCGCATCTGTATGAAGCGATAATTTCGTTCCTTGGTATTGTTGTTGTTATGTCGATAGGTATCATAGTTTATGGAGTGGATCCGCACATTCCTATGTTTATCGGCGTTATAATAGCAGCACTTATATCCATCAAGATAGGATATAAATGGCAGGACATAGAAGGAATGATGATACACGGAATATCTATGGCCATGCAGGCTATACTGATACTCTGTATCGTAGGTATGATGATAGGAGTATGGATCCTCTCAGGAACTATACCTACGATGATTTATTACGGACTTAAGCTTTTGTCACCTTCAATATTCCTTATCGCGGCCGTTCTGATATGCTCGATCACATCGCTGGCGACAGGCTCGTCATGGGGAACCATGGGAACCATGGGACTTGCCCTCATGGGCATCGCTACAGGTATGGGAATGCCTCTGGGGCCTACGGCAGGAGCTATCTTGGCGGGTGCGTATTTCGGCGACAAGCTTTCACCGCTGTCGGATACCACCAACCTGGCGCCTGCCATGGCAGGTACGGATGTATTTACCCACGTTAAATACATGATAAAGGCTACTATCATAGCTTATGCCATCGCCCTTATATTCTTTGGAGTATACGGATACATGCACGCGACATCGGGCGAGGTGGATACTTCTCAGGCTACCGTTATTATGGACGGAATCAAAGATGCTTTCAATATCAGCCCTGTGCTGCTGCTGCCTCCTCTGGTAGTAATTCTGGCTATAGCCCTGAAGATGCCGGCCATACCCGGAATCACACTCGGAGTTGTGGCGGGAGCTATTCTCGCGCCTATATTCCAGGGAGATTTGGCTATCATTGATCCGGAAACAATGAAAATTGATCATTACGGAGTAAATTTCGGCGATATATTAGTTATGGCAAGAAACGGCTTCACAATGAATTCGGACATTGAAGCGGTAAACAGCCTGCTGACCAACGGCGGACTGATGAACATGGCTTCTTCAATATTGATGACTGTAATGGCCATGATGTTCGGCGGTATAATGGAAGGTACTCATCAGCTTGAGACTATAGTAAACAGGCTGCTGAAGCACATCAAGAGCGGCCCTGCTCTCGTAGGCGCTACCGAGCTTACATGTATCGTTTCCAACGCAGTAATGCCTGAGCAGTACATATCCATACTGGTTCCGGGAAGAATGTTCGCTCCTGCCTACAGACAGATGGGAATCCATCCTAAGAGCCTGTCCAACGCTCTTGAATCCGCAGGAACGGTTACATCTGCCCTCATACCTTGGAATACATGCGGCGTCTATATTGAAAACACACTCAACATAGAGCCGCTTATGTGGATACCGTGGGCGGTATTTAACTACACAATGCCGATAGTAAGCTTCCTGCTCACATTCCCTAAGATCACCTGCACTAAGATGACCGAGGAAGAGCAGAAAAAGGCTGACGCGGGAGAACTGGTTTAATTTCTCATATCAACCGGATTTTCTGCGGTAATAGATTTTTGTCAATGATAAAAATTCAGCAAACTAAGAAAACAGATGAAGTTTGAAACAATTAAAATGGATAAATAATCTTATTTAACAATACCCGCCAGGCCTGACCGGCGGGTATTTGTCATCATGAAGCCGCCTGCCGGATATTTGCCGGAATAAAGGTATCTTCCGGGCGGCTGCCATTCACCGGCTGAAGCTGCAGCCATCAGAAAAACGAAGCGTGGAGAACCGTTTGCCGTTCCTCCAACGCTTCGTCTTTCCGTGGAATATATAATGGAATATATCAGTATGTAAGCTTCATGACTTCTTTTATATCCCTGACATTTTCAAGGGAGAACAGCATGTCATACAGTGTCTGCGCGTTTTCCGCGCCTATGGCCTTTACGGCGCATTTCATGTATTTTTCGTGTATCTGGAGGTCTGACATGGGATTCGTCAGGTGACCGACAGGATATACCTGCTCTTTGAAAAAGCTTCTGCCGTCTTTTGTCTCAATGGTGATGAAAGCGGGGCCAACTCCCATGTCCGAAGGCAGGTCGTCGTATTCTTCCTTATTGTACATGACCGTCTTTTGGATAAGGCCTTGTATCTCAGGTCTTGAAATCACGTCTGGCGTGTAATTTTCAGGCATGTTCTCGATTCCGTTCAGATAGAGGGCTATCTGGAAGCCTATGCTGAACTTGGCTTCTTCGCCGTTTTCAGGATAAGGAGTTACCAGTTCGCGCATGGCAGGCTTACTCAGACCGACAGCTATGCGCTCTATATCCCCGGCCGTCAGCTTTTCTGCTTCGATCAGGGCTATCAGGCCGTCGACGGCTCTGTGACTGCTGCTGCAGGACGGATAGCGCTTTATGGCGAAACCTGGGGAACATACGTCCCAGTCGTTTCCCAGCGTTTTGGCGAAATCTTCGCCGAACTCGCCGAATCTGTGGGTCGAATATTCGAACAGATAGCCTTCCTTGCCGTCCAGAGCGGAAGGGGAGGAGTCGAAGCCGGCTTGAGACAGCTGAGCGGCGTGAACGCCGTCCTGACATGTCTTTCCTATATGTATGGACTTGGTTGCCGTACCGAAGTTTTCACGCACTCCTGAAGCCATTGAGGCGGCTATACCGATGGAATCGGATATTTTGGCGGCAGACTGGCCGAGCAAATAGCCGCAGCCTGCGGCGGCTCCGATGACGCCTGTGATGCTGCTGGCGTGCCAGCCTCTCTCGTGGAGATATTTGGCGCATATCCTGCCTATCTTACATTCCACTTCGGTGGCCAGTAAAAAGCTTTTCAGCAACTTCATACCGTCCGCTCCTGTCTCTTCGCCTATGGCCAGGAGGGAGGGGAGAACGGCGATGGTGGGGTGTCCGAGGTTGGAGGAGGAGGTATCGTCCAGCTCCAGTTCGTGGCCTGAGATGCCGTTGGCAAAGGCGGCGTCTTTTGCTGTGTAGCCGTCGCCGAAGCCTACTATCGTGGCAGAGCCGTCTCTGCCGGCCATGTATTCAGCCTTTTCGGCCAGGTGAGTCTTGCTGCCTATTATCATGGCTCCCATAGAGTCTATGATGGATTTTTTCGCCAGATACAGGGCCTCGTCTGAAAAGCTTTCGCAGTTCACGACGAAATCAGCCAGAATTTTGCTTAAAGTCATAATAAATCCTCCGGATAAAATAAGCGGTCCCCCACAAGTGGAGAACCTTGAGGAACCGCTCGTTGAAATAGCAATAATTAAACTTGAGCTGCGATGGATTTTGCCAGAGCCATCAGGTGCTGTGAAGCGTCTTTATCGGCCTGGACTTTTTCCTGCCAGCCGGCGCTGATCTCTTCGATCTTCTTCCAGCCCTGGTCGATCATGTCCTGAACTCTTTCAGGGCTTGGACCGCCTGGAATATCGCGTCTGCTTACGTTTTCCCAAGGGTCGAGAGCGTGGCGGATGAGAGTGTCGTCCATCTCAAGTTCCATGCCGAGGGATTCTTTCGCGGCGCGGGCCACCAGCTTGCTGTCCACCTGGTCGATGGAAATATTTTCATCGTGAGCGATGGTGACCAGCTTTCCGACGATCTTCTTGGCAGCGGAGAAAGAGAGACCCAGGCTCTTTACCATCTCGTCAGCCAGATCGGTAACGGTGCAGAATCCGTATTTGGTGACTTCAAGACCTCTGTCTTTGTCTACTTCCAGAGTGCGGACTATGCCCTCGAGCAGGTAAGCACTTTCCTTAATTTTTTCCGCAATCTCGTAATAGAGACTGACCACGAAGCCTGGTTCGCGTCCGTTGCCCTGCGGATAAGCTTTCATGGTGTTGAACATGGTGGAGAGGGCTCCGTAAGTCCATTCGCCGGAATATCTCAGGGTCTCGAGCGATACAGGGTTGCGCTTCTGCGGCATTATTGTGCTGTAGGAACAGTATTTGAGGGCCAGCCTTGAAATGCCCACTTCGTTCAGATTCCAAAGCAGCATGCTTTCGATAACTCTGCCTACGTTGTTAATGAATATGGCCATCACTGAAGCCGGTTCGTAGGCGAAGTCGAGGGCGGCGGTGGCGTCCATGGAGTTGAGCAGGTAGCCGTCGAAGCCCAGAAGCTCGGCCGTCCTTTCTCTGCTGATAGGAAAGCTTGTGGTGGCGATGGCAGCGCCGCCCATGGTGCTCAGGTTTACTCTCTTGTAGGCTTCAAGCAGACGTTCGGCGTCCCTTGAAAAGGCCTGGAAAGCGCTGGTGTAGAAATGTCCGAGAGTAACTGGCTGAGCCTGCTGTGAATGATGGGTGTATCCGGGTATTACGGTATCCTTGTGCTCTTCTGCCATGTTGAGCAGCGTCTTCATCAGCAGGAGCATGGCCTCGAGTACATCCAGCATGGTGCGCCTTGTGTAAACTCTTTCGACGCTGGAATTCATATCGTTTCTCGATCTGCCAGTGTGGACCTTGCCGCCGGTTTCGATGCCCAGTTCGTCTATCAGCCATTCTTCGATATTGGAATATAAGTCGGTCAGGCCAGGTCTGAAAGGAATATTTTCAGGGCCTATATCTAGGAGGCGCAAAAGCGCCCCGAGGATCTTTCCGGCTTCTTCTTTAGTGATTATGCCCTGTTCCATCAGCATGATGACGTGGGCACAGTGGTTTTCCAGCTGACACTGGAAGGATTGGCAGTCCTCCTTTATAGTGTCGGCCGCGTGTTTGTCAAGTATGACGGTATCCATACCATCATACTTCTCATAATCTACATCTTTCATTTATTTACCTCATAGTATATTTAGCCTGTCTGGCTAAGCTGTCTTTTTTCCATGGAAGAGCTTAACTGCCAGCAGGTAGAGTACAACCAGAATGACTATCGCTATAGGCAATGCGATAACAGCTGAAAGCTCTGTAAATCCAAGGATCAGATAAGCTATGAAAGCAGCTGCAGCCGCCAGCATGGCGTAAGGAATCTGAGTCTTTACGTGTTCTATGTGGTTGCAACCTGCCGCCATGGAGGACATAACCGTGGTGTCTGAAATAGGCGCGCAGTGGTCGCCGAAGAGGGAACCGCTGAGTACTGCTGCGATGGTGATGTATTCGGAAATTTCGAAGCCGTAAGCCATGTGGATGCCCAAAGGAAGCAGGATAGCCATAGTTCCCCATGAAGTTCCTGTAGCGAAAGAAATTACTGCTCCGATCAGGAACAGCATTGCAGGCACTAGGCTTGCAGGGATAACGTCTACAGTTGAGTCTACGATGAAAGTGGAAGTTCCCAGGTCTCCGCATACTCCGCCGACGCCCCAGGCGCATATGATGATGACCAGTATGCCGGCCATCTTCTTAATGCCGCCGATGAACGTATCAAATACGTCGTTGAAGCTCATAAGTTTCTGCTTGATAATCATGATTCCAAGTGTGATGGAAGCAAGGAAATAGCCTGAAGTGAGGGCTACTCTTATCTTTGAGCCGGCAACGCTTTCAGCAGGCCAGCCCCAGCTGAAGAACATGATGAATATTGTCGCGAAGAGGACGATGAGAGGAAGACCCATGTTCCATGCAGAAACTTTTTTGTCTTCTGATACGACTACTTCCTCTCCGGCGGCTTTCTGCTCTTCCGTCAGGCCGATCTGAGCGATTTCTTCAGATTTTAACATAGGGCCGAAGTCTCTCTTGCCGAAAGCGATGAGAGGAACCAGCAGCAGAGCTAAAATAGCATAAAACTGATAAGGGATAGCCTGAACAAAAGTACCGACGTCTGTGCCTTCGATTCCGAGAGCTTCAAATTCGGTAGCTATTATACTCATGATGTAAACTCCCCAGCCGGTGATAGGAACGAGTATGCACACAGGCGATGAAGTGGAGTCCAGTATGTAAGCCAGCTTGGCTCTGGAAACTTTCAGGCGGTCCATGATAGGACGGAAGATAGGTCCCAGAATCAGGCTGTTGCCCGAGTCGGAGAAGAAGATCGCCAGACCTCCCAGCCAAGCGCATCCCTGAGCTGTGGATTTGCCTCTCACCTTATTGGCTATGGCCTGAGCAAAGGCTCTGGCGCCTCCGGATTTTTCAAGCAAGGCGACGAAGCCTCCTACAAAGGACATCATTATGATCGTCTGGGCATTGCCGCTGTCAGTTATATTAACGAATAGATAATTACTGAACATATCCTGCATACCGATCCAAGGGTTCCATGACGCTATGATGAGAGCGCCGGTGAACAAGCTTATGATCAGGGAGAGGACTACGTTCTTGGTCCAGAAAGCCAAAACTACTGCGAGTATGGCCGGTACCAGAGATAAGATGCCGTAATTTACAACTTCTTCCATTTGAGTTACCTCCTAGTATAATTTGCAAAAGTGGTCGACCTTTTGACATTATTAAACGCAAAAATAATGCCAACTTAAATTTGGCGATAATAGATAGAAATCTGGCTCTGACGGCTGCTTTGATATGGGTTTGCAGAAGTAAAAACGTGGGTCTGCAGCGTCAGTACGGTTCAGCATGGCATCAAAACAGAATGAAAAAAGCAAAAAAAACAGAATTTTGACGAAAAATCGTCAAAACATGGCTGCTGATTCTTGGAATTTCATTTGCGGAACCTAGAAAACACAAAAAAGACGGAAATCCGTCTCAAAAAGCTGGATTTCCGTCTTTTTTGATGCCATATTTCTCCATTTTGTATTGAAGGCTGGTACGAGGTATGCCGAGAACTTTAGCGGCGTCTACGATTCGCCATCTGCATTGCCCCAAGGCAGTCAGGATGAGCTTTTTTTCATAACGCGCCATGGCTTCGTTGAGGGGAATGGCAGCTGCCGGACTTTCCGCCGGGGCTCCAAAGCTTTCATTGTGAATGAGAGTAAGATATGCCGGCAGGTGATGCAGCTGGATTTCTTCACCGCTCGCAACCATATTCATGGCGGCTTCTATCACGTGTTCAAGTTCACGCACGTTTCCTTTCCAGTCGTTTCCCATGAGAAAGAGCAGGGCGTTTTTGCTCACACCAAAGACATGTTTTTCAAATTCCCGGTTGTACTTCTTTATGAAATATTCAACCAGCAGCCCGATATCTTCGGTTCTCTCTCTCAAAGGCGGTATGTCGATGCTTATGGTATTGAGCCTGTAAAGGAGATCTTCACGTATTATTTTACGTTTGAGAAGCTCCTCTACGTTTTGGTTTGTGGAGGCGATCACGCGCACATCCACGTCTATCGACTTGGCTGCGCCGAGGGGAAGGACTGTTTTTTCCTGCAGAACGCGAAGCAGCTTGGCTTGGAGCGCCATGGGCATGGAATTGATCTCATCGAGATAGATGGTTCCGCCGTTGGCTTCCTCAAATATGCCTTTCTTGTTTTCAGCGCCTGTGAAAGCTCCTTTCCTCGAACCAAAGAGCAGACCCTCCAGTATGTTTTCCGGCAGGGCAGCGCAGTTGAGAGCTATAAAGGGCTTGTTTTTGCGGTAACCGGAATTGTGTATGGCGGAAACGATGAGTTCTTTGCCGGTGCCGGTTTCGCCGTAGACGAGAACAGAGGACTTACTGTTTGCTATCTGCATTATCGTTCTCTTGATTTCCTGCATGGACTGACTGCGGGAGACTATGTCATTTATGCTGTATTTAGCTCCGTTGGGAAATTTTTCGTGGGGGGGGGAGGTATAGTTTTGCCCTTTATTTTGTTTTCTATATGAGTAATATCACGTGAGAGCTCCACTGCCCCTATAATGCTTCCCCTGGAAATTATAGGTATGGTCAGATTCTTTGTCACTACCTTTCCGCCCATATGATTCCAAGCTTCCTGCCGTTCGTAGTACACGATCTTGCCGGTGGATATTGATTGGAGCAGAGAACTGTTCTCGTAGCTTAAGGAGGGGAAAACGTCGAGAAGATTCCGCCCTACAGCCCATTCGTTGTTTGCTTTGTTTTCTTCGTCGGAATATCTCGGATTGAACCTTTTTTTGACTATTATCTTGCCGGTATCGTCAATGGCCGTGAGAGAATCTATGTATTCAAAATTCTCGTGGATCCATTTCAAGTCGTCGTCGTTCTTCTTCATTTTCCGCCTCCTTTTTTAAACCGTTATTTAAAGACGTTATTCAAACAGGAATCCTTCAACCAGAGGATCATTCTCCTCGTCAAATACAAATTTGTGGAAGCCGGTGATTCTGGCCTCTCCCGTTATTTCTGTGATGTACTCCTTATGATCTCCGGCGTCTATGATATCTTTGATCTTGCCGATGAATTTGCCGTCTACGATACCTTCGTGGACGAATGGCTGATCGATTTCAAGCATATTGTTTTCGCCCAGCCAGGCCAGCTTGGCGCTTGTGCCTGTTCCGCCAGGGGAACGGTCAGGCGAGCCGTATCCTGAGCTGTGCACCACGCGCAGATCGGACTCATGGTATTTTGGAGTGTCATACCACTGAACGAGAGTAATTTTGAATTCTTCCTTACCAAGTATTTTATCACAAGCCTTGCGGATTTTGGCAGAATAATATTTAATTTTTTCTGCGTTTTCCGGTTTTATTTCGATGTTGAACTTGGCCGCTGGAACGATGGCGAAGACATTTCCGCCGTAGGCGACGTTTACAGGAATGTCTTTAATGTCGTCAACGTCTATGCGGATTTCATTTTCTATGACATAGCTGTTGACGTTTTGAATGGAGCAGCTTTTGACGAAAGTTTTATCGTCGTTGAAGTTATTGTGGATCGTTACAAGGCCGGCAGGCGTTTCAATGACGTATGCGTCCTTGTGCTCGTCGGGAACAAGGCCTATCTCCTGAAGGGCGGTTCCTACGCCTATGGTAGCATGGCCGCACATATCAAGATACTGTACGTCGTCCATGTAGAAGATGCCGAAATCCGCTTCGGGAGCAGACGGCGGAACGACGGCGGCGCAAAGCATTCCGGCGTGTCCTCTCGGCTCATAAGTGAGTCTTGTACGTATGTTGTCATAATGCTCCTTGAAATAGTCCCTTTTTTCTTTGACTGAGTCTCCTACGAGCTTTGGAATACCGCTGAGTATGATCCTGGTAGGTTCGCCGGCGGTATGAGTGTCGACTGTCTCGATGATTCTGGTAAATTTCATTTTTTCCCTCCTGAAATTAAAAGTTGTTAATACCATTAAAAGCAATTTCTGTGCCAAAGCTTATTTTAAAATTTTATTCAAGTCCTCGCTGTACTCTGAATAATCTTCTCCGGCGTTCTTTTTCCTCACCGCGGAGGTGAGGGAGGCGAAAGTTTTCTTGTTGAGCGGAAATCTGGCCAGAGCCGCCGCTCCTATCAGAAAGCATACGCCCGGCGTAAGCACATAAGCCAGATTGAGAAATGTGACCACGCTTTCCGCCTGAACAGCCGCCGCGGGATCATATCCTGAAAAATCCAGTAGTGCGCCGAAGATCTGAACAATTATGGACGTGGTCAGCGTTCCCAGTACAGAAACCATTGACATGATGTCGCCTTCACGTCTTTTGCCGTTGATGAACTCGTCGACTTCCACGATGTCATAGAATATCGGAGTGCTCAGCTGCCAAAAACTGTTTTGCGTCGCGGCAAATGTGACTATGTAGACGAACGTCGCCCGGACGGAGCCTGAGAAAAAGAGAAATATGGCAAGGCTGATCAGAGCCGCTGAGCCGAGGAACAGCTTCTGCTGGCTGGATTTTCCCATCTTGATGGCCATTTTATTGATGAGCGGCGTAGTGATGAGGAAAACGGCCGAAGTGACGAAATATACGCCGGATATGTATGCGTTGGAAAGGCCGGCGCAGCATCTCATGTAGTAGACCGTGCCTATGTTGAACAGGGCTATGGCGCATGAAAAGGCCGCCTTGTATATTATGAGTATCCTCATCGGTTTCAGCTTTGAGAGCTGCAGATAGTTTGAGAATATGCCCCTCAGCAGACCGTGTTTTTTTGAACTACGGCTTCCCTGGAACCCGTGGATTTCTGCCGAAGCGGCGTTTTCGCCCGGAGCCGCCGAAGCGGTGCCTTCACTTGGATCCCGGCGGATCTTTTTCATCTGGACGGAATAAGGCTTGGTGAGGAAAAATGTCGCCAGCCAGGCAGAGAAGCAGAGGAAGGCGATGACTGCAGCGGAAATTCTCCAGCTTGAGGACTGGTCTTTTACTGCGTCAAGCATCAGCAGAGGAAAGATGTAAGCCACGGTGTTTCCCAGTATACCGAAAACTCTTGAGACGGTTCTCAGCCTCGTTCTCTCATCGTAGCCGGAGGCGATTTCCGCGCCAAAGGCATTGCCCGGAATTTCATATGAAGAAAATGATATCCTGAAAAGTATGCTGAAAATCAGATAATATATGAATTTAAAGCTGCCTCCTGCATCTATCGGCATAAAAAGAAGCAGGATTATAGGCGGCAGCGTGAGGCAGGCGAACAGTATAAAAGGCCTGCGCTTTCCAATCTTTGAACTGCAGTTGTCGGAAATATTTCCTACGGCCATGCCTGAAATCACCTCTATCAGCAGGGCGATCGACATGATGGAGGCTGAAAGCGATGAACTCAGGCCTACGCAGTCAGTCATGAAGACTATGAAATAAGTTGACATGAAGTTGTACGCGGCTCCCTGGCCCATATACCCAAGGGAATAGCTGCAGATTTTGTTGGGCTTGAACATTTGATGATGCCTCCTTTTGACGGCGTGAGATTTCGTCTCCGCCGATGAATTTTGTTATGGTTTCTCCGCCTGTGAATTTTGTGGTAACATGGCTGGAGTTGAATTCAGCAACGGCCGGTCTGCCAGGCGAATATTCATTTCTGCACGCCTCAGCGCCGCATACGGATAAGCGCAGGACATGCCGTAAGCTGTATAAATATCAATAATGCAAATTCAGTGCCAATTCAATGCTGATATGCTGGGAAAAAATTCAAGGTTCACCCAATTGAGAAAAAATTTAAGAAGAGCGTATTGACAAGAATAAAAAGTAATGCTATAACGTAACACAATGAAAGGAGATGGCAATATGGATTTCGCTAGAGACGACCAATTGGATAAAAAAACGCTTGCTTTGAAAAAACACGCGGAATGGAGAGGAAAGCTGGAAATCAAGGTAAAGGCGCCTATGCAGACTCAAGACGATCTGGCAATGGCATACACTCCCGGAGTAGCCGAGCCATGCCTTGAAATCGCCAGCGATGAAAAACTTGCATACACTTATACAGGTAAATGGAACACAGTGGCAGTGATCACGGACGGAACCGCCGTACTCGGCTTGGGCGACATAGGACCAGCCGCGGCCATGCCTGTGATGGAGGGTAAATGCGCGCTTTTCAAATCATTTGCCGGAATCGACGCGGTTCCGATTTGCGTGAATTCAAAAGACCCGGACGAAATCGTTGAAACGATATACAATATTTCAAAGAGCTTCGGCGGAATCAACCTGGAAGACATCAGCGCGCCGAGATGCTTTGAGATAGAAAAGAAATTGATAGAAAAATGTGATATCCCCGTATTTCACGATGATCAGCACGGTACGGCAATTGTGGTCTGCGCCGCGCTTCTCAACGCCGTAAAGATTACAGGCAGAGAGATGGGGAAGATGAAGATCGTCATCAGCGGAGCCGGTTCGGCGGGAATTTCCATCGCCAAGATGATAATGCGCATGGGCTTTGGCGACGTTACGCTGTGCAAGGGAGCAGGAATCGTATATGACGGTGCGCCTTACAATAATCCTGAGCAGCAGGCCATGGCTAAAATAACCAACAAAGAGGGCCTTAAGGGAAAACTCAGCGACGCGATGAGAGGCGCTGACGTGTTCATCGGGGTTTCCAAAGGCGGTATAGTAAGCCGCGAAATGATCGAGAGCATGGCCGAAGCTCCGATCGTCTTTGCACTTGCCAATCCGGTGCCTGAAATCATGCCTGACGAAGCTAAGGCCGGCGGAGCTGCAGTTGTGGGAACGGGAAGATCTGATTTCCCTAATCAAATAAATAATGTTTTGGCGTTCCCGGGCATATTCAGAGGTGCTCTCGACGCAAGAGCGGAGAGAATTACTGATGAGATGAAGGAAGCGGCAGCCAGAGCTTTGGCTCAAGTGGCGGCGGAAAAAAATCTGAGCGCAGATTACGTTCTTCCTGACGCTTTTGATCCTGACGTGGTCGATGCGGTAGCTTCAGCCATAGTCAATGCAGCAGGCAGTCACAAACTTTAGGCGGCGGTTATAAGCTTGAGCTTGAAATTAAAACGGACGACGCAGCTTTTTACCGGAGTGAATAAATCATTGGGCGGCATCAAAGCTGGCCTTTTTCGCGGATCTTCGAACAATCTAACAATCTGGAGAGCATCCCATATCTAAAATCTCCTGCGTTTGCAAAAAATAAAAAAGATGCCTTTGGGCACCCTCCGTAAGGAAGGTGCCCAAAGGCTTTGTATCTCAAATAAAATATTGTTGTATGAATGCGGCGTAGTCAATGACTATGCCGTTTTTGCCTTTAGAAAAGGCTTGTTTTTGATATGCTCCTCAAAGTATTCTTCCATTTCTTCGGCGGTCAGCTCTCTGATAATGCCAACACCGTTGTAGTGGATTTCAACTTTCTGATAACGCTTGCCGTCTTTGTATTCGGGTGCAGATACCATGATTTTCTCAATGAACTCGTGTACCAATTCAGGCGTGAGTGCTTCAGGACGAGTAATCTTTTTTGCTCTATCAATAAACATCTGTAAACCTTCGGTCTTGATTTTTGCGTTTTCAAGTTCGGTTTCCAAAATAGGAATCCTGCCTTTTAACTCGCTCTGCTCACTTTCAAGTGACATTGACATCGTGGCAAAACGCTCATCGCTGATTTTACCCATTGCGTTATCTTCATAAAGCTTTTGAATAACGCTGTCAATTTCCTGAATACACAGCTTTGCCTTATCGAGCTCACGGCGTTTCCCCGCAAGTTCTTTCTTTTGTTTCTCGCCAAATTCCTCTAATTGCATTTGTGCAAATAACTTTTCGTAAGTCTGCACATACCATAATACTCTTTGCATACTCTGAAGAGCGAGTTGTTCAACTACTTTTTCTCGGATATAGTGTGCAGAACACACTTCGGAATTTTTGCGGTAAGCAGAACAGAAGAAATAGGCTTGTTCTCGCTTGTAATTGTTTGTCACGCTGTAATACAGTTTCTCGCCACAATCGGCACAGTAGATAAGACCCGAAAACATACTAATGATTCCGCTTTTAGCAGGTCTTCGACGGTGTTTGCGCAGCTCCTGTACCAACTCAAAGGTTTCACGGTCAATGATTGCAGGGTGGGTATTCTGAAATATTTTCCATTCATCTTTCGGTTTGTCGAGCTTTTTCTTCATTTTGAAAAATTTTCGGTAAGTTCGGAAGTTGACGGTAGGAAAAAACATTAATGAATTACGATATCTTGTTTGTAAAACAAATCGTAAGCGTATTTATTCAACAGTTTGGTAACCGTATTCGGCGGCGTAGATGAGTCACCCGAGTTCCCGCAGTAATTCTGTTGCCGAGCCTTTCCAATATCTTTGGCTTTTTGCAAAGGGAATTACCTTCCGAAGAAAATGGTGGTCGGCTGTTAGCGCAGGCTTATCTTTTGGTGTATCCAATCCAAGAGCCTCTGCTGTAATTTTCTCTCCTTTTGTCATAGGCATTTTCGTCAGTTCCTTTCGGTCTTGTGGTTACGCAGATGATTGTTCTGCTTCCTCGCAAATTTGCTTGCCACTGTCCGCCGTTTCTCGCTGTATGGTTCGGTCAGCCGAAAACAAAATCTGCCCTTCATAATTTCAAAGGTCAGACCGCCGTCCTCTGTATCATCAGCCTGTTTGCATAATTCAGGGTGCTTTTCAGAATAGGCGGTCAGTCTGTTTTTGAGATCGGTATTGTAGGTGCTGACTGTAATCCACGGACTTGCTTCATCAAAGTATATCTCTGTGGTTTTCTGCGTTTTTTTTCAATCCTGTTTTCATCGCTTCACGCTCCTTTCAAAAATTACTTGTTTTTTCTTCGGTTTTGCAAGAGGGGGATTTTTGAGTGTTTTTTATCGGTTCAAGACCAGTAAAAAATGAGTGTTTTTCGATAGAAATGCTACAAACAATGCGGACAGCGTTAAACTATTTTCTGTTTAGAAAATCCTGACTTTTACAGCTCAAGAGCAGTTTTGCCGCTTGATCCGAATGTTGTTCCTGCCCCTGCTTTTTCAGCGGCGTTTTCTCGCTCGTTTCCTTTTCGGAAAGTCTTGGCGAAGTATCCCGTTCGGACGGTCATTTAATTGTCAAGATGCAGTCGGCAAAACAAAAAGCCGGTTACACAAATGCGTACCGACTAGACCAAAGGGTAGAACACCCCCTTGGTGAAGTTTGGTTTCACATTTATGTAACCGGCTTTGAAATTCAAAGTCGAAACTGTCATTTACGCTTGACCACTGCCGACAGCTCAGGGCAATTTCGGAAGCGGCGGTATTTTCATTAGCATACACGCGGGCGTTATCCGGCTTGCAGCCGTTTTCTCAATCAAATCTGTGAAAATATATATTCACTTGTAGGACAGATAAACTATCGCTTTATATTATACAGAACAAATGTTTGTTTGTCAAGATTTTACTTGTCTATTTTACGGTGAGCAAGGCATGATATTTGGTTTAACATAGAAAGAGAGTGAAAAAATTTAATTCCTTTTTTGATCTTCAAAAGAAAATTATGCTACATTCAATCTGCGATGTTAGTAAGATATTATTTTCTATTAAAGCTATAACATTTGGATTACCGCATAGCCGGCCTTGTGAACAATCTGTTGAATGACTTCATCTTTGACGGGTTCTTCAGCATATACTGTAGCGGTTTTATTCTCGAGATTAACTTCTGCTTTCATGTTTCCTCTTTCGCAGAAGGCACATTCCAAACATTTGGCACAGTTTTCACAATGCAGTCCTTCAATTACAAGTTTCCTGCTCCATGAATAAAGCGGCTCTTTTGTTCCTTCTTTCAGTGTTTTCACACCGAAAATAAAGTAAATGATATGGAATACCCATACGCAAGTCAAAACAATCCGTCCTACCGGTACGCGGCTCATCATAATAAAACCAATCGACATCAGTAGCGTGACCATAATCATAATACGGATTTTTGTCTTCCATGTCATGCCTTTGCCCTTGACATAGCTTTCCAAATTGTTTTTGTAGAGCTTTGTTCCGGTAAACCACTGATGCAGTTTCTCTGAACTTTTGGCAAAGCAGAACGTCGCCAACAACAGAAACGGAAAGGCGGGAAGAAGCGGCAGCACTGCACCTACAGCTCCCAGTCCAACACCGATACAGCCAACAACAATATATAAAACTTTGCGAATTTTCATTTTACCCCTCCATTTTCCGTTTTTCTCGTTTGCTTTCCATCACATGACGAATTGCTGACACGGGATGATAAAATATCATCCTCGGTCCCGAAAACCGCATAACCTCACGAATTTTTTCCCGCATCTTGGGTTGATAACAGTGTACTTTACAGTTTGAACAAAAGGTTTTGGTTTCCATAAACGGACATTTGTCACTTCGAAGCTTGGCATAGGCGTCCAGCTTCTCACATTCCGGGCATAAGCCGTTTCGACTGTGGTGCTTTTTCCGGCAATATAAGGCAATCATTTGAGAAACAAGAAGTTTTTCTCTCTGTCTTTTTTCTTCTACGCTGCGCATCAGCTCATTCTCCCATGCTCTACAGAGTAGACGGTATCAGCAATCCGCATGGTGGACTTCCGATGGGAAACCAGTACGACTGTTTTTCCGTTGCGTTCTTCCTGCAAAGATTTCAAAATAACCGCCTCATTTAAGCTGTCCAGATTGCTGGTAGGTTCGTCCAATAACATCATAGGCGCATCATGCAGAAACGCACGGGCAAGTCCCAGCCGCTGTCGTTCCCCGCCGGAAAGGGTATCGCCTAATTCGCCTACTGGTGTATCATAGCCTTTCGGCAAGCTCATAATAAATTCATGCACCGAAGCCTGCTTGCAAGCTGCCTCAATTTCTTCCTGCGTTGCATTCAGTTTGGCAATCCTCAGATTGTTCGCAATACTGTCATGAAACAGATGGGTTTCCTGTGTCACAAAACTCTCCATGTTTCGTAGGTTCGACGTATTGACGGCGTTGATGTCCGTGCCTGAAATTTTAATTTTCCCTTGCTGTACACTCCAAAAGCGCATCAGAAGTTTTAACAGCGTGGATTTTCCGCTGCCGCTTCTGCCTGCAATACCAATAACAGAATGTTCCGGAATTTCCACAGAAATGTCAGACAGGATTGTTTCCCCGCCGTAGGAGAATGTCACGTTTTCTGCTTCGGCTCCGTGAAATGAAATTTCGGGCTGTCCTGTAATCTCATCCACGACCGGAGTTTCGTCTAAAATATCCAGTACCCGGTTCCCGGCTGCAAAGGTGCTCTGTAAGGTGCTTCCGAGATTCGCCAGCGCAATGACCGGACCGAATGAACTCATCAGAGCAATGACCGGAATAAGGACGCCGTCAAAGCCAACGGTTGCATTCATAGAAAGCAGAGTAGAGATAAACAGCATAACAAGATCAAAACTCAAAATAACGGTATTCGTCACCGCCATGTTGCGTCCGGCTGTTCGCTTCATCTTTTCTTCCTGCTTGGACAGTTCATCCGTTTGACGGTTCATCTCGCTTAATCGTTTTTGTCCCGTATCATACTGAATCGTTTCAGAAAGTCCTCGCAGGCTGTCCAATACAAAGCTGCTCAGTTCGCCGGACTGTTGGCGGAGCCGTCTTCCTGAATCACCGCTGAGTTTAGAAGTGACAACAGGAATTACAATTCCGACTGTGAAATATGCCGCAAATGCAATCATACCTAAAATCCAATGAAACGAACCGATGAACAGGCACATAAATACGGTGAACAGCAAAGCAATCGCCGCAGGGGAAATGGTATGGGCATAGAATACTTCTAAAAGTTCAATATCTGAAGTAATTACGGAAATCAGATTTCCTTTGTCTTTTCCTTCGAGTTTGGCGGGACATAGTTTGCGCAATGCCCTGAAAATATGATTGCGGATAAGAGCAAGCAGTTTAAAAGCAATGAAATGATTACAAGCCTGCTCTCCATAACGAAGAAGTCCCCGAACAACAGCAAACACTGCTGTGCAAATAAAGATTGCTGTCATACTCATCGGAACAGCAAAATCCAGCAGATTCAAAACGGCATATCCACCGAAAATGGTGATAAACGCAGCGCACAAATGACCCAGCAAACCAAGTGTGACAGCAAGGAACATATATCCCGTCAGCGGCTTTACCAAAACCACAAGCCGGGACATAATCTGTAAATTGCTTCTCTTTTTCATAGGTTTCCACCGCCCTTTCCGTAATTTTCTAGACTCTGCTGTGCATTCCATAGTCTTTCATAATAACCGTGCTTCTCCAAAAGTTCTTTATGGGTGCCGTGTTCTGCAATGTTACCATTGTCCAATACATAGATATTGTCTGCCTGCACTACATTAGCAAGACGATGAGAAATTAAAATCACTGTTTTGGTTTTTGAAATGGAGTGAATCTGCGCCATAATTTCGTTTTCACTTTCCACATCAATGTTGGAGGTCGCTTCGTCAAATATGTAAATCGGGCTGTCATGAAGCAATGCTCGTGCCAGCGCCAAACGCTGACATTGGCCACCGGATAGATTCGCCGCCTTTTCCAGCAAGGGTGTATCCAGTCCCTGTTCGCTTTTCAGAAATTTTTCCAGATTTACTTTTCTGAGCACTTCCCACAACTGAGTATCGGATGTATTGGGATTCCCCATATGCAAGTTTTCACGCACTGTGCCTTTAAACAAATAGCTGTTATGTCCGATATATGTCACATTCTCCATCAGGCTTTTTTCTTGAATATCCGACAATTCCAAACCGCCTATGGTGACCGAACCCTTATAGTTTTTATTTCTGCCCGTCAAAATGCCGGCAATAGTAGATTTTCCGCATCCGCTTTCTCCTACAATTGCGGTAAAGCTGCCTTTTGGAAAAGAAAGCTCAGCACCGTGAATAATTTCTCTGTCCTGCTCATATGAAAATCGCAGATCGGAACAGATGATCGAACAATCTTCTGGGATTTGCGCCTCTTTATCCGGATCTTCTTTCAAATCCAGCAGTCGGAAAATTTTATCACTGGCCGCCATTCCGTTCATCGCAATATGGAAAAAGGAGCCAAGTTGACGCATAGGAATAAAGAAATCCGCCGACAGCAGGATGATAAGCAGACATCCGAAAAGCGAGACTTGACCGTGCGCATACTGTGTGACTGCCAATATAATTCCAAGGGCTGCTCCGCCGTATGCCACCAAATCCATAATGGTAATCGAATTTAGCTGCATCGTCAGCACTTTCATCGTAATTTTGCGGAATTTTTCAGCCTCTTTATTCATTTCATCATTTTTAAAAGCGTCTGCCTGATAGATTTTCAGTGTCGTCAAACCTTGCAGGTTTTCTAAAAAAGTATCACCTAAGGCTGTGTACTGTCCCCAATATTTAGACAGAAGCTTTTTTGCCCATGTTTGTACTGCGGCGATAGCAATCGGGATCATCGGAACACATAGAAACAGAGCTACAGCAGATGGTACATTGATAAAGCACAGCACGATAAACAGCGTAAGCGGCGCCGCCATCGCATAGAAAAATTGAGGGAGATAAGCTCCGAAGTAAGTTTCTAACTGATCGACACCTTCAACTGCAACCTGCACTACTTCACTGGTTTGCACTTGTTCTTTATATGAAACACCAAGCCGCAGGAGTTTTTGATAGATCAGTTCCCGCAAGGTCTTTTTTACAGCTTTGGAGGAAAAATATGCCATACGGCTCGCCAATGTCGTACAAACAAAGCGAATAATCAGCGCTGCTGCAACAGCTATCACCGTTGCCGTGAGCACTGCCGTATCAGCTGTTTTTAAATATACTCCAGCCAAAAGTCGGCTGATGCTGAACATCATAGCAATATTAGCCGCCAGGGAACACCATTGTAAAATAACATTGCCGGCTATATATTTTTTACTTTCCGCTACCGTGCCAATCAGTCGTTTGTTAATCATCATGTTCTTCTCCGCCTTTTATAAATTTTTTATTCAGTCTTTTATGCCAATGGAAATCACAACAATTCCATGCTTTTTGCTTTTCTTTCTTCTTTTTACAGTTAATCTCACAAGCCGTTTGGAGCCTTTGTATTCTTAAATATGCAATTAGCATTGACTAACTGCATATTCAAAAAAATAGAGGAGTTTTCCTCTGAGTATTTTATTCAATTTTGACCGGAGCTCTAAACGCAGACGCCTTTTGGATATGGATTTCAACGCCCTTAGTAACTCTCACATATTTATGGCTCTTATTTTATAAATTAGTCTACGCTAACTATGAATTAGTATACACTAACTATCGGCAATTGTCAAGTTCCGTTGGTTTTATTTCTGTATTCAACAAAGATACTGTAAAAGGAGTTTTTCATAAGTTTATATCACTTAGAAGAGAGACACAAGATACTTACAAAATTAAGCTTGATATGTAATATTTTTCTTTCAACACTGTCACTCCCTCAATAAATCTTCAAAAGGGGTTTCGGAAGTAACGAAAGTATCAAGCATAAATTTAGCTCCTAAGCGAAATCCCATAATAAAACTGTCTAAATTAGATTCTCCGTTAACAACGCTCCAAGCGTTTACATAATCAAGAAATCGCTTTTTGTTTTCATCAGATAGTGCTGTTGTGAGTAAATCTTCATTTATCATTAAGATTTCCATTTGTTTCTGAACAGCCTTATTTTGCTTTGTGCTTCTCGATTGCAGTTCAATGTTACCGTAGTAAAATTCTTCAATAAAGTTTTTCATTCTGTAATCCTCCATTATAAGTTGAATTATCCTTACAATTCAATCAAACTGGCTGACTACAAAAGCGAAAGGGAGACAACTTCCTTACGAAGTGTCTCCCTTTGGGCATCTTTTCTTTTATGAATGGTGACTCTATCGGGATTCGAACCCGAGTTGCCGCCGTGAGAGGGCGGAGTCTTAACCGCTTGACCATAGAGCCGTGACTTATTAAGTATAACACAGATTCACAAAATTGCAAGTAAAATATAAAATATCTGCAAAAGTTTTTTGCAGATATTTTTTTAGAGGCGTTATAACGGATCTGACGATATCGTCCAGCCGGCGCCCGTGAAAGCTATCATTGTGACACCGCTTAGCAGATATGCCAGCGCCGGCACGAAATCATAAAGCACTCATAGAACGTTGATAGGACATACGGTTTCATTCATGAATTGCCTTAAAAATTTCTGCGTAAACATGTTGGATTCCAGGTAGCAGCCTTCACGCCCTCTTGTAACCAGCAAAAAATCATTGACGCAGCAAGGATATTTCTGCAGATCGCTGAAATCGTCAAAATAGAGTCTCAGACTGACAAAAGAATTGCCTTTGTGCCTGTCTACAGGCAGTTTGAATATGAAAGAACCGTCGTCGTAGAACTGGCAGAAATAATAGTGATAAAACGTATTGTAGGATATATATGAAAACGCTGGGCCGTAATATTTTCCCGCGATTATAAATTCCTTGCTGGTTGCTTTGGCTCTGGACACATTCAAATGAGGCCAGCCGTTTTCTCCGGCGACAGGAAAACCTATGGCGTTTAATGCTTTGTGGAAATCCAGCTGTTTTATTATAGGCAGCAGCTTGTAAAGCTGGAGCAGGTCGTCGTGGTTGTGGAGCAGGATCTTTTCCGCTAAAGCGCCTTTCCTAGATTGGTCTGGGCAGTTTATATACTCTGCATACATTTCCACGCTTCCTGCGCCCGAGATGGAATCTTTGCGGTCTGGGTTAAGGCCCATGTAATCTTCTATCGTTTTTTGCTTTATATTTTTAAGAATATGGCGGAGCTCGCTGTAACCGCTTATCATGAGATACAGATCCATATTGTAGTGATTTAAGTTAAGAGGCTTCAATCTGAGCTTATCGGCTCTTTTCTCGATGAAGGGCAGGTCAAAGCTTTTTCCGTTGTAAGTCAGGAGGAAATCCACATTGTCAAAATCACGTCTGAGAGTCTCCAGGATTAAAACTTCGTCGTCGTAGCTTTCTGCGAAATGCTGTGTGACGAGGCAGCGGCCGTCAGGCTCTACCGTGAGCATGCCGGAAAGTATGAGTGGAGAATGTTCGGGACTTAATCCCATTGTCTCTATATCGAATACTCCTATTCGCATATTATGAAAATATTGTTCCATAAGGTTTGACTTAAAACACGGAACTTCGTGGGTTTTGGTAATGGTTTTCATACAATCCTCCTGCATATCTTTAAGCATGGCTATAACAAAATAGACTGCAGGGGAGCAGTCTATTTTGTTCAAAAGGGGTATTTTGGATTTGAGATTATGAGGTTATCAGGGGGGATAACCACAATTTAATTATACAAAATAAATTAAAAAATGCAAGGGGTTATGTGAAAAAAAGTGAAAAAAGTTGTTTAATGGGTGAATTTGTCGAAGAAATACCGGAAATTACCGCTTAATTTTAGGTTATAATTAACTTGTCTCATAACCCGGGAAAGAGATATTTAAAGTTTTTAAACATTTTACAGTTTGACGAGAGTATTTCACAGGAGGAACAATAATGGAAATTTTAAAAGTATCAGCTAAATCAAATCCCAATTCAGTAGCAGGAGCGCTAGCAGGTGTATTGAGAGAAAAGGGCGGCGCGGAAATCCAGGCCATAGGAGCAGGGGCTCTGAATCAGGCGATAAAGGCTACAGCCATAGCGAGAGGATTCGTGGCACCCAGCGGCATCGACCTTGTCTGCATACCGGCCTTTACGGATATACAGATTGAAGGAGAAGAAAGAACTGCCATCAAACTCCTAGTAGAACCGAGATAAATACATAAGAAGCGGCGCTGCAGCTGACTGCAGCGCTGTTTTTTTTGGACAGTCGGCTGTGGTAGATTTTTTGGGACAATCGGCTGTGGTAGATTTTTTAAGACAGTCGGCTGCGGTAGATTTCTGCAGCAGTAGATTGAATAGGCGAAACACGCCGTGCAACAGCAGACTGTGGGACCGCCTTTTCGACAGCAGACTGTGGGACTGCCTTTTCGCAGTCGTAGATTGCGATAGCTTTTTGAAGCGGCCGACTGCGGCAGTAGATTACACAGCTTTTTGAAGCGGCCGACTGCGGCAGTAGATTACACAGCTTTTTGAAGCGGCCGACTGCGGCACTCTTTTCGCTGCTGCACGTCCGATGACCCTCTTTTCGCTGCTGCACGTCTGAAGGCCCTCTTTTCGCTGCTGCACGTCTGAAGGCCCTCTTTTCGCTGCTGCACGTCTGAAGGCCCGCACATCCGGCGGGGCTCTTTTTGATGCATGCTCGGCGATTCTTTTTTTGAAGCATGTGCGACGGCGTATGCCCGATGGTGCCTCTTTGGTAAAGTAGGGGTATCACTTTAGATTGGAGTTGAGACTGGATTCCTTAGGTGGTATAATAAAATATTACAAACGATTATTTCCATCAAAGCGCCGGCTTAAAACCGACTGCGGCAGATTATTCTGCAACATGCCGTAGGGCTCAGACAGATTTTTATTTCAAGCTCAAACCATGCCGGCTCGCGGATTTCGCAAAGTTTTTTCGATGAAAGAAAGGTTTTGTGATGATTCATAGGTCGGAAGCATCAGTTGAATCGCTGTAATTATTTGAGACCATCAGGCTGTAGGTGAAAGGATGACCTGATGTTGGCAAAATATAAATATACTGCTGAAATGCCAACATTTCTAAAAAGAACTCCCGGATTTTAGGAGGTTTTAGGTGTCGAATTGTGTCGATGTTGTACATTTTTCGGATTTACGGCAAATTTGACAACATGTCACCTCAAAAATGTTGGCAAATTTTCAGATATTATAAAATATGCCAACATATGCACAGATTCATAGCCTATTCGACAAATTTCGACGCACCTCAGCACAAGGAATGTTGCCAAAAATCAGCTAAAACGAAAAATAGTACAACATCTTCCATAATATTACAAAGCTAATATTATATTGTTCGACTTTATATCCCTAGGCTTTGCCGCAAGGCAGCGTGCAGGGGTTGGCGGAAAGCCGTTTGCCCGGCCGCAATGCAGGAGTTGGCAGAAAGCCGTTTGCCCGGCTGTAATACAGCGCTCAGGGTTTGCCAAAACGCCGCTTACCCGGCCGCGAGACATGTCTCATCAAAACGCCGCTTACCCGGCCGAAGGGCGTCAGAATGATACGAGATCAGGGCGTCAGAATGACGCGAGGGAGCAGACTACTAGAATAAAATCAAAAATATTGAAAAGGAAGAATGACATGACTTTTGAAGAAAAGACAATATCAAGCGAAAGAATATACGAGGGAGCAATAATCAACCTCAGAAGGGATGAGGTGACGGTGCAGAACGGCACTTCATACAGAGAAATCATCGAGCATAACGGCGGAGCAGTATTGGCCGCCGTAACAGACGAGGGGAAAATGGTCATGGTGCGCCAGTACAGAAAGCCGGCCGGCAGGGTGATGCTGGAAGTCCCGGCAGGTAAGATAGATTCCGGTGAGGAGCCGCTGAGCGCGGCGATACGCGAACTCAAGGAAGAAACAGGGTATACGGCAACAGAAGTAAAATTTATGACCAGCTTTTATCCGTCTGTGGGATATTCCGAGGAAGTGCTCTACCTTTATCTCTGCACTGGACTCGAACAGGGAGAGCCCGATCCGGATGAAAACGAGGCCATAGACATAGAAGAGATGGACGTTGAGGACCTGTTTTCCATGATCATGAAAGGCAGGATAAACGATGCCAAGACGCTGGTGGCCGTGATGATGGTCAGAGAAGAAATTGCATCAGGAAAGCTTCCAGTAGGCAGGAAATGAAGATCAGCCCTGTTCCTGCGCCGTAATATGTAAAATATAGCCTTGCGTTTGAGCGCAGGGCTTTTTTTGTCGCCCCGCTCATCGAGATGCCGATGAGAACGCAGAGAATAGGTATTTGCAGCAGGTTTTGCGGAAGTATGGTTGAAATTATGTACCAAGATCCTTTGACGCCGAAAGTTTCCACCAGCATGGTGGCTGAAAATCCCAGCGTAAGACCCTTTAACATGGGGAAAAAAGGACAGACGACAGCAAGAGGCGGCGCGTAAGGAACGAAAAAAGCGATTGCAAGCATTATGAGCCACATCTTTAAACTGTTCCAAAATGTGGAAAAAAAGCTTTGCCCAGAGTCTCCCGAGACCAGCCCGGAAAGCAGATCCATAAGCTGGGTCTTGCCGCCGCCTTTCATGTAAATTTCAAAGAAAGCGCCGCTGCATAAGCCCACAGCGAAGATAAAAAGCATCACCCAAGTTATCTTTTTGTTTACTATCATGATCTAAGCTCCTCTTATAAATTTTGTTGAAAAATGTCAAAATACGTAATATACTTAAAATATCAGTTGTGGAGGAAAAAATGAGTAAGGATCTGTTTGTTACCTATCTTACCGAAGAAAGAAAATCAGCCCCCAATACGGCGCGGGCATATATCAGGGATATGGAGCATTTTGAACTGTTTTTAAAACAGAGGGGCGTATATGATTTTTCCCAGGCGACCAACGCGGATGTGGTGGCCTATTTGATAGAGCTCAAAACGCAGGAACGTTCCAAATCTACGGTCAACAGAAAGCTTGCCTCCATAAGGACTTACTATAACTTTATGCAGAAAAAGATGGGACTTGCACAAAATCCTACAGAAAATATAAAATCCCCCAAGATAGAAAAGAAGAAAATAGAGTTTCTTGAGATAGAACAGATAGAAACACTTATGACCATGCCGGACGAAAGCAATAAAGGAATGAGAGACAGAGCCATTTTGGAGCTGCTTTACGCCACAGGCATAAGAGCCAGCGAGGTGATAGACATGATGATGGACGATGTGAATCTGCGCATGGGATTTCTTACCTGCACGGGAGAACACATCAGAGCCAGAATAATCCCCATAGGCCGGCTCGCCAGAGAAGCTGTCGAAAGATACGTGAACTCCAGCAGAAACGTTCTCACAAGGAATAATCCCGGCGAGCGCCATCTGTTTGTGAATCATCACGGCAAACCGATCACCAGACAGGGCCTTTGGAAGATACTCAAGGAATACGGTGAAAAGGCCGGCTTTGAGATAAGCCTGACGCCGCAGGTGCTGAGAAATTCCTTTGCCGTTCACATGCTCCAGAACGGAGCCGACGTCAAGTCTCTTCAGGAACTCATGGGACATGAGGATATTTCGGCCACACAAGTTTATCTGGCGTTTACGAAAAACCGCATAAAAGACGTTTACGACAGAGCTCACCCGAGAGCTTAGGTTTAGAGATGCGGATATAAAATGATAAGATAAGGAATACTCTTTTCCATAACCATTTTGATGGCGCGGAAAGGAGTATTTTGTAAAAATGTATTGCAGATACAGCTTATTTAAGGTGTCTTGCGGTGATGATTTTCGGGGAGGAGTTTGATTGAAGCTAATTGGTGGCATACGTGCGGCTAAAAAAAGACCTTTGATAACCTGGCCGTTGTTAGCCATAGCGGCTTTCTTCTTGCTGTCCTCTGTTCTTGACTGCTATGGAATGAGGATGAAAAGGTGGGTATACGTATGCTTCTCACTGACTGCGGGTATATGCCTCATTACCGGCCTTTGCCTGGAATTTAGCAGGAGAAGAGAAGGACGAAGAGAAAAGGTAAGACGGATTTTTTTAAAGAAACCTCTAAATGTTCTGCTTCTCGTTATTGCTGTATCAATGGCCACGGTTTTTATCGGCTATACTGGATGGTATGTCATCATGTGCTTAGCCTTTACACCGCAAGTATATTCGGTGGAGGTCGAGGGAAAGGATTACATTGCGTATGTGGAAGGATTCCGGAGAGCTTCTGTGGATTATTACGAGGACATAAACTTTTTCTTCAGGGGAAATAACGTAGTCATATCTGAAAGCTACAACGTCATGGATCCATTCAAGGACAGAGGAAGATCGGATTATGAAAAGCCGGAGCCACAGCGTCGTCTTGTGTTTGATGAAGATGGAAACTTGATAGAAAGCTGGCCGCCGGAAGAGAGCGAAAACGAAGCGAAGTCATCGGTTCAGAAAGAACAGGCTGAAATGGAACAGGACGGACAAACTGAAAATGATGGTGGGTGCAACGAGGTTCTCTATGAAGAAAAATTTTCCTCTTCTGTCATCATAAGAGTTGTAGACAGAGGGCACGCTCTCGGCGGAAAGATGATAATTACCGTAGAAAAAAGTACGGACGGAGGAAAAAGCTGGATAAGGCAGATCGAGAGCAACAATGGTTGCATGTCCGTAAACAACGAAGCGGAGTTTATCTTTTTCGATGAAAACACAGGATATATAAATGAGGTATCATGGCAGGACGGACAGCTATACACCGTACAGGTGACTTATGACGGCGGCAGGACGTTTCAGCCCGCAGAAAATAATAAAGAGGGAATGCCGGAAAACAAACCGGGCCGGAACTGATAAAAACAGCAAAAAATTTCACGAAAAACATTGCAAATATGCTTGCAATAAAGATTGGGACATGGTAAAATATACGAGTTATTACGGGCGGTCCTCTGAGGCTTTTACGCGTCACGAACGTCTTGGAGGGAAGGAGGAAAAACGATGGACGTATTAAAATCAATCACTCAAGATTATCTCAAGAGCGATATCCCTGCTTTTGGTGTGGGCGACACCGTAAAGGTACACATCAAAATTAAAGAAGGAAACAGAGAAAGAATCCAGGTATTCGAAGGATTTGTGCTTAAGAAGCAGAACGGCGGAATAAGCGAGACTTTCACTGTAAGAAAGATTTCATCAGGTGTGGGCGTTGAAAAGACTTTCCCGCTCCATTCACCTAAGATCGAAAAGATCGAAGTAGTGAGAAAAGGCGATGTTAGAAGAGCCAAACTCAACTACATGCGCGAGAGAACAGGTAAAGCTGCGAAGATTAAAACGAGAGACTAATCACAAAAATAACGAGGGAGACACCTGCCAGACAGGCGTCTCCCTATTTACTTGCAGCTCATGTTAGTGTATAGTTTATATATCTTATATATCCGGCACGCCGGACTTGCGCACGCAGGATTTGTGCAACCGTACTTGCGTACGCAGGATACGGGGCGCGCAGGTGAAAGGAGTCTCTCATGGAAGAAAAAATGGTAAAGCTCTTTACGAGACAAAACGACAAGACTGTCATGCAGCTTGAGCGAGACGACAGGATAATCAACCGCAGGGTTTACGTCCAGCTTCACTTCGGCGACGTGGCGCCTTTCTTCCTTCAATGCTACGACTGGTTTACACAAGAAGCTGTCAAATATCTTCCAAAGCCCGACGACGTTTATGCTCCTATCTGGTGCTCTATCAGCACGGAAAACTGCCTAAGGCCCGTACCAGGTACCGTCGTCTATGCTCTTGAGGTGCCGGAAAGTCAGATTATCTATTTTGACGATCAGAAATGGGACTATGTGCTGAATCAGATATATCTTCCGGAAAGCGAGGAGGATGCAAAGGCGTATGACGAACATCTGAAAAAGCTGGGAATAGAAAGCAGCTTTGAGATCATGGTGGGAAAGTACAAGGGAATGTATCCCGAAGAGGAAGAACGCATAAGAGAAAGCTGGAAAAGAGCCTTTAAAATCGACCGCTGGACTATTTACAACGTTTGCGGCAACCTTTGGGAGATAAAAAAAGAATGGGTGAAGAAGATCATCTATCCTGGAGAAGCGGTGGAGTAGAAAGGTAAATTTATGACAGACAACAAAGGCAATAATTTGAGAAATATAAACTGGTATCCGGGGCACATGAAGAAAACCAGAGAACTCATAGAAGCAAACCTCAAGATGGTCGATCTGGTCATAGAAGTGGTGGACGCCAGGATACCGGTTTCCAGCAGAAATCCTATCATAGACCAGATAGTAGGAGGAAAAAAGCGCATCATAGCTTTGAACAAGAGCGATTTGTCAGACCCGGCTGCCAATGAAGGCTGGACGGAAGCGCTGCGGAAAGACGGCAGCATAGTCATGCAGATGAACTGCATGAAAGGTCAGGGCGTCAGTCAGCTTTTTAAGATACTGGACAAGCTGCAGAAAGAAAAGGACCAGGAGAGGACGCTGAAAAAACCGCTGAGAATGATGATCGTGGGCGTTCCCAACGTGGGAAAGTCATCGATGATAAACAGGATGACAGGCAAAAAGAGCGCCAAGACCGGAGATAAGCCGGGCGTGACAAAGGGGAAGCAGTGGCTTTCCCTTTCAAACGGCATGCAGCTCTTGGACACGCCGGGAATCCTGTGGCCTAAGTTTGAGGATCCTGACGTGGGCCTCAATCTGGCTTTCTGCGGCTCCATAAAGGACGAAATTCTGGACGTGGCCGACCTTGCCCTTGAGCTCATAAGAAAGCTTCAGGCAGAATATCCGCAGCTTCTGACTGCCAGATACAAATTGGACGAATTGGCAGAGACTCCACTTGAGAATATGGAAGCCATAGCCTTGAAGAGAGGCTTCATACTGCCGGGGAAACGGATAGATTACGAGCGCTGCGGCAAGACTGTCTTGGACGAGTTCAGAAGCGGTGCGATAGGAAATATAACTCTGGAAAAGGTAAAATAGCGGATGCCCGTTGCCGGCCTCATGCAGCGGGCATCCGGCAGCCTACGGCAGAAAGGAATCGTGATGACTAAAGAAGAACGGGAGAAAAAGCTTTCCGAGAAACTGCAGACGATGAAAGCTTTCGACGCTGAAATATGCGGCCGGGAGTATGGAGACCGGGAGTTCGGAGGCCAGGAGTACAAGCAATGTTACGTCGGAGGCATAGACGAGGCGGGCAGAGGACCGCTGGCAGGGCCTGTGGTGGCTGCCTGCGCGGTGCTGCCAAAGGACTTCGATATTTTGGGAGTGGACGATTCGAAGAAGCTTTCCGAGAAAAAAAGAGAAGAATTATTTTCGCTTATAACAGAAAAAGCCCTTGCCTGGGGCGTTGGAATAGCGGATAATGAAATCATAGATGAGATAAACATTCTGCAGGCTACCAAAAGAGCCATGAAAGAAGCGGCGGCCAATGCGGAAGAAATGCTCCTTGAAAGGAGAGGACACGGAATAGATATTTTGCTTCTGGACGCGGTGCGCCTTGACGGCGTCAGCATACGTCAGGAAGCGATAGTAAAAGGAGACGCCAAAAGCCTTTCCATAGCGGCGGCCTCCATAATCGCCAAGGTCACCAGAGACAGGATGATGCTCCAATACCATGAAAAATATCCTCATTACGGCTTTGACAGCAACAAAGGCTACGGCACCAAAGCCCATTATGAGGGTATATATAAATACGGCGTTACGCCGATACACAGAAAAACATTTTTAAAAAATTTATAAGCGAGGGACAAAAAATGGGATTTAAAAGCGACATTCAGATTGCTCAGGAATGTGAAAAGAAAAAGATAACGGAGATTGCCAAGCTGGCCGGAGTAGACGAAAAATACCTGGAGCAGTACGGCAATTACAAGGCAAAGGTAGATTATGCCCTGCTTAAAGACAGAAAAGATAAGCAAGACGGCAAGCTGATACTTGTGACAGCCATAACGCCTACGCCTGCGGGAGAAGGTAAAACTACCACTTCAGTAGGACTGACTGACGGACTGCGCAAAATAGGAAAGAACGTTATAGCAGCTCTGAGAGAGCCGTCCCTCGGGCCGGTATTCGGCATAAAGGGCGGAGCCGCCGGAGGCGGATACGCGCAGATAGTTCCGATGGAAGATATAAACCTGCATTTTACCGGGGATTTCCACGCCATAGGAGCCGCCAACAATCTGCTGGCCGCCATGCTGGATAACCACATACAGCAAGGCAACGCGCTGGGCATAGACCCTAAGCAGATAACCTGGAAGAGAGCTGTGGATATGAACGACAGACAGCTCAGACATATAGTAGACGGACTTGGCGGCAGGGCGCAGGGAGTTCCGCGCGAGGATGGCTTTGACATAACCGTAGCGTCGGAAGTAATGGCTATACTCTGTCTGGCGGGAGACATTATCGACCTCAAGCAGAGGCTGGCAAGGATAATAGTCGGATATACTTATGACGGAAAGCCTGTAACGGCTCATGACCTCAAGGCTGAGGGCGCGATGGCCGCACTGCTCAAGGACGCCCTGAAGCCTAATCTCGTACAGACTCTTGAGGGCACGCCGGCATTTGTTCACGGAGGTCCTTTCGCCAACATAGCCCATGGCTGCAATTCGGTGACGGCAACCCGCATGGCGCTGAAGCTGGCCGACTACGTCGTAACTGAGGCAGGCTTTGCCGCAGACCTTGGGGCGGAGAAATTCCTGGACATTAAATGCAGAATGGCAGGGCTTGCTCCGAGCGCAGTAGTCATGGTAGCCACTGTCAGAGCGCTCAAATATCACGGTGGAGTGGCGAAAGAAAATCTCAATGAAGAAAACCTCGAAGCCCTGGAAGCAGGTCTGCCTAATCTGCTCCAGCACGTTTCCAATATAAAAGACGTTTTCGGACTTCCTTGCGTCGTAGCCATAAACGCATTTCCTACAGACACTCAGGCTGAACTGGCTCTCGTTGAGAAAAAGTGCAGAGAGCTGGGCGTCAACGTGGCTCTGTCTGAAGTGTGGGCAAAGGGAGGCGAAGGCGGAAAGGCTCTGGCGGAGGAAGTTGTGAGACTCTGCGAGCTTCCGAATGACTTTATGCAGTCGTATGATTTAGACCTTTCCATAGAAGAAAAGCTGGAGGCCATATGCAAACGGGTATATCACGCCGATGGAGTCGTATTGACTGACAACGCGAAGAAACAGGCAAAACAGCTGGAGTCCCTCGGTTTCGGAAAATGTCCTATATGCGTAGCTAAAACCCAGTACAGTTTCTCCGATGACCCGTCGCTGAAGGGAGCTCCAAAGGGATTTACAGTCACCGTAAGGAATCTTAAGATTTCTGCCGGAGCCGGATTCATAGTAGCTTTGACAGGAGATATAATGACCATGCCGGGTCTGCCTAAAGTTCCGGCGGCAGAGAAGATAGATGTGGACGAAAACGGCGTGATTTCAGGATTATTCTAAAAAATCAACATAGGATTATTCTAAAAAGCAACCGCCGGTTGACAAATTTCCAAGACCGCTTGGTTGAGTAAACCGCCTTAAAAAGCTATGATTTTACCAAAAGAAACATTGGAGGAACAAAAATGATTTTAGCTGATAGAATCGTAGAACTGAGAAAAAAGAAAGGCTGGTCTCAGGAAGAACTGGCGGAAGCGGCAGGCGTAACGCGTCAGTCGGTTTCCAAGTGGGAAAGCGCCCAGTCGGTGCCTGATCTTGATAAAATTTTGAAATTAGCTGAGATTTTCGGCGTGACCACCGATTATCTTCTGAAAGATGAAAAAACATCAGAGGGACGGCAGGAAAAAAATAGAGAAGAAAAGAAAACAGAAGAAAAGGCCGAGGGAAACGCGGATCTGCAGCAGAACCGCGAAGAGAAGCTTAGCAGAGACAGGGCGAGAGGCGCCGGTCGTAATGATGTGAGAAAAGTCACGATGGAAGAAGCGAAAGATTTTCTGCGCATGAGAGAAGAATCCGCCTCAAAGATTGCTCTGGGCGTTTCTCTCTGCATCCTGTCTCCTGTGATTTTAATACTGCTGGCAGGCGGGGCGGAATTCGGACTGATAAACGCCAGCGAAGATAAAATGGGTATGCTTGGCACAGCCATACTTCTGGCTATAGTAGCTGTAGCTGTCGCCATATTTATTCCGCAGGGAATCAAGCTTGCCAGATATGAATATATGGAAAAAGGCTTTATAGAGCTCGATCATCAGACAAAAAGCACCATAAGAATTTTGAAGGAAGATTTTGAACCGGAGTTTTCAAGAAAAATTATGTTCGGCGTTTTTCTCTGTATAGTTTCCGTAATACCTATATTTGTCTTGGGCGTGATTTTCGGAGAAGATGACGGCTTTCATTTCGTGGCGGCTGTAGCCGTGCTGCTGGTCGTGGTATCTTTTGCCGTGAATATCTTCGTCAAAGCCGGAATCAGGCAGGGCAGCTACCAAATACTTCTGGAAGAGGGAGAATACACCAGAGAAGAAAAAGACAAAATGCTGGAAATCATTTCGACGGTATATTGGCTGGTGATAACGGCCATATATCTGGCGTACAGTTTCCTTACTTTCGAGTGGCATATAAGCTGGGTGATCTGGCCTGTGGCAGGCGTGATCTATGCTATAGTCAGAGAAATCTACAAGGCGGTAAAAAAATAGGAGCGACGAAAGAACAGATGGAAACCATGGAAATAGAGGCGTAACGTAGCAAAAGAAGCGTAACGCGGCAGACGATTTTCCATAGACATGAATAGAATCAGGGATATATAGGGTTATGCGCCGGCTTTCAGCAGAGTCAGAAGTGTTCTGATAATGTGGAAAGCCGGTTTTATTTTCCCGGAGGAAACGCTGAATTCAGGCCGCCTGTACTTACTCAGGCCGGGATCAAAACGGCCGGGAAAGTAGACTAATCGAAAAAGCCGTGGTATACTTTTTACAAAACCATTGCTTCACAGCGCCCGCGATGAAAAGCACAGAAAAGCACAGGAGGAAGTCATGGAACAGATGAGCATATTTGAAAATAAAATATCGCAGCCTCTGGCAGCAAGGCTGAGACCCGCCACTTTGGAAGAATACGTGGGACAGACCCATCTGCTGGGAGAGGGCAAGGTTCTGCGCCGCCTTATCGAAAGCGACAACCTTTCCTCTATGATTTTCTGGGGTCCTCCGGGCATAGGAAAGACGACGCTGGCCAGGATAATCGCCGGTATGACAAAAGCAGAATTCATAGATTTTTCTGCGGTGACCAGCGGCATCAAGGAAATAAGGGCGGTGATGCAGCAGGCAGAGACCAACCGCCGCTACGGAGAAAAGACCGTCGTTTTCGTGGATGAGATACACAGGTTCAATAAAGCTCAGCAGGACGCCTTTCTGCCCTTTGTGGAAAAGGGCAGCATAATCCTCATAGGAGCTACGACGGAGAACCCGTCCTTTGAAATCAACGGAGCCTTGCTTTCAAGGTGCAAGGTCTTCGTACTTAAGGCTCTTGCCACAGAAGAACTGACTGGGCTTTTGAAACGGGCGCTGACCGATCCGAGGGGCTTCGGCGGCCAGGTAATAGATATAGAAGGGGAAATGCTGGAGGCAATAGCCGTGTTTGCCGGCGGAGACGCCAGAGCTGCGCTCTCTACTCTGGAAATGGTAGTATTGAACGGCATAGTTGACGGAAATAAAGTTATTGTAACCAAAGAAAACCTGGAGCAGTGTACCTCCAGAAAGTCACTGCTTTACGACAAAAACGGCGAAGAACATTACAATCTGATTTCGGCTCTGCATAAGTCGATGAGGAATTCAGACCCTGACGCAGCGGTATATTGGCTGGCCAGGATGCTGGAAGCCGGGGAGGATCCGCTGTATGTGGCCCGGCGTGTGACCAGGTTTGCCAGCGAGGATATAGGCCTTGCAGATCCGAGAGCGCTGGAACTTGCGGTGGCGGCATATCAGGCGTGTCACTTCATCGGTATGCCGGAATGTTCCGTTCACCTGACAGAGGCCGTCGTCTATATGTCCATGGCTCCCAAGTCCAACTCCCTGTATATGGCCTATGAGTCAGCTAAAAAGGACGCTCTGACCCAGCTCTCAGAGCCGGTGCCGCTTGTCATAAGGAACGGCGTGACAAAGCTGATGAAAGACCTTTCATACGGCAAAGGCTATAAATACGCCCACGATTTTGAGGACAAGCTGACGGATATGCAGTGCCTGCCGGACTCGCTTTTGGGTAGGGAATATTACAGACCGACGGAGCAGGGCACGGAAGCCAGGTTCAAGGAGAGACTGCGTCAGATAAAAGAGTGGAAAAAGAATAGAGGCAGATAAAAGGAGGCGCATAACATGAGCGGATTTGAATTGGAAAGATACCTTGAAGAACTCCAGGAATTTGTGGATATAGACAGCGGAAGCCATGATATTGCAGGCTTGACCATAGCCGCTCAGTGGCTTGAAAAGAAATATGACGCAGTGGGAATGAAAACTGAGCTCAGATTTCTCGGCGAGAACAGGAGACCGATCCTGATAGCCTGCTCCCCTGCAGTATCCTCCGATAAAAAGTCCGAAGTGCTGTTTATAGGACATCTGGATACTGTTTTCCCGGAGGGCACCGTGGCTGAAAGACCTTTTCGCATTTCCGACGGAAACGCATATGGTCCAGGTGTTGCCGATATGAAATCAGGCGTGCTTTTGACGGTATATCTGGCAGAAAGGTTCGTGAGAGAAAACCCGCATATACGCCTGATTGCCGTTCATAACTGCGATGAGGAAATAGGCTCGATAGATTCGGAAGAATTGATCAAAAGCCTTGGAGCAAAAACATCATATTGCTTCGATATGGAGCCTGGCAGGCAGGGCAGAAATTTTGTCAAGAACAGAAAAGGCGTAGCTGAATATAAAATATCTTTCAAAGGACGGGCTTCACATGCGGGCAACGCGCCGGAAAAGGGCATAAGCGCCGTAAGGGAACTTGCCAGATGGGTATACGACACGTTTCCTTTAAACGATGCTTCCGCAGGTATAAATGTCAACGTAGGAGTGGTCAGCGGAGGCACGGCCAGCAATGTGATACCGGAATTCGCCGAATGTATAATAGATGTCAGATATACTGAGATGGAATTGCTGCCTGAGGTAGAAAAAAAGTTTATGGCAATGGCGGCAGAGCCGGCAGTCGAAGGGGTTATCGTCAAAGTTGAAAAACTCAGCGGATTCCCGCCGATGGCGGCAGATGAGAAAACTGATATAATGATGGACGCACTTTTGAAAGCCGGAGAAAAGACAGGACAAAGCTTCGAATTTGAAAGTGTCGGCGGAGGCTCTGACGGAAGTCTCATTTCTTCTGTCGGCACTCCAGTAATAGACGGATGCGGCCCGGTTGGATATATGTATCACACTCCTGACGAGTACATGGATATATCTTCCATAGAAGAAAGATATGCGCTGCTTTACGAGGCGATAAACATACTTATGGAAAAATGATATAGCGGACGAATCTCACTATATTGTGGTCTTAGACCTGCAGATACTTTTGCTCTGGCTAACTGCAAATAAGGCAGAGCAAGGAGTATGCAGGTCTTTTTTGCGTGATTCCGGCTCTGGGAAACGGTTGACATTGCGTCAAGCTAAGCGTATATTATATATTGTTCACAAGTAAACTAATTGAAAACTCATAACGCCGGAAAAAGACGGAGGAGAGCAAATGACCAATAACGTGGAAACAGCTTTGAGCTATCTTTCACAGATCAGAAAAGTCTATGCGGAGCGGCTCAATATAAAGTTTCAGGAAGAAAATTTTTCACCCAATGAAATTTCCGTATTGATACTGCTTTCAAATAACAAAAGCATAAATACCAGCAGCCAGCTGACCACAATCCTTGGCGTATCGAAAAGCCTTGTCAGCAGGAGCCTTGCCGCTCTTGAAAGAAAAGGACTCATACAGACCAGGGAAGCAAGCGGCGACAGGCGCAGCAGGGAAATATACCTTACTGCGAGTGCCTCTGCGGTCACGAAACAGCTTTCAGAGGGCATAAAAGAAATAAACGAAGTGGTTCTGGCCGATATTTCCGAAGAGGAAATGCGCATGATGAAAGAAACCATGGAGAAGATCATAGACAGATTCAAAGCAGCGTCAGCAAAGACAGCTAAGGGGGAATGATATATGAAGCAACTGATGTCAAAAGAAGTGGATTTGGGAAAGGAACCGGTAAAACACCTGCTCTTCGTTCTGGCTGTTCCGGCCATAACCTCCCAAGTAGTAAATGCGCTTTACAACATGGTTGACAGGATGTACATAGGGCATATAGATGGAGAGGGGTCGATGGCTCTGACGGGAGTAGGAATATGCTTTCCTCTGATAATGATAATTTCAGCCTTTGCATATCTTGTGGGTATGGGAGGCGCACCGAGAGCCAGCATATTCATGGGAAAAGGCGAAAAAGAAACGTCGGAAAAGATCTTGGGAAATTGTTTTTCAGCCCTGATAATAGTGGCGCTGCTGCTTACAGCCATAACGCTTATTTTCAGAGAACCGCTGCTCTATCTTTTCGGCGCGAGCAAAAATACGATAGATTATGCTGAAGAATATATGACCATATATGCGCTGGGCACCGTGTTCGTGCAGCTTACGCTGGGACTCAACGCTTTTATATCGGCGCAGGGGTTTTCCAAGATAAGCATGCTGACCGTTATCATAGGAGCTGTGACCAATATAGTGCTGGATCCGCTGTTTATCTTTGTCCTCGATATGGGTGTCAGCGGCGCGGCCGTGGCTACTGTTATTTCCCAGGCAATAAGTGCGGTGTGGGCTTACAGATTTCTGAGGGGAAATAATACCATTCTCAGGATAAAGAAAGAGAATGTCAGGATAAAAAAACATATACTGCTGCCGTGCATAGGGCTTGGGATAGCACCCTTTGTGATGATGTCCACCGAAAGCATCCTGGTGCTCTGTTTCAATTCTTCGCTGCTGAAATACGGCGGAGATTTGGCTGTAGGCGCTATGACCATACTTTCAAGCATCATGCAGTTTGCCATGCTGCCCATCCAGGGAATCACACAGGGAGGCCAGCCGATAATAAGCTACAATTACGGCGCGAAAAACAGGGAAAGAGTCATGCAGGCCTTTAAGCTGCAGACTGTATGTACGTTTTCTTATGCTTCGATACTTTGGCTTTTGGTAGAGCTGATGCCGTCAGTTTTTGTCGCTATTTTTACGGAAGATCCGGAGCTGGCGGAGCTTTCCTGCTGGGCTCTGAGGATATATATGGCTTCCGTATTTTTGATGGGGTTGCAGACGTCATGCCAGCAGACCTTCATCGCTTTCGGAAATTCAAAGACCAGCGCTTTTCTAGCTATATTCAGAAAGGTCATCGTATTGATACCGCTGATCTTCATTTTGCCTCTTTTTCTCGAAGACAAAGTGTTCGCAGTCTTTCTGGCTGAGCCTATCGCCGACGCCGTAGCCGTGCTGACGACTGTAACGTTGTTTTTCTTTGAAATGAGAAAAGTACAGAGAGGAGAAAAATAGAAAATACACATGATTTCAAAAACACCGGGGCAACTATACCAGTAGTTTTGAATGACTTTTCAATATTAAATTGCGATAAATTTTATGACATTTCAAAGTTAGAAATGAACTCTCATCTGAGTTACGCATGTATGCAAAAAATTAAGGACAAAACACCTGGCTGATGATATAATCTCATATATACACAGTGCATAGGAGAGAAAAAATGGAATTACTCAAAGGAAAACCGCTGGTCGATGAGATAAAGGCTCAGACAACAGAAAAAGCTGAGGAACTGATTGAAAAAGGCATAGTTCCCACTCTGGGAATCTTGCGCGTAGGAGCAAATGAAAGCGACATAGCTTACGAAAACAGCGCGGTCCGCGCCGCTGCTGCCGTCGGCATAAATGTTGAAAAATACATCATGGACAGAGAAGCTGAAGAAGAAGACGTGCTCGACGTGCTCAAGATAATGAACGAGGATGATAAGCTTCACGGCATATTGATATTCCGGCCTCTTCCAAAGCATATAGACGAAGATAAAGTCAGAAACGCCATAAATCCCGATAAAGACGTGGACGGCATATCGGACGCCAGCGTCGGCAGCCTGTTCACGGGAAATAAGATAGGATTTCCGCCATGCACGGCGGAGGCGGCATTGAAGATACTTGAATACTATGGCATAAAGATTGCCGGAAAGAAAGCCGCAGTAATAGGCAGAAGCCTTGTAATAGGCAAGCCCGCGTCCATGATGCTGCTGGAAAAGAACGCCACCGTCGCGATGTGTCACAGCAGAACCAGCGAGACCGATTTGAAAGAAATCTGCCAAAACTCCGACATCATTATATGTGCCGCTGGCAAAATCAAGGCGGTAGGCGCAGAACATGTCAGCGGCAGGCAGATAATAATAGACGTAGGCATAAATTTTGATGAAGATGGCAAGATGTGCGGAGACGCGGATTTTGCAGCTCTTGAAGACAAGGTAAAAGCCATCACCCCGGTTCCGGGAGGTGTGGGAAGCGTGACAACCGCGCTTTTGCTGCAGCATGTTGCAGAAGGCGCGTCAAAGCTCGGGCTGTGAGGTGAGTCTAAGTAGACTTAAAGTTCTTATTTACACAATGCTTGGCTATCCTAGGGGCCGTTTTATATTTCCTTTCATATCAATGCAGAAGCAATCGTAAGCTCTACACGATGCAGTTTTTTTCGTATGTTGTCTATACTGCACATTTCATAATTTTAGGAGCTATGACAGGAGGCCTCAGTTACATATTGAATCTGACAAGATCATTATTCCTCGCCAGCAAGTGGAAATTCGCACGGAGCAGCACGATGTGCATGATTTTATGCTCCATGCAGCTGGTCGTTTTGGTCACAACCTGGGAGGGCTGGATATCGCTTCTGCCCGTATGTGCAAATATCGCTACGACGATCGGAGGTTATACTCATAATGCCCAGAAGATCAGAATTTCCGGCATATTTATCAACTCGCCGCTGTGGATAATTTATGACCTCATAATCGGTTCATGGGCAGGCGCCGTAGACGAGCTGGCTAGTATAGCGTCAGGAATAATTTCGATTAAGAGATATGGATGGAACAATTTGAACAAAACCGATGATTGAAACATCGGAGGCAGGAAAAATGTTGTATGGAATTTTTCGTCCGGTATCGTATGAAGTTTTGCTCCCGAGCCCTTGACTTTTACTGCAGGAATATATAGAATAAATAGGTAATAATTTAATAAAAACGGTGATGAAGAGGAGTAGGCAAAGACAGCGCTCTACAGAGAGGGAAGCCGCAGGCTGAGAGCTTCCGGGAAAGCGTTTGCTGAAGGTTGCTTCTGAGTTTTATTTTTGATAATGAGAGCCTTTTTGCTCAGTGTAAGGATGAGATACGTCGCAGCTGCAAGATATCGTCAGATGAAGAACTACAGCCGGACGAGGAGTTGCAGCAGGACGAAGCGCTGTCGCCAAGACGAACGTGCAACGAAACTTGCAAGTAGCAGAGAGGAATAAAGGTGGTACCGCGGAATGATCCGTCCTTTAGTCAAGGACGGTTTTTCTTTTGCCCGAAGGCAGGCCGCCCAAGCAAAAAACAAAAATAAGGAGACATGATACAAATGGAAAAAAATCTGGCTAAGAATTATAATCCCAAAGATTTTGAAGAGCGCATCTATCAGATGTGGGAAGAAAACGGCTGTTTTAGAGCCGAAATAGACAAAGACAAGAAACCTTTCACTATAGTTATGCCGCCTCCCAACATCACGGGACAGCTTCACATGGGACACGCCCTCGACCAGACGCTGCAGGATGTGCTGACCAGATGGAAGAGAATGGAGGGCTACAGCGCCCTCTGGCTGCCGGGCTCCGACCACGCCAGCATCGCCACCGAGGTCAAGGTCGTAAATAAGATAAGAGAAGAAGAGGGACTGGAAAAGGAAGACCTGGGCAGAGAAGAATTCCTGAAGAGAGCCTGGGCCTGGAAAGAAGAATACGGCGGCAGGATCACACGCCAGTGCCGCAAACTGGGAGACTCCTGCGACTGGAGCAGAGAACGCTTCACCATGGACGAAGGCTGCAACAAGGCCGTCAAGACTTTCTTCATAAAACTCTATAAAAAAGGACTCATATACAGAGGAAACAGGCTGATAAACTGGTGCCCTGAATGCGGCACCTCCCTTTCCGACGCTGAAGTCGAGCACGAGGACAGAAACGGCAAGTATTGGTATTTCAGATACCCTGCGGCAGACGGCGGCGAGGGCATAGTAGTGGCTACTTCAAGACCTGAGACCATGTTCGCCGACGAGGCGATAGCCGTTCATCCGAGCGATGAGAGATACAAGGATATGGTAGGAAAGAAAGTCATCCTGCCGTTGGTAGGAAAAGAAATCCCTGTAATCGAGGACATCTATCCTGATCCGGAAAAGGGAACGGGAGCAGTTAAGATCACCCCGGCTCACGACCCTAACGATTTTGAAGTGGGTATAAGAGCGGGGCTTGAAAGACCCAGCTGCATAAACAAAGACGCGACCATGAACGAGCTGGCTGGTAAATACGCCGGTATGGACCGCTATGAGTGCCGGAAAGCGTGGGTCGCCGACCTTGAAGCCGCCGGTTATCTGGTAAAGACTGAGGAAAAGGTCATTCCTGTTGGAGAGTGCTACAGATGCCATACTGTAATAGAGCCTATGCTTTCAGACCAGTGGTTTGTCGCCATGGAGAAGCTGGCTGAGCCGGCTATAGAGGCCGCCAGGAGCGGTGCATTGACCCATGTGCCTGAGAGATTTGAAAAGACCTATCTCAGATGGCTTGAGGAAATCAGGGACTGGTGCATTCCCGTCAGCTCTGGTGGGGCCACAGGATACCTGCGTATTACTGTCAGGACTGCGGAGAGCTTGTGGTAGATT
>UQXL01000013.1 GCA_900545135.1 uncultured Eubacteriales bacterium | reverse complement strand
AAATGCTTTTAATATCGAAGATTATATAAGCTGAAAAGGTAAAGCAAAGCTAAATAAGAATAGTATTGTTACTAGGCTGTAATAAAAGTATGTAATAAGGATTTTTATGCTTTCATAATTTGGCTGTTTGAAGTTTTATAATCCATAAAATTTATAATTTCTTTTATAACTAAACTTTTAGGAGGAATTATAATGAAAAAATATGCTTATATTCGTGTTTCAAGTAAAGATCAAAATATTGCAAGACAAGTAGAGGCAATGGAAAGTATAGGTATTTTAGAACAGAATATGTTCATAGATAAGCAATCTGGTAAAAATTTTTATCGTGAACAATATCAATTATTATTAAAACAATTACAACCAGGTGATGAACTTTATATTAAATCAATTGACCGTTTGGGGCGAGATTATGATGAGATACAAGAACAGTGGCGTTATCTCACAAAAAAGATTAACATTGACATTATCGTATTAGATTTTCCGCTTTTAGATACTAGAAATCAAGTAAATGGGATTACAGGGAAATTTATTGCAGATTTAGTTTTACAGATACTCTCTTATGTAGCACAGGTAGAAAGAGAAAATACTAAACAGCGACAAGCAGAAGGTATACGGATTGCTAAAGAAAAAGGAATCAAATTTGGAAGACCGCCTATACCTATTCCAAAAGAATTTGAAGAAATCTATAAATTATGGAAAGTAAATAAAATTAGTAAACGCAAGGCAGCAAAGATGTTAAATACAAATCATAATACTTTTTCTAATTGGATAAAGAGATATGAAAAAAATGCTGAAACTACTAGGCTTTCGTGCAATAAAAAGTAGACTTTTATTGTCACAGAAAGTAGACTTTTTATTCCATTAAGATAAGAAGTGTTTATAAATGGAATTAGTATAAAACATCTGTTTTTCTTTATATTTTAAGAGGTAAAATGCAAAAACATTTCATATTATCTCATCTTTAGATTTTATCACTACTGGTAACAAAAGTCTGCTTTTCTTACCATTTCATGTATCTCTTAACATACATTCGGTTCAAAAGATAGATAGAAGGAGGGAATAAGAATGAACCTAACAAAGAGAGTGACTACATGGTTTCTTACGTTAGTTATGGTATTAGGATTGATACCACAGACTGTATTTGCAGAAGAAACAGACGCTTCTTCATTTCAAACTTCTTCGCCTCAATATGAAGTCTTACAAGAAGTAAATGAAGATAAAACAGAAGCGACGATTTCTTTAGAATTTACGGAGACAGAAACTATTCAGTTAGAGAAAGTAACATTACCAGATGGTACTGAAAAAGTAGAGGATTTATCGAGCGTTACTTATGTAGTAACTGAAAATGGAAACTATGATTTCAAGGTGAATTATTCGCTAGAAGGAACGCCAAAGGAAGAAACAATTCCTGTTGAGGTGTCTAGATTAGAAGAAAAAGGCAATATTACTTCTAATGAAAATAATGAAGATCCAAAGCAAAAAACAGACAGTAAAAATTCTAATGAAGTAAGTCCTAAAAATGTAAAGCATATACATTTAAATAGTCATGATGGAAATGATCAAAATGATGGACTTACAGAAGAATCAAGTGTTAAAACATTTGCAAAAGCGAAATCGTTAATTCAAGATGGAGATATTATTTTACTTGATAGTTATGTAGAAGTCACTAATGATGAAACATGGACTTTGTCAGAATTTCCAAATTCTAAATTGCAAAGAAACGCAGGTGGAGATATGATAGTAGTCAATCCAAAGGCTACTTTAACTCTGCAAAATATTGTAATAGATGGAACACATTATAGCGATGAATCCGTAGATATTCATTCAATTGTTAAGTTAGGTAAACTAGCAGGAAATGAAGCAGATGGTTCAAATTTAATTTTGCAATCTGGTGCTATCTTGGAAAACAATTGCAACAATAGAGGCATGGGTGGAGCTGTTAGTGGTTTTAGTTATGATACAATCACAATGGAAGACGGAGCTATTATTCGAAATAATGGTATTTTAGATAAGACTGCTCAATTCGGTGGTGCGATACATTTAGAAAATCATGGTACATTTACAATGAATGGTGGATTAATCAAAAATAATCATGCCGTTCGAGGTGGTGGTGTGTGTTTAATAGCTTCATCAATGATTATGAATGATGGAAAGATTATAAACAATTCTGCAAATAGTAAAGATAGTTATGAAGGTCATTATGGTGGTGGAATTTATGTTGCCAATTTCCAAGATTGGTCGGCTGTAGGAGGAGATTACTCTCGTGAAATTGCAGGAAAAGCAAGTTTTACAATGAATGGTGGTACAATCTCAGGAAATGAAGCGACTTATCGTGGCTCTAACGGAGATAAGGGATTAGGTGGTGCTATTGCAACTTATCCTGCTTTTTATGCACAACATGAAAAGGAGCCTGCTATTACTATTACCATTAATAAAGGTGATATTACCCAAAATAAAGCAATCAATGGTTGTGCAATTTCTGCATATTTTGAAGCTACAGATGTAATACTTTCAAATACAAACATTTCTAACAACGAAGCGAAATCTCAAGGTGGAGCTATTTATGGAGTGTTTAATTCAAAAATTACTCTAAAAAATACTGTTGTTTCCCAAAACAAAGCATCAATAGGTGCGGGGGTATATTTACATTCTTCAGAAATGCAGATGAATTCTGGAGAATTGAAAGAAAATACAGCTACTTCAGCAGGTGGTGGTATCTACATTGATGCTAATTCTTGGAATAATAAAACTGCAAAATGTACGATACTAGGTGGTACAGTTAGTGGAAATAAAGCTAAGGCAGGTAACGGTAGTGATGGTATTTATCAAAATAGTAAATTAAATATCGGTGAAAAAGCCTTAATTGATAAAAATAACGATGTATATCTTCCAAGCAATCGTGTAATTGATGTTATAAAACCATTAGAAAATATCACACAAGAAAATAGTGTTTCTATCACAAGTAAAGATTGCGTTGTAGAAGATGAACAAACAAAAGGAACTCGTTTAGTTAATTATCATGATGAAGCTGGTGGAATAAAAGCTGCTGAAAATGCTGAATATCAACAATTATATATTCCAAGTAATTATATGCGAGAAGGTTTAGTTATTGGTAAGAGCCAAGCAACCGATCAATTAAATTACATGACTTATATACAAAAGGAAAAATATCCTGTTGTTTATGAGTTTATCAATGGAACAGATGAACAAAAACTTCCAAAAGAAGTAACTGATTTACTTCCTACAGACGATAAGAAATATCTTGAGGGAGTAACAATCAGTGTAATTCAACCAAATAAAACAGAAGTTATTGTATCAGATGGCGTTTGGTTATTTAAGGGATATGATGCTAACAATAAATTATCAAGTGCAGATAATCTAAACGAAGATGGATATATCCAGTTTACAGGAACATGGGAATTTAAGAAAAACGCAAGTATTATCAATCAAATTCCAGTTATTAACGCAGAAGATAAAACGATATATGTTGGAGATGAATTTGATCCATTAAAGGATGTAACTGCGACAGATAAGGAAGATGGAAATATTACATTGACAATTGAAAATGTCATCAAAAATGAAGTAGACAATACGAAAGTCGGTGTTTATGAAGTCACATATAAAGTGACGGATAGCCAAGGTGCTTCTACAGTTAAAACAATCAAAGTTACAGTAAAAGCCAAAGATGGACCAGTAGTTCCAAGCGAACCTAATAAACCTAATACACCAAATGATTCAAATAAGCCAATTATTGTACCAGACACATCAGTAAATGATAAAAATCCTCAAACAGGAGATAGTACAAACATGACACTTTGGTCATTACTATTCATCGCTTCTAGTGTTGGTTTAGTTGGTATATATCGTAAAAAAAGAAAAACGGATCAATAAATTTCTCAAAGCTAGGAGGAATGATTTATGGAACGAGATATTTTCGAAGATATGAGAGCTAAAGTTGGTTGTATGTAATATTTCGGATTTATCATCTTCAAAAGACCAAGTGAAAAAAGAACTATTTAATTTATCGTTAGATCAATATTCAGAAAAACAAGTCTTTGAGTTTTGTGAATATGTTTATGGTAAAAATAATTTAGTTTATAAGTCTTTAAAAGATAAAACAAATAAATAAATTATTATATTGGTAGCACATATAGCGATGTCAACGATATGATAAACATAGTTTTAAGGGTAGTAATCAAACATGAGAACTGCCCTTTTTTCGTATTCAAAGAGGAGTGGTTAAAATGTATAGGATACGAAGTCCTACTTAAAAATTAAATATTAGAACCTATTATGCGATTGATAATTAAACATCAATCGCTTTTTTTTAATTTAGGAGGTACAACATGGAAAGAGAAATGATTAATATTAATGCCAATCTAATTAAGGAGCCTGTATCAACAAGTTTCTTTAAAGATGGTAAGGAATCACAAGTAGTAAATTTTACGCTTGCTAAAGGCTATGGTAAAGGAAAGGAATATATAAACTGTGCAGTTTATGGTGACAAAGTAGATGTTGCTAAAACATTTGCTAAAGGTGATTTTGTACATGTTTATGGATATTTCAATCATCGAATGAAAGATGGAAAAACCTATACATTTAATGGATCTTCATTAGGTGGTAAAAATCTTGTTACCTTTGAAGAATTATATGATTTAAGCAATCCTGATGAACCTATAAAAGTTGCAGAACATAAGGATATTGAAGATGATGGACAAACAGTATTAATCACAAATCGCATTATTAATATTCATACAACTGCAACGGATAAGGATGGCAAAAAAGAAATTGAAGCAGCTAAAGAAGTGACAATCATTGATAAAGTAACTTTAGAAGGTTTAGAAGTCGGCACAAAATACAAACTTGTAGGATGGCAAATGTTAAAAGAAAATAATGCTGAATTATTGATTGATGGTAAAAAGGTAGAAAATGAATATGAATTTATTGCTGATAAAGAAAATATGGAAGTTGAAATAGCCTATACATTCAATGCAACTGCTTTATGTATCCTCAAAAAGGTGCGACAGTGTCGCACCTTTTTGCTTTATCTACTGATTCAAAAGATTTTAAGATATCTAATCAATTTACAACGGATGCAGATATACTTTTGAATAATTTATCTTTTTCTCATATTAGAGAGATTATGGTATTAGAAGATGAATTTGAACGATTCTTTTATGAAACAGAATGTATTAATTGTAATTGGAGTGTAAGGGAACTAAGAAGGCAAATAAAGACTAATCTATATGTAAGAGCTGGTATTAGTAAAAATCCAAAACAACTATTAGAAATAACAAAAGGTAACGCCGGCGACGAAGAGCGTTTATCCGGCATTATCTGCCCGGGACAGTCAGATAATGGATATGGTCATCTCAGGCGGAAAAGTGGTCATTCCGGGCAACGGCATATTTGAACTGGACATTTATGTAAAAGACGGCAAAATAGCGTCTATTGGGAAACAGAATATGAAAGCCGCAGAGGTGATAGATGCGGCCGGAAAATATGTGATACCGGGCATAATCGACCCGCACGTTCACATGGGTCTTTTTGTGCCTTTCGAAGAGGATTTGAAATCGGAGACAAAATCGGCGGCTTTGGGCGGGATTACCACCGTAGGCTGCTTCATCGGAGGATAGTCGTCTCACCTTGAGACTTTCCCTGGAATTTCAGAAAAGATAGAGAACTTCAGTTGGGTCGATTTTATACCTCATCTGGTGATTTCCAGCGAAACACAAGCGAGGGAAATTGAGCAGTACATCAGGCGGTTTGGCGTCACGTCATTCAAGCTTTATATGAACGGCATCCCAGGCATGATTCCCGATGTGGACGACGGTTTCATCATGGATGTTTTTGACGAAATAAAGAAAAGCGGCAGAAAGTGTGTCGTCTGCGCCCATGCGGAAAACCGTTATCTCGTAAGACGGGCAGACCGCATCATGAGGGAAAAATACCCGCAGGCAGGAGTGGAAACTTATTCGGACACACATCCTGCCATGGCTGAGGAAGAAGCGGTGATACGCATGTCATATCTTGCCGAGAAAGCAGAAGTGCCCGTATATTTTGTCCATATAACGTCGAAAGATGCAGTACGCCGTCTCGCTTCTCTGAGGATACGCAACAAATATGTAAACGTGGAGACCACCAGCATGTATCTCTCCCTGTCCAAACAGGACGAAAAGGGCAGAAACGAATTCAAGATGGAACCGCCATTCAGAGAAAAGGAAGACGTGGACGCACTCTGGAAAGCTCTTGAAAACGGAGTTATAGACACCATAGGCACGGACAACACTACCATAACGCGTCAAGAAAAGCGATCGGACGGCAGCATGTGGGACGCAGTTCCCGGTTATCCGGCGGAAGAAACTCATCTGGCCTCCGTCTTGAACGAGGGAGTGGCAAAGCGCGGATTGCCGCTGGAAAAACTGATAACCCACATGACGAGAAAGCCGGCGGAAATGTTCGGCATATATCCTAAGAAAGGCACCCTGCTTCCCGGCAGCGACGCTGATATAGTCATCGTCGATATGGATAAGCAGAGAGAAGTACATGCATCTCAACTCCATTCGCGGTCTGATTTTTCCGTGTTTGAGGGTAAAACACTCAAGGGCTGGCCTGTAACTACGATTAAAGGAGGCAGGCTGATCGTCAGGGACGGAGTCTTTACGGGTGAAAATCCTATTGGAAAATGCCTTAGGAGGTAGTATAATATATGAGGCTGATGAGAAACCAACTCAGCCACGCAAAAGAATATAAATCTATTTAAGGAGATGATTTGATATGGAAACGAAAAAAATGGTAATGATACCGGGACCGACTCCTGTGGTAAAATCCATACAGGAGCAGATGGGCAGAGAGATGCAGGCTTTCGGAGATCCGAGATTTGTAGCGGACTACAGAAAGCTCATAGCAGACCTGGCAAAGCTTCTCAACTGCTCAGGAAAAACTTTCCCTCTGGCAGGAACAGGAACTCTGGCCATGGAAATGGCGATAGCAAATACGACTAAAAGAGGCGACAGCATTCTCATAGTAAGTCACGGCTTCTTCGGCGACAGATTCATAGAGATATGCGAGAAAAAAGGTCTGGACATAGACGTGCTTTCCGCTGAGTGGGGAACTACGATTCCTTTAGAGACCATCGAGGCCAAGCTCAGAGAGAAAAAATACGCCGCTATCACAGTTTCCCACGTGGATACTTCCACAGGGGTAAGGGCTGATATCGAGGAGATAGGAAAGATGATCGAAAAGACGTCTCCTGAGACTGTATACATAGTAGACGGCGTAGCCGCTACCGGAGGCGAATATGCCGATGTGGACAGAATGAAGATAGACATCCTTTTCACCGGTTCACAGAAAGCCTTTGGCGTATGCCCGGGAATGTTCATCTTATGGGCCAGCAAAAAAGCCCTTGAAAGGAGAAAAGCTCTCGGCAGCATCCCTGAATATTATGTGGACTTTGAAAAATGGATCCCTATAATGGACGAACCGTCAAAATATTTCGCAACTCCTGCCGTAAACCTGGTATGGGCCATGCAGGAAGCGACGAGGATAATTGAAGAGGAAGGCTACAAGGCTAGATACGAAAGACATAAGAAGAACGCAGAGGCCATGCAGAAAGCTCTCGAAAGCATGGGCTTCACCATCCTTGCTGAAAAAGAGCACAGAGCCGTTACCCTGTCCAACTTGATTTATCCTGAGGGTGTGGACGACGTTAAGTTCAGAAACACTATGTTTGAAGAGGGCATGACAGTGGCAGGCGGACTGGCAGCTTATGCAGGAAAAATGTTCAGACTGGGTCACATGGGCAACATAGACATCAATGACGAGGTGGCTGTTCTCGGAATAATAGAGAGAGGCCTCATTCGCTGCGGCGTCAAAGTTGAGCTGGGAAAAGCCGTAGGCATTTACATGACTGAAATGATGAAATAACTATGTAATAGAGTAATGAAGTAACTCCGGCGGGATTTTTCTGCCAGAGCTGATTTCATCGCGACGGATTTTGCCTCGATGGATTTTGCTGCAGTGGATTTCACTGCGGTGGATTTTGCCGCGGTTAGTTTTATCGGAAACCTGATTGAAGCCTTAGGGGAGATGATTCCCTTAAGGCTTTGTCTTATCAAGGTGCAAAGCTCAGAGTTCAAAGCTCGGGACTCGAAGCTCGAGGCTCAAAGATCAAAGCTGCGAAAAGCGCATACAGGAAGTGTGAGCCATCGGCGGCACGGCACGCAGATTGCTTCCGCTGCAATCTGATAATCCTTCGCAAGATATAGTGGAAACTTGCTTTTTTTTTAAAAATGAAGCAATGTTGTAAATTTTAAAAATATCTGAGAAAAATACAACATTAAATGTTGTAAAATCTGGAGAAGACGGCAAAAAATTACAACATTTCAAAATCAAAGGAGATATTGACTGGCGCATATTCAGCCGGGTCATGCTTAGCCGCATCATACATGACCATAATGTCTTTATCCGTATGTCGTCGTCCTTTGCCATGCATCGGTTGCAGGTAAAGCGGCGGCTTGATGTTGTCAGAAATCAAGAATGGTGAAAAAATGACAACATTTTAAAACAAAGGCTCCCGATTCCAGGTGTTTCACATGGTCGAATCGTGTCGATGTTGTACATTTTTTAGATTTGCAGCGATTTTGCCAACATTTTTTAAAAAATATGTTGGCAAATTTCCAGATATCACAGAATATGGCAACATTTGTTTCATTTCATAGTGGATTTTACAAGTTTCGATAAGCCTTCAAAGAAAAAATGTTGTCAAAAATCAGCTGAAACAAAGAATTGTACAACATTTCCATAATATTATAAATCAGACATCATATTGTTCAGCTTCGCTGCAAGGAAGCGTTCATTGAGCCGCTTCGCCAAACTTACTTTGCGGTATAATATTTAATGAAAATAGATACCGTTTTCCCGATTTTGGATAACAATAAAGCAATACGGGGCTATTCTGCGGGGGGGGGCAGACCTGTGATAATTTACGCTTGCGCTGAGAGCCGGCGAGGCGTGCGAGGGCTTCACGTGTTTTGCTGCGGCGAACGCAGTTTTTCATGGGCTGAAACGGAGCTTAACAAATATCAAAAAACCTATCAATAATAGGGCGAAATATCAAATTAGAACCTTGACTTTTATATTTATAAATAGTAGAATATCAAAGTAAATTTCAATATGCACAGACGTTGAAGGAACCAGTAGCCTAAGTCTAATATCCTTACAGAGAACCGCCTCACTGGCTGAGAGGGCGGCGGTGAAGCTTAAGTGCGAATATCACTCCGGAGTCTGATCACTTTAATGAGAGGCCATATCCTGCAGCCGCATGCCGCTGCTTTAAACTGCAGAGGCGAAATTCGGGGAGCAAGGCGTTGGCAACTAGGGTGGTACCGCGGTTAAGAATTTAATCGTCCCTAATCGATAATTTTATCGCTTAGGGACGTTTTCTTTTTCAGGACGTAAAGCGCGAAAAACGCGAAAACGCGAAATACAAAAAACGCCCCTTTAGCAAGGAGAGGAGACAAAAAATGTTTAAAAAGCTTTCAGAAAAGCCTGTTGCGGAAGTACAGAACGAACAGGTAGAAAAATGGAAAGAGGAAGACCTTCTCAAGCAATGCGTAGACGCGAGAGAGGGAAAAACGCCTTTCGTATTCTATGAAGGCCCGCCTACGGCCAACGGCAAGCCTGGAATCCATCACGTAATGGCCAGGACTCTCAAGGATTCCGTGTGCCGCTACAAGACTATGCAGGGCTATCAGGTCAACAGAAAAGCCGGCTGGGATACCCACGGACTTCCAGTCGAGATCGAAGTGGAAAAACAGCTCAACATGTCCGGCAAGCAGGATATAGAAAAATACGGTATAAAAGAGTTCAATCAGAAATGCAGAGAGTCTGTATTCACCTACACCGGGATGTGGAGGGAAATGTCAGAGAGAATGGGCTACCTCGTAGACCTGGATAACCCTTACGTTACTCTGGAAAACGACTATATCGAGACGGACTGGTGGATATTAAAGAGATTCTTCGACGAAGGGCTCATCTACGAAGGCCACAAGATACTGCCTTACTGCCCTCGCTGCGGAACAGGCCTTGCTTCCCACGAAGTAGCCCAGGGCTATAAGATGGTCAAGGTCAATACCCTGACCGTAAAGTTCAAGAGAAAAGACGCAGAAAACGAATATTTCCTCGCCTGGACGACTACGCCGTGGACTTTAGCTTCCAACGTAGCGCTTACCGTAGGCCCGGACGTTGATTATGTCAAAGCCAAGATGACCGAGGGCGAAGACGCGGGCAACGTGTTCTACGTGGCGAAACTCTTGGCCGACAAGGTTTTAGGCGCAGGGAAATACGAAATCGTAGAAGAAATGAAAGGAAGCGAGTTGGAGTATGTAGAATACGAGCAGCTTATGCCTTTCGTAAAAGCCGACAAGAAAGCTTTCTTCGTGACCTGCATGGATTACGTTTCAGTTGAGGACGGTACGGGAATCGTTCACACGGCCCCTGCTTTCGGTGAAGACGACTATCAGTGCGGCCGCAAATATGATCTGCCTGTGCTTCAGCCTGTCGACGAGAGAGGATGCTATACAGAAACTCCGTGGAAAGGCCGCTTCGTCATGGAGGACGGCCTCGACGTTGAAATAATCAAGTACCTTGCCAAGGACAACAAGATTTTCGCCAAGGAAAAGATGGAGCACAACTATCCGCACTGCTGGAGATGCGGAACTCCGCTCGTTTATTACGCCAAGCCGTCGTGGTACATCGAGATGAGCAAGCTCAAGGATCAGCTGGTGGCCAACAACGACACTGTAAACTGGTTCCCTGATTACGTGGGAGAGAAGAGATTCGGCAACTGGCTGGCGGAAGTCAAGGACTGGGCTATTTCCCGCTCAAGATACTGGGGAACGCCGATCCCTATCTGGAGATGCGAATGCGGCCATCTTGAGTGCATCGGCTCGAGAAAGGAATTGGTTGAAAAGGCCATAGAGCCGATAGACGAGAGCATAGAGCTGCACAGGCCTTATGTGGACGACGTTCATATAAAGTGTCCTCACTGCGGCAAGCCGATGACCAGAATAACAGAGGTAATGGACTGCTGGTTCGACTCGGGAGCCATGCCTTTCGCCCAGTGGCACTATCCGTTTGAAAATAAGGAAGAAGTTGAAACCAAGCTTTTCCCGGCAGACTTCATCTGCGAGGGAATCGACCAGACTAGAGGCTGGTTCTACTCACTGATGGCAATTTCCACTTTCATAATGGGAAGAGCCCCTTACAAGAATGTCCTCGTAAACGACCTTATCCTCGACAAAGACGGCAAGAAGATGTCCAAGTCCAGAGGCAACACCGTTTCGCCGTTCGAGCTTTTTGACAAGTACGGCGCGGACGCCACCAGATGGTATCTGCTGAGCGTTTCCCCGGCCTGGACTCCGACAAAATTCGACGAGGACGGCCTCATCGACGTGGTGAGCAAATTCTTCGGTACGCTGAGAAATGTATATAACTTCTTTGTGCTCTATTCAAATCAGGACGAGATAGATGTAAACAGCCTGGACGTCCCTTACGCAGACAGACCTGAGCTTGACAGATGGATACTGAGCAAATACAATCAGCTGATATCCGATGTTACCGAATACATGGACGAATACGACCACATGAAGACCGTAAGAGCCATCAACGAGTTCGTCAACGAAGATTTCTCCAACTGGTACATCAGAAGAGCCAGAAGAAGATTCTACGCCGAAGAGATGACCGACGACAAGAGAAGCGTCTACGCGACCACTTATGAGATTTTAGTAGGCGTGGCCAAGATGATAGCACCTATCGCGCCGTTTATTTCCGACGAGATTTATGTAAATCTGACAGGAGAAGCGACCGTTCATACGGCATATTTCCCTAAGGCGGATATGAGCCTGGTGGATAAAAACGTAGAAGAGAGAATGGACCTCGTCAGGACTCTGGCAACTCTCGGACGCGGAACGAGAGAAAAGGAAAAGATCAAGGTAAGACAGCCTCTCAGCGAAGTCATCGTAGACGGAAAATACGAATCTCTGATAAGCGACCTGACGCCGCTCATCATGGAGGAACTGAACGTCAAGGAAGTGGTGTTCGAGAAAGACCTGGACAAGTATATGAACTTCTCGCTGAAGCCTAACTTCAAGGCAGCTGGACCTGTGCTCGGCGCTAAGATAAAAGCTTTCGGAGCGGCTCTTGCCAAGGTAAATGCCGCCGAATTCATCGCTTCTGTTGAAAGAAACGGAAAGGCGGTTCTTTCCCTTGACGGCGAAGACGTTGAAATCACCAAGGATTTCCTCGACATCAGAATCAACGCCAAAGAAGGCTTCGCCGTAGCCATGGAAAACAACGTGTTCACCATCCTGGACACTGCCCTTACGGATGAGCTGGTGGACGAGGGCCTGGCAAGAGAGCTGATTTCCAAGGTTCAGCAGCTGCGTAAGCAGAAAGATTTCGAGATGATGGACAACATCGCCATAACTGTCGACGCTGACGACGACGTCAAAAGGGCCGTGGAAATCCACAGAGATTATATAATGAAAGAAACTCTCGCCCTGAGTCTGGACTTCGGGCCGGTCGCAGAGGCTGCGGCCTGCGCTGACGGTGCGTCAGGCGCTGCAGACGCGGACGGAACGTCAGCCGGAAGAGGCGGTGCTGCCGACGCGGTTGACGGAGGCGGCAAGTATGACCTTAACGGCCACGAGACGGGAATTTTCGTAGAGAAAAAGTAAGAATTTCTCAAATGTTGTCATTTTTCGATTGCAACTTGAAATTTGCCAACATTTTTCGGTAAATCCGGCCTGCAAGAGGGTTGCCGAGGGTATAAAATACACTAATGTTGTACTTTTTGTGGTTTGAAAGGAATTTTGACAACATTTTTTGAAAAAATGTTGTCAAAATCATCTGAAATAGTGAAAATGTACAACATCGACAAATTTTGACACACCGAAAACGTGATTCAGCAGCTTAAAAAGTAAAAAATGTTGGCAAAAACTAAGAAATTAAAAAATTTGCCAACATTTTTACATAATTTTATAATCCCTTCGGCTTTTTCGGAAATATGAGTCCTTGACTGCGGGCGACAGCTCGCAGCCAAAGGCTTTTTTTGTTTGACCAAATAGGAAAACATGGTTGATTATGCATAGACAAAACTGCGTTGCCCTGCCGGAGTTAATACGGCAGCCGACGGCGATAATAGCGGACAATGAATAAAATTTATATTGATAGTTTTTTACATTTTAGGAAACTTGTAGAAAGGCGGCACAAGTTAAATCCCCTGATAATTCACCTTATTAAAGCAAATAATTACAACTTCCTTAACAAAAAATTAAAAACAGCTCTTTCGATTGAAAGTGTGCCGTGCAATGTGGTATACTTTTTTATGGAAAATTTATGCTTCAGACGGCGGCTGTCGGAATGGTTTTATACACAGAACGGACGGCAATTTCCGGAATTGGTTTATATCCGGAACAGCCGGCCGGCGAAAGAACGCCTGACAAAACTGGAATTGCGCCCTTTCGCCGGTCGGCGGGCCGCACGGAACAAAACTACAGGCGGCCCGCCGACCGAGAGCGTCAGCTCTCAGGCCGGCACAGGCATCGCGAGGTCAGCTCGCAGACCAGCCGCCGATGAGCTGCGGTTCAAGTCGCGTGGTTCAGCTCTCAGGCCGGTCGTCAGTTGCCCGGCGGCTTCGGCGTTGTCCCGGATATTTAAACCGGCTGCCGCTCTCAAATCGGCACCCGGCTGCCGTTTGGCACTGCCCGGAGGATTCAAACCGGCTGCCGTTCGGAGCATTACGAACTTAAAAAGGGGAACAAATATGCTGAAACTAAAAAACGTATCGAAGTTTTATTACAGCAAGGGCGTGATCGCCAGCGGCTTCTCCAAAGTGAATCTGGAACTTTCCATGGGAGAGTTCGTGGTCATAACGGGAGAATCGGGAAGCGGCAAATCAACTTTGCTCAATGTGCTTTCGGGACTGGACACCTACGAAGAGGGCGAGATGTACATCAACGGCGAAGAGACCAGCCACTACAACGAGTCCGACTTTGAGGAATACCGCCGTAAGTACGTGGGAAACATCTTTCAGAACTTCAACCTTGTAAACAGCTACACGGTGTATCAGAACGTGGAGCTGGCTCTGCTGCTCAACGGTGAGAACAAGCGAGATGTGAAAGACAGGGTGATGGACATAATAACAAAAGTCGGCCTGTCTGACTTTGCAGACACTAAGTGCTCCAAGCTTTCAGGGGGACAGAAACAGAGGGTGGCCATAGCCAGAGCTCTGGCAAAAGAAACTCCCATTATCGTGGCTGACGAGCCGACGGGAAACCTAGACAGCAAGTCAGCGGAGGAAGTCGTGCAGCTCTTAAGCGAAATTTCAAAGGATAAACTTGTCATCATCGTCACGCACAATCTAGAGCAGGTGGAAAAATACGCCACCAGGCTGATCAAGATGCACGACGGAAAGATTCTCGAAGATAAAACTCTCAAAGTTCCGGAGAGAGAGGATAAGGAGGAGGGCAGGGAATTTACGGATATCACCGTTTCCAACAGGTTCAGGCTGGGAGCGAGGAATTCTTTCAATATTCCCGCCAAGTTTGTGCTGATATTTGCAGTATTCATCTTCATTTCCTTTGCCGTGGCAGGGACGTATTCTTCCTTCGAGAAGATGGCTTATGAGGAAAGTACTTATGGATTCAACCAGTTTTTCTCAGACTCGTCTGACAAGCGTATAGTCATAAACAAGCCTGATAAGGGGGCCATAACGGAAGAGGAGTTCAGCAGGATAGAAGCTCTCGGCAATGTGGAGAGAGTCGCCAAGGACGACACACTTGTGGATTATTCCATGAGTATAGCTGATAAAGATTACTTTTACTATTTCTACGGACAATTCATGGATATAAAAGATTTTGACGGGCAGCTTACGGCAGGCCGCATGCCTGAAAATCCGGGAGAAATAATCATCGAGGGATCAGAAAACGATTATTACCTCAGAGACGACAGTATAGAAGAACTGCTGGGTAAGGAATTCTATACGGAGGAATATGACGAAAGCGGAGAGCGCAGGACGGAAAATCCTCTTAAGATAGTGGGGGTTGCTGTTAAGAGCTATAGGGATTACAGCGGCAGCGATAAATTTTATGTCGGAGATGAAATCCTGGAAAAGCTCAGGCTTGACATCGCTTTAGACAGCAGCAACGTAAAGACTCTCTTCGAGGGACAGTATTATGAATCATATTCGTCAAGCCCTGATTTCCGCGTTGCGCCAAATGAGAACGTGCCGTCTGGCGAAGCCTATGTCAGCAGCATGCTCAACGATTATACGTCAAGCGGAAGCGCTGTAGGCAAGGAAATGGTAATAAGTGCTGACAGCATATACAACAAGGACTCCATGACTGTGAAGATAAGCAGGACTTATACAAAAGCAAATCTTAAATCGCTCACAGGAGTTGAGTTCAAGGAAGAAAGCGACGGCATCATATATGTAAATGAAGAGGACTACAACAATCTGATAAACAAGGGAATTTTCCAGAGCTCCGTATACGTCGAAGACGTGAAGAAGCTGGACGATACCGTTGCTGGACTTGAAGATATGGGCTTTAAAACTCTGCCGATGAGGGATTCGTTATATAAAGACGGCGGAGAAATACTTCAGATGATAAACATGATGAAAACTTTTATGCTGGCGGTGCTGATAGTCGCCCTGTTCTTCATATCATATTTCATAATCAAGATCGTTTTAAAATCCAGGAACGCTTATTATACTACGCTGAGAACGCTGGGCGCTTCGAGGAAGATCTCAAAACAGCTTCTCGATATAGAGCTGTTCCTGACGGCGACCATCGCATATGCGGTTTTCATGGCCGTCATGGTGCTGGTATATATGGGAGTCATCAACGCCTCTATGGTAGTAAGCCTGGCAGATTATATGACGCCTGCAAGCTATGTACTGATATACGTGATAATCATCGCTATGTCCTACATGATTTCCCACAGGTTCGCAAGGAAACTGTTTAAAGATTCCGTGATGAACACTTACAGAGAGGAGGTGTAGCAGATGATCAGGTTAAAAGGAGTAAATAAATATTTCAATAAAGGCAAGAAAAACCAGATACACGTTATCAACGACACCACTTTGGAACTGGGCGGAAAAGGCCTTGTGGCCCTTCTCGGACCATCGGGTTCAGGAAAGACTACAATGCTCAACGCCATCGGCGGTCTGGACAGCGTCAACAGCGGAGACATCTTCGTGGACGGAGCCAAGATAACAGGCAGGAGAGCTTCCAGAGTAGACGAGATAAGAAACTTGAATATAGGCTACATTTTCCAGGACTATAAGCTGGTGGACAGCATGACCGTATACGAGAACGTAGCCATGGCACTGAGAATGATAGGCATCAAGGACGAGGCGGAAATCAAAAAGAGAATAGATTACGTTCTCGAAACGCTGGGAATCTATCGCTACAGAAACAGGATGGCCGACATGCTTTCCGGCGGTGAACGCCAGAGAGTAGGCATCGCCAGGGCCATAGCCAAGAATCCGAAGATAATCATCGCCGATGAGCCGACGGGAAATCTGGACAGCGCCAACACCATCGAGATCATGAATATAATCAAGGCCATTTCCAGAGACAGGCTCGTTGTCCTCGTGACCCATGAAGTGGAGTTGGCCAAATTCTACGCCTCCAGGATCATAGAACTCAAGGACGGCAGGATAACCGCCGATTACGAAAATCAGACCGACGACAACCTTGATTACAGGATAGACAACAAATTCTATCTCAAGGATTTTGAAAAGCATGAGACCGTTTCTAAAGATTCAGTGAGCCTAGATTTCTACGGCGCTGAAAATGATGACATTGCGCTGGATATAGTCGTAAAGAACGGCAACATATATATAAAATCCAAGGCTGAAACGAGGATAGAAGTAGTCGATCAAAACTCAGCCATAGAGTTCGTCGACGACCATTACAAGGAAATCGACAAGAGCCTGTATGAAGAATACGACTTTGATTTTGACAAGGTGGTGGATCACGCCATCGACGAGAAATACAGCTCTATAATAGGCTTCTTCCCGTCGCTAATGAGAGGATTCAGGAAAATAATGGCCTATCCTCTGATAAAGAAGCTGCTCTTCATCGGGTTTTTCTTGGCCGGAATCTTCATAACCTATTCGCTGAGCAGCATATACGCAAGCCTTGATATCAAGGATAAGGACTTTATCCAGGGCAGCAAGGAATACCTTGAAGTAGAGATACCTAAAGTCGACGCTGATAAATATCTGGAATATGAAAAGCTGGAGTCCGTCAAATATCTCTTCCCCGGTTCCGCCCATGTGGATATGATGTTCAAGATGAACTTTTACTATCAGACCAATATGGCTTACGGCGTGATTTCAGGAGACCTGACCGATATAGCGGAAATAACGGAAGAGGACCTTATATATGGCCGCATGCCTGAAAATCCGCAGGAAATCGTCATAGATAAGATAAGCATAGAAAGAATGTTCCGCGACGGAAAAGCATCCCAGGTAGGCATAAACGACGCCGAACAGATGCTGGGACAGAGTCTGACGCTGGATTCGATGGAAGATTTTAAAATAGTAGGAATAACTGACAGGACAGAACCTCTGATATATGCCGACCCATCCCTCTTCACAGATATGCTCTACAACAGCTCCGGCGGCGGTGAAGAAATGACCTACGAAGAGACTGGAGAAATGCCGGAACAGAAGAACATCTTCAACTATCAGACTTACGCAGGCGAATATACTCTGAAAGAGGGCAGAATGCCGGAAAACGACTATGAGATGATAGTTCCCCTCGACAGAAAGCAGGAAATGCCTCTGGGAAAAGAGACAGACGTCAAGGCAGGCGGCCATAAGCTGAAAGTAGTTGGATATTACGAAAGCCCCGATCATGCGCAAGTTTTCCTTGTAAATCAGAACACTATAAAGTATTCTATAATTGAGGGAGCAAAGGGATTTTCGATAGCGCCTCAAGACAAAGAAGAGGCCATGGCCGATATGCAGGCCCTGAATCTGAATGTGAAATCCGCCTACGAGAGCGACAGAGAGGAATACGCCAAGGACAGGAGAGAGTCCACAGGAGGCGCCATAGCCATGGGTCTCATAATGCTGGCGATTTCCCTCATAGAGATACTGCTGATGACCAGATCTTCTTTCCTCTCAAGAATCAAGGAAATAGGGATTTACAGGGCGATCGGCGTAAAGAAGACGGACATCTACAAGATGTTCCTGGGAGAAATCTTTGCCGTGACCACCATCGGCAGCCTTACAGGCATAGGCGTAATGACGTATATCCTCTATCACCTGCTCAAGATAGAGATGCTTTCCTCCATGTTTGCCCTGAACATCGTCGTAGTGGGAGGCGCGATAGCCATAGTGTACGTCTTCAACGCCATAGTGGGACTGATCCCTGTATTCAGCACGATGAGAAAGAGTCCTGCCGCCATTCTGGCAAGACACGATGTGGATTGATTATGACGAATTTAAAAGATTTACAGCTAAATGAACTGGAAGAACTTCTCACCGGAATGGGAGAACCTAAATTCAGAGCCAAGCAGATATTTGCTTGGCTCTATAAGGGTATTTCGGATTTCGATGAGATGAATAACTTGCCCTTAAGCCTGAGAAAAAAGCTGTGGGAAGAGGGTCTTTCGCCGGGAACGATGGAGCCGGAGCAGGTTCAGGTTTCAAAACTCGACGGGACGAGGAAATATCTTTTCCGCCTCGGTGACGGCAACGCGGTGGAAAGCGTTTTCATGAGATACAAATACGGCAATACGGTGTGCGTGTCGTCGCAGGCAGGCTGCCGCATGAGCTGCCGTTTCTGCGCTTCCGGCATAGACGGACTGTGCCGTAATCTGACAGCCGGGGAGATAGCTGAACAGATCATTGCAGCCGAGAGAGATACGGGAGAAAGGGTGAATCACGTGGTGGTCATGGGTACGGGAGAGCCCTTCGACAACTACGAGAACCTTTCACGGTTCATAAAGATCATCAACGACAAGGCCGGCAAGAATCTGGGCATGAGAAACATAACGGTCTCCACCTGCGGCCTCGTTCCGATGATAGGACAATTTGCGAAAGATTTTCCGCAGGTAAACCTGGCCATTTCCCTGCACGCGCCGAACGATGAGATACGAAGCGGCATGATGCCTGTAAACGGCAAATATCCGCTGAAAGAACTGATAGGAGCATGCAGGAGATATACTGAGACGACTTCCAGACGCATCACCTTTGAATATACTCTCGTAAGAGGCGTCAACGATTTGCCGGAACATGCCATGCAGCTGGCTGAACTTCTGAAAGGCATGCTCTGCCACGTCAATCTGATACCGCTGAATAAGGTCAAAGAAACGGGCTTTGATACTACTCCCAAAGAGGAAGCGGAGAAGTTTCAGGCTCTGCTTGAAGCACGCAATATCCCATCTACCATAAGGCGCGAGCTGGGTGACGACATAGACGGCGCATGCGGTCAGCTGCGGCTGAAAGGAAAAAAATAAATTTTCATTGAAAAGACAGCTTGGTTATTGTATAATGAAAGAACTAAATCAAAGGATTGAAGAGTTTAAGCAAAATTTATTTAGGAGGCGATAACCATGGTTAAATTATTAGTGGGACATAAAGGCAGCGGCAAAACCAAGCAGATGATCGACTTGGCCAACGAATGTGTTGAAAACAGCAAAGGAAGCATTATCTTTATCAACAAGAATCACAGATTGATGTATGATTTGAAATATAGAATAAGAGTTATATGTATGGAAGATTTCGAGCACATCACCAACAGCGATGAATATATCGGATTCCTCTATGGAATCATAAGTTCAGATCACGATATCGAGACCATATACATAGACAGCATCTTAAAACACGCTGATTTTTCTCTCGGAGACCTGCCTGAGTTCGTGGAAAGACTCAAGAGCATATCCAAGGATTACGGCATGGACTTCGTCGTAAGTCTCAGCGCTGAAAAGGAAGAGATGATCGGCGTCAACTTTGACGACTGTGAGATTCTCAACTGATAAAACTGATAAATTTGCTTTAAATAATATGCGGGCGGTGGGGAACCACCGCCTTATGTTTTACTCGCGGCGCGATTTTGCCTGCGCTTTTGCCGCTTGCGGCATGATTTTGCTTGCGCTTTGATTCCACTCGCGGAATGATTTTGCTTGCGACTGCCGCTGGCGATGGCAGAGCGCGCCGTCAGAAGCCGCCGGCAGAGCTGACCGATAGAACTGGCCGGCAGAAACGGATATCGGCCGCGCGGATAATATATCAGGGAGCGGATAATGTGTCAGAGAGCGGATAATATTTCGGGGAGCGGAGATAAATGTCAGACATTATAAAAATAGAGGAAAAACTGAAAACGAGGGAAACAGGACCAATCGGCAGGCATAATTTTTTCAGCGTTGTAATACCTATATGCGTCGGAGCAGGCGACAGCCAGGAAAAGGCTTGCGACGGCGATAGCCAGGAAAAGGCTTGCGGCAGAGACAGCGCGGAGGGGAAATGCCCCGAGGATAATGCAGATAGCAGCGGCCTGAGCCTCTTGTTTGAAGTCAGGTCGAACCGGCTCAAGAATCAACCAGGCGATATTTGCTTTCCCGGAGGAAAGATAGAAAAAGGCGAGACTCCCCTGGCGGCCGGGCTGCGCGAATTTGAAGAGGAGACGGGCATACCGGCCTCAGAGGTGAATGTCATCGCCCGGTTCGACACGCTTTACGGCTTTGCTGACTACACAGTGCACACCTTTGTCGCCGAGATCCAGGAGACGTCTCTGGCAAAGCTAAAAATAAACAAAGAGGAAGTGGAGGAATTTTTCACAGTGCCGCTCCAGTTCTTCAAAGACAATCCGCCCAAAGTATATGAGGCTGATATCATCTCCGATGTGGCAGATTTTCCCTACGAAGAGGCGGGAATTTCTTCCAGCTATAACTGGCGCAAAAGCAAGAATATCATTCCTGTGTATCGCTGGCAAAACCGCGTGATTTGGGGGATGACGGCCAGAATTGTAAAATGGTTCACAGAGAAAATATTATGATGGCAGCCGACGCTGCCATTTTTTGTTGGGTTCACAAGCTCCGTTTCAGTTAATATAGTTTTGCTTGTAAGTGAAAACTATTTTAAATGCTGAAAGCAAGAAAGGAGCAATGAGATGAAAAGAAAACTTACGATTGCAGTCATAGCTTTAGCTGTGGCGGTAGGTTCGACAGGAGTATCGCTTGCGGAAACCAAAGGGAGTGTTTCTCTCAAATCGTGCTTCGCGGACATATATAAGATATTCAGCTTCATCATCGGAGGCAGCGGCTGGAATGACGATGATTCTTCAGAAGAGACAGGACCGGGAAACGGAGCGGCAGATTCGGATCAGGACAATGGAACAGAAAATGAGACGCCTGGGCTCCCGGACTTCGGCGGCGGTGAAAACTTCGGCGGCGGTGAAAACGGCGGCACAGAAAACGGCGGCACCGGCGGAACAGAAAACGACGGCACGCAGGACGGCGGCTGGTCCCAGGGCAGCGGCGAAAGCTATGTTCAGGCAAACAAAGTCCTAAACCTTGTAAATCAGGAAAGAACAAAAGCCGGACTTTCGCGGCTGACTTTAAACAGCAAACTCTCCAGCGTGGCACAGATGAAAGCAGAAGACATGGCAAAGAACAGATATTTTTCCCATAACTCGCCTACTTACGGCTCGGCATTTGACATGATGAAAGATTACGGAATAAGCTACATGACCGCGGGCGAAAACATCGCCAAAGGCCAAAAGAGCGCTGAAGCCGTCATGAACGCCTGGATGAACTCGCAGGGACACAGAGCTAATATTCTCAGGGACAGATACACGGAGCTGGGAGTAGGATACGCGGTGGATGAAAACGGAACAACCTATTGGGTGCAGATGTTCATAGGCTGATGAGCACGACTTCCCGGGGAGCAGCGGAAGGAAGAGCCGCCTCGAGCTCCCCGGAAATTTGATTTTAGGAGTACGGATATTGTATGGCAGATGATGCAGAAATAATATTCAGGCGCGAAAAGGGGAATATTTGAAAAATACAGATACATGACCTCGACGAAAATTACAACTTCTTCTAACAAAAATTTGACAAAAAATACATAAGAACGCAAAAAATACTTTTACTTTTGGAATCTTTATTATATAATTGACTTATAAAATTTATTGCCAAATTACTTAGGAGGGAAAAGATGAAAAAGTTTCTTTCATTATTGCTCATCATGGTAATGGTATTCGCTCTCGGCGCTTGCGGCGGAAACGGTGATTCCGGCAACGACGGCGGCGATGCTGACAATGATGGAGCTGTTAACTATGATTCGATTCCGGATACTATGGAATCTGAAGACGGAACTTATGAATTGGCGTTCATAACAGACGTCGGCCAGCTGAAAGACGGTTCCTTCAACCAGTTCACTTGGAACGGAGTTAAGGGCTATGCTTCAGAAAACGATCTGTCATACAAGTATTATCAGCCGGCCAACGGCGATCAGGCTACCGATACTGACAGATACGACGCTATGAAGGCAGCTGTAGACGCCGGCGCCAAGATCGTTGTAGCCGCAGGTTATCTGCAGGCTCCGTCGCTTACACAGGCCGCCAAGGATTTCCCAGAGGTTCAGTTCATATTTATCGACGGATCAATTGAAGGCGTTGATAATATCGCTTCCGTAAGCTACAAGGAAGAACAGGCGGGTTATCTGGCAGGATATGCCGCAGCTATGGAAGGCTACACTAAGATCGGATTCTCCGGCGGCGGCGGCGGAAGCAACCCTGCCTGCATCAAATACGGATACGGATTCGTTCAGGGCGTAGAAGCAGGAGCTGCAGAAAAAGGTTCTAAAGTAGAGATGAGATACAGCTGGGAATACGGTTCATCCTTCTCCGCTTCTCAGGACTTACAGGCTATGCTGGGCGGCTGGTTTGAAACCGGTACAGAAGTCATCTTCATGTGCGGCGGAAGCATGTTCCAGTCAGGTACTGCTGCTGCAGGAGCCAACGACGGCGACATCATCGGCGTTGACGTTGACCAGTCAGGTCAGTCCGATACAGTAGTTACTTCAGCCATGAAAGACCTGGCAGGATCCACTATGAACGTTATCGGAGCTTACTATGATGACAAGTGGGCTGATTTCGGCGGAAAGATCACTGTTTTCGGAGCTGAGTCAGACGCAGTAGGTATCCCTACAGACACTTGGTCGCTTAAAAACTGGACAGTTGAAGAGTACAACGCTCTCTATGAAAAGGTTAAGAGCGGAGAAATCGAAATCTCCAGCGAACAGGTTTCAGACCCAAGCACAGTTGAATGGGAAAACATCACATTTGTTAAATAATCCGTACAGGCGGATAAATTAAACAAGTTATCAGACTTGCATAAAAGGGGGGATTTTTATGTTCCCCCTTTTTGTAGGTTATAGAATGTTTGCAAAGGATAAAGCGATGTCAGAATACGTAATTGAGATGAACCACATACGGAAAGAGTTTCCGGGAATTGTGGCCAACGACGATATAACGCTACAACTGAAAAAGGGAGAGATACACGCGCTCCTGGGCGAAAACGGAGCGGGGAAATCCACTCTCATGAGTGTTTTATTCGGACTTTATCAGCCTGAGAAGGGCACGATCTTAAAAGACGGAAAAGAAGTAAAGATCAACAATCCTAACGATGCCACGGCTCTTGGCATAGGAATGGTGCATCAGCATTTTAAGCTGATCGACGTTTTCACCGTTCTGGACAATATAATTTTAGGAGCCGAGACGACTAAAATGGGCTTTCTGCAGAAGAAAGAAGCCAAAAAGAAAGTTATTGAGCTGTCGGAGAAGTATGGCCTTAAGGTAGACGTAAACGCCAAGGTTGAAGATATCACCGTAGGCATGCAGCAGCGCGTAGAAATTTTGAAGATGCTCTACAGAGAAAATGAAATCTTGATTTTCGACGAGCCTACAGCAGTTCTGACGCCTCAAGAGATAGACGAACTTATGGAAATTATGAGAGGGTTTGCGCAAGAGGGCAAATCTATCTTGTTTATCACGCATAAATTGAATGAAATCATGGCTGTATCAGACAGGGTCACCGTGCTGCACAAGGGAAAGTACATCGGAACTGTCAACACCAAAGACGTGACCAAGCAGCAGCTTTCCACCATGATGGTAGGAAGACCGGTACAGCTGGAGATAGATAAGACAGAGGCTAAGCCGAAAGACGTGGTGCTGTCTGTGGAAAACCTCAGCGTTCCGTCAAAGCTCCATAAAAACGACGCCGTCAGGGGAGTTTCTTTTGACGTGCGGCAGGGCGAGATCGTATGTATAGCCGGTATCGACGGAAACGGCCAGACTGAGCTGATACACGGTATCACCGGGCTTGACAAGACCAGCGGAGGGAAGATAACTCTCTGCGGCAAAGATATTTCACATGCCAGCATAAGAGAACGCAGCCTTGCCGGAATGAGCCACATTCCGGAGGACCGTCATAAACACGGCTTGATTCTTTCATACACGCTGGAGCAGAATCTTGTTCTGCAGAAATTCAGAGAAAAGCAGTTCCAGAACCATGGATTTATTAAATTCAGCGAAGTAAGAAAATACGCTGATAAGCTCATTGAAGAATACGACATCCGCTCAGGCCAGGGTCCTGTGACTGTGGCACGGAGCATGTCGGGAGGAAATCAGCAGAAAGCCATAATCGCCAGGGAGCTGGACAGAGACGAACCGCTGATAATCGCCGTACAGCCGACGAGAGGCCTTGACGTCGGAGCCATAGAAAACATCCACGGACAGCTGGTTTCAGAGAGAGACAAGGATAAGGCCATCCTGCTGGTTTCCCTCGAGCTGGACGAGGTCATGAGCCTTTCGGACAGGATACTTGTAATGTATGAGGGCGAGATAGTAGGAGAACTTGACCCTAAGAAGACCGACGCTCAGGAGCTGGGACTTTACATGTCCGGAGCAAAGCGTCAGGACAAGGAGGTGGGGGCAGATGTATAAGCTGAATCCTGATACCGGAAAACAGAAATATTATTCCACAGATGCTTTCAAGAGTATACTTTCAGCGATTATTTCCATCCTCATCGGCATGGTGGTCGGAACTCTTATCGTAATCATAGTAGGACTTACAAAAGAAGGCATAACCACCAACGGAATATTTGAGGGCGTTAAGCTGGTATTCCTCGGACTTTTCAGCACGGGACGAGAAGCGGGAGCACTTACTTTTGGCTTCAACCCTGTCAACATGGGCAACATGCTCTTCAGAGGAACTCCGCTGATAATGACGGGACTTTCCGTTGCCGTAGCTTTTAGAACAGGTCTGTTCAACATCGGCGCGCCGGGACAGTATCTGATGGGAACGACTGCTACGCTGTATATAGCGCTGACAATGCCGACCGAGACGATTCCGGCCTGGATAGTCTGGATACTGGCCTTCCTCGGCGGAATGGTAGCCGGAGCCATATGGGGCTGCATCCCTGGCCTTTTGAAAGCGTTCCTCAATATCAACGAAGTAATCACCTGTATAATGACCAACTGGATAGCCGCCAATCTGGTGACATGGTTCTTTGAAGTGCGGGACGAGCTTAAAAATGCAGAAGAGGGAGGAAAGGTAGGTTACATCAAGCCTACGTCTTCCAACGGAGTGGAGACATTTGACTTCGGACTGGACAAGCTGTTCCCGGGCTCGCAGGTGACGGGCGGAATAGTGATCGCAATTCTGATCGCTATAGTAATATATATAATCATGACAAAGACCACTTTCGGCTATCAGCTCAAGGCCTGCGGAAGCAACCGCCATGCAGCCAGATATGCCGGAATCAACGATAAAAGGAGCATCGTACTTTCGATGGCAATAGCCGGAGCTCTTTCGGCGGCCGGAGCGTCGTTGTATTACCTGTCGGGACATACTGAGTTCTTCTGGTCCACCTACCAGATGCTCCCTGACGAAGGATTCAACGGCATACCGGTAGCGCTGCTGGCTTCCAACCATCCGATAGGAGTAATCTTTACAGGCTGCTTCATGTCGATGCTTAACATAGCCGGTATGCAGCTCAAGACTCTCACTGCTTACAACGAGTATGTTACCGATATAATCATAGCTTCTATAGTTTACCTCAGCGCTTTCGCAATGCTGATAAAGATGCTGCTCAACAAGAGAGGCAAAAAGAAAGAAGAGGCTGTATCTGAAAGCAGTGCAGCTGCCGAAGATAAGGAAGGAGGAAACGAGTAATGGTATTTTTGATTCAACAGACTATGCTGTATGCTGTTCCTCTGATGATCGTCGCGCTGGCAGGAATCTTTGCCGAGCGAAGCGGCGTTATTAACCTGGCTCTTGAAGGTATCATGATCTTCGGAGCGTTCATAGGAGTTCTGTTCGTAAGAATAATGCAGGAAAATCAGGTGTTTACCCAGGAACAGGGGCAGCTGCTGATGCTGCTGGCTTTGATTGCGGCGTCCATTTTCGGCGCCATATTCTCACTGCTGCTGTCCTTTTCCGCTATCAATCTGAAAGCGGACCAGACCATAGGCGGTACTGCTCTGAACATGCTGGCTCCTGCACTGGTTCTGTTCCTCATCAACCTGATCTCACAGCAGAACGCCATGAGAATGTTCACAGGAGACGCAGCCGGCTGGTTTATGATAAAGCCTAGCACCTTCGGACTTCCGAGAGACCATGATTTCGGCTTCATAGGAAATCTTCTGCTCAACAAGGTGTATCTGACGACTTATATATGCCTGGCGGTCTTTGTGATATTGTCTATCATACTTTATAAGACAAAGTTCGGACTGAGACTGAGGTCCTGCGGAGAAAACCCTCATGCGGCAGATTCCCTGGGAATCAACGTATATAAGATGAGGTACGCTGGCGTAACCATTTCGGGAGCCCTGGCAGGCATGGGCGGATTCACCTATGCGCTTACCACTGCCAACTGCGCTTCTACAGGCGAAGTGGCCGGATACGGCTTCCTTGCCCTGGCAGTTATGATATTCGGTAACTGGAAACCGCTTACCGTCGCTCTCGGAGGAATCCTCTTCGGATTGTTCAAGTGCATATCTGCGACTTACACAAGTCTGGACATCAACGGAGACGGTGTGTACATGCTGGCAGAGATCGGCGTCAGCCCTTACGTATACAGACTGCTTCCTTATCTTATAACACTCATCGTTCTGGCGTTTACGTCCAAGAACTCGAGAGTGCCTAAGGCTGAGGGAATTCCTTATGACAAAGGACAGAGATAGGAAAGAAATAAAGCAGAGATAGGGAAAAGATAAAAGCGCGGAAGAGATAAACGCGGATAAAAATGAAAATATAAAAGGGGTACGGGACTTCTCGTACCCTTTTTAGCGGAGACAGGAGAAAATTTATTAAGCCGGACAAAATTTAGGAAGAGGGATTTTATGTTTTTACCTGTGACAAGAGAAGAGATGAATGACAGGGGATGGCAGCAGGCAGACTTCGTTCTCGTAACGGGAGATGCTTATGTGGACCACCATTCTTTCGGCACGGCCATAATAGCCCGCGTCCTTGAAAGCCGCGGCTATAAGGTGGTCATACTTGCCAGACCTGACTATAAGTCAGCCGACGATTTCAAACGCTTCGGCAGGCCGAGGCTGGGCTTTCTCATAAACAGCGGCGTAGTCGATTCCATGGTCAACAATTATTCAGTGTTCAAGAATAAGAGGAAAAAAGACGAATATGCGCCGGGAGGCAAAGCCGGAGGACGGCCGGACAGAGCTCTTACGGTATATGCCAACAGAGCCAGAGAAGCTTATAAGGGAGTTCCCGTAATAATTGGAGGCATAGAAGCCAGCCTCAGGAGGCTGGGCCATTACGACTATTGGAGCGATAAGATCAGACGGTCTGTACTGCTCGATTCCAAAGCCGACCTGCTCATCTACGGCATGGGCGAAAGGGCTGTAGTCGAAATCGCCGACGCTCTTGATTCCGGGATAGATATCAAGGATATCACCTGGATTAGAGGAACCTGCTGGAAAGGAAGGAAAGCTCCGTCAGGCGATGACTGGATAATATTGCCGGAATTTGCGCAGATTAACAGTGACAAGCGAAAATACGCCGAAAGCTTTCGCAGCCAATACGAGAATAACGACTCTGTAACGGCGAAAGGGCTGGCGGAAAAATATTCGGACACAGTGTGGCTGATGCAGAACCCTCCGCAGCCGCCGCTTTCACAGGAGGAACTGGACGACGTTTATCGGCTTCCATTTGAGAATGAGCCTCACCCAAGCTATATGGAGGCAGGCGGCATCCCTGCCTTTGAAGAAGTAAAGTTCAGCATAGTCAGCTCCAGAGGCTGCTTCGGCGGATGCAGCTTCTGCGCCATAACTTATCATCAGGGCAGGCAGGTGCGAGGCAGGAGCAAAGAAGCCATAGTGGCGGAAGCCGAGAAGCTGACGAAGAGAAAGGACTTTAAAGGATATATCCATGATGTGGGAGGACCTACAGCAAACTTCAGAGGCCCTGCCTGCGCCAAGCAGCTCAAATCAGGAGTCTGCAGCCATAAGGACTGCCTTTACCCTAAAGTATGCTCAGCCATCAGACCAGATCACGGCGAATATTTCGATATCCTGCGGTCGGTCAGACAGCTGCCCGGCGTCAAGAAGGTATTCATAAGGTCGGGAATAAGATACGATTATCTGCTGGCCGACGAGAAGTGCGATCAATATATAGAAGAATTGTGCAAAAATCACGTGAGCGGAACCCTCAAGGTCGCTCCCGAACACATATCTGACGCGGTGCTGGCCTGTATGCACAAACCATCAAAGGATAGTTTCATAAGATTTGTGCAAAAATACAAGAAGGCCAATGAGAAGCTGGGACTGAAGCAGTATCTGATACCTTACCTCATATCCAGCCACCCGGGCAGCAGGCTGGAGGACGGCGCGGAGCTGGCGCTGTTCTTAAAGGATTACGGCTTCGTGCCCGATCAGGTGCAGGACTTTTATCCCACCCCGGGAACTCTGGCAACATGCATGTATTATACGGGTATTGACCCGCTGACCATGAAAAAAGTCTATGTGGCCAGGACTATGGAGGAGAAGAAAATGCAGAGAGCGCTGCTGCATTTCCACAAGAGGGAAAACAGGGAAACGGTCAAAAAAGCTCTTGAAAAAATTGGAAGAAGTGACTTGTTTTATCTGCTTACTTCACAAAAACATCACAAAAATAAGCGAATGTAGTATATAATAACGAATGACATAGTAAAAATTACTAGATGGCTTACTAAGTAAAAACGAGGAGACAGATATATGAAAAAGGTTCAATCATTTCTAAACAACGGGGAGACCATAAAGGATTTGATGTACAAAGCCAAGGAGGCCTATCCTACCAACGCCGCCTTCAAGGTAAAGGTTGACGGAGAAATCAAGACTATAACCTTTATTCAGATGATGAAACATGTGGAATCTTTGGGAACAGAACTCTCAGCCAGAAACTTCGACGGCAAGAGAATGGGAATAATAGGGGAAAATTCCTACGAATGGTTCAACTGCTTCCTTTCCATCGTTTGCGGAGGAAATATCGCCGTGCCTTTCGACAAGGGGCTGACTGCCGAAGAGCTGGCTCAGTGCGTGGAAAGAAGCGATATAAAGGCTTTATTCTATGATGATAAACACAGAGAACTGGTAGCTAAGATAAAACAGCAGTGCTCCCAGGAACTGGAGCTCTTCAGAATAACGGGCGAGGAAAACGACCTGGACGAGATGAGGACTGCCGGAAATATCAAGATGACGGCAGGCGACAGGAGCTATCTCGACAGGCCTGTAAACAGAAGCGACCTGGCGGTTTTCCTCTTTACCTCAGGAACCACCAGCACTTCCAAGGTAGTAATGCTGAGCCACGACAACATTGCCTCCAACATTACTGATATGCTGCAGATGAAGATATTCTATCCTAACGACGTTAACATGGCTTTCCTGCCTTTCCATCACAGCTTCGGCCTGGTAGGCTGCCTGGTGTTCCTTTCATCAGCCGCCGCCAACGTATTCTGCGACGGACTGAAATATGTGGCCAAGAATCTGGAAGAGTACGGAGTGACCGTATTCGTGGGAGTTCCGCTCATAGTAGAAAATCTATATAATAAGATCATGAAGCAGGTGGAAAAGCAAGGCATGATGGGCAAGGTCAACACCGGGCTCAAGCTGGCTTCCATGCTGGATAAGATAGGAATTCACCAGAGAAGAAGGATTTTCGCAGAAATAATCAACAAACTGGGCGGACATCTGAGACTGATAATATGCGGAGCCGCCTCCCTTTCAAAGGAAGTGGCGGAGGGCCTTAACAACTTCGGCATTTCTACCATACAGGGCTACGGCCTGACGGAAACGTCTCCGGTGCTCACTGCCGAAAGACCTTGGAACTTGTGTGCCGGATCTGTCGGAACACCGATGAAGAGCGTCAGGATATATATAGACAACCCGGACAGCAACGGTATCGGAGAGATCGTAGCCTGGGGTCCTAATGTGATGCAAGGATACCTCCATCAGCAGAAGGAAACCGACGAAGTCCTCAAGGACGGTTGGTTCTTTACCGGCGACCTGGGCCGCATAGACGCCAAGGGAAACTTGTGGATATGCGGAAGAAAGAAGAACGTTATCGTGATGAAAAACGGTAAAAATATCTTCCCGGAAGAAATAGAGAGTCTGATAGAAAAGCTTCCTTACGTGACGGAGAGCATGATATTCACCAGAGAAAAGCACAACGAGCTGGTGCTCTGGTGCAAGATAGTCTACAGCCCTGAATATCTGGAGGAGCACGGAATAACGGAGGAACAGCTGGCGCAGCAGGTTTCCACAGACCTGAGAGATATAAACAATACTCTTCCGGTGTATAAATATATAAACCACTTTATTTTAAGCGACACGCCTATGGTAAAGACCACTACGCAGAAAATCAAGCGTAATCTGGCGATGAAAGAAATAAACGACAGCTGGGATGATATAAAGACTTACAATACCGAGAGATAATGCTAAGAGATACTGCCGGGGGATAATGCGACGCGGCGCGTGTCAACGGGGCACGGTACATGGCAGAGAAAAGAGGTGCCGGATGAGTCTCATAGACAGATTTTCACAGATACTTGAAGACAGCAAAAGAGAATACGAAGAGGCAAAAGCCGGCTGCTTCATCGTCACCGAGGAAGCAGGAGGCGAAAAAAAGGAAGGCGCAGAGGCAAAAATGAAAGGCGCAGAGGCGCCGTGGACAAACCTGCTCGCCTTGGGGGATAACTGCAGCTTTATGAAATATCTGCTTGACGAAAAGAACATGACAGGCAAGATAAAGCTTATCTACATTGATCCGCCCTTCTTCAGCAAAGCCAGTTATGACGCTGTGATCAGCCTCTATGACTCAGACGGCAAAAAGCTTTCCGCCATTAAGCATCCGGCATATGATGACGTGTGGCATAAAGACATGGCAGGCTATCTGACCATGCTCTGCAAGAGACTGCTGATGATGAGAGACCTGATGGCTGAGGACGGTACGCTGTGGGTCCATCTCGACTGGCATGTGGTCCATTATGTCAAAGTGCTTTTAGATGAAATCTTCGGCGAAGAAAATTTCATCAACGAAATAGTATGGCAGTACAAGTCGGGCGGCTCGAGCAAGCGCCATTTCGCCAGAAAGCACGATACTATTCTTGTCTACGGTAAAACTAAGAAATATTATTTCGCGCCGCCGAAAGAAAAATCATACAACAGAGAGTTCAAGCCGTACCGTTTCAAGGGCGTAAAGGAATACCGGGACGAGACGGGCTGGTATACCATGGTGACGATGAAAGACGTCTGGCAGGTGGATATGGTCGGCAGGACTTCTTCGGAGCGTACAGGCTATGCTACGCAGAAGCCGGAAGCTTTGCTGCAGCGCGTAATAGAGAGCGCGACGCAGGAGGGAGATCTGTGCGCGGATTTTTTCTGCGGCAGCGGTACTCTGGGAGCTGTGGCTGAAAAGTCAGGCAGACGGTGGATTTGCTGCGACGGAAGTCAGCTGGCCGTATCCGCGGCTTTAAAGCGATTATATAATCTGGATTCGTCTTTGGCTGTGGCGCAGGAAAAGGCACTTTCATGGGATACAATTGAAAAGACTGCCGGGAAATCACAAGGTTTTCGCGCGGAATTTAAAATCACCAGCGACGGGACTGCAGCTTCTGACAGGGATCTTTTGAAAATAGCTTTGAAAGATTATAGAATATATAAGCTTCCGGAAGAGCTGAGCGAAAAAGACAGAGCTGCGATAGAAAAACTGCTTGATGAGAGCCCTCTTTCGCTGATCGAATACTGGAGCATAGACTTTGACTTTGACGGCAAGGTGTTCAGACCTGAGATGTCTTTTTCCAGAGATAGGGGACGGCTGATACTGGAGTGCGAAAAACTGCGGCCTAAAAACAGCGGCGAACGCATATTGGTAAAGACCGTGGACGCTCTGGGAAACTGCGTTTTCACGCCGGTTCAAAGGTAAATATTTTACATAGATTTAACTTTTACATTCTCCTTACATACATTATAATATTTTTGTAAAAACGATATTAAAAATGTATAAAAAAGGAGAATTTTTTATGGACTTTTTTGGCGTCCTGCAGCTCATAGGCGGCCTGTGTCTCTTCCTTTTCGGTATGGACACCATGGGAAGCGGCCTTACGAGAGCTTCGGGCAGCAAATTGGAACAGATACTGGAAAACCTTACTTCCAGCGTGGCTAAAGGCGTCCTGTTGGGCTGCGCCGTAACGGCCGTCATCCAGAGCTCATCGGCCACCACCGTAATGCTGGTCGGTTTCGTAAATTCAGGAATAATGAAACTGCGCCAGGTAATACCTGTGATAATGGGAGCCAATATAGGTACCACCGTTACGGCCTGGCTGCTCAGCCTGACCGGTCTTGAGGGCGACAGCTTCTTCATCCAGATGCTAAAGCCGATGTCCTTTTCACCTATACTCGCAGCATTGGCGATCGTATTTATAATGTTCTGCAAGAGTGAGAAGAAAAAGGATATAGGCTTCGTGCTCATCGGATTCGCGGTGCTGATGTACGGTATGGATATAATGAGCTCCGCAGTGGAACCGCTCAGAGATGTGCCTGAATTTGTAAGCATACTTACCATGTTCTCCAACCCTGTTCTGGGAGTTGCAGCGGGAACTATCTTTACAGCGGCCATACAGAGTTCGTCTGCTTCCGTGGGAATACTGCAGGCGCTGTGCCTGACAGGCTCGCTCAGCTACGCGACTGTAATTCCTATAATCATGGGACAGAATATCGGAACATGTATCACCGCGATAATTTCTGCCATAGGCGCCAACAGAAACGCCAAGAGGGTGGCGGCAGTCCATCTGTCCTTTAACATAATCGGAACTGTATTATTCCTCGCTGTTTTCTATACCGCCAACGCGCTGGTAAGCTTCGATTTCATGAATACGACAGTAGGACCTGAAAACGTGGCGATGGTTCACAGTATATTCAATATAGCCTCTACGGCCGTTCTGCTGCCGTTTTACAAACAGCTGGAGAAGCTGGCGACTATCTTGGTCAAGGATTCCGCTGAAAAGAAAAAAGTTCAGGACGAGACTCTCACGCTGCTGGACGAGCGGTTTATGGAGACTCCTTCCGTGGCTGTGATGCAGTGCAAGACCGTTTCCCATAAGATGGCCGAGCTTTCGAGAGACAGCATAATAGCGGCCATGGATTTGTTCAACGTATACGAGGAAGACAAGTTCAATTACGTGGACAAGCTGGAGTCCAAGATAGACAGATACGAGGACGCTCTCGGAGCATATATAGTTAAGCTTTCAGGACTGGATGTTTCCAACGCGGAAAGCAAGGAAATATCCATGATACTCCACAACATAGGCGATCTGGAGCGCATATCTGACCACGCGATGAATGTGGCAGAAACGGCTCAGGAGCTGCATAACAAGAAGCTCAGTTTCTCAGATGACGCTAAGGCAGAGCTGAATGTTTTCATGACAGCAGTGAAAGATATAGTCAGCATGTCTATAGAATCGTTCAAAGAGACCGATGTAGAAGCGGCCGCCAGAGTAGAGCCGCTCGAAGAAGTGATAGACGCCATACATTCCGAGGTCAAGAGCAGACATGTCAGAAGGCTGCAGAAAGGAAAATGCACTATCGAGCTCGGTTTTATCCTGCAGGATCTGATAACCAATCTGGAAAGGGTGGCTGACCACTGCTCCAATCTGGCCGTGTGCACCATAGAAACTAAACACGATCAGTTCGATATTCACCACTATATCAACAATATCAAAAAATACGACACCGACCATTTCACTGACCGGGTGAAAGAATACGAAGACAAATATGCTCTTCCTGTTGGCGTTTGATGAAACGATAATTTAAGTATAAGTATATTAAAAAAGAGAACGTATGATGATATGTTCTCTTTTTTGCGTAAATCAAGTGGATTTGAATATTATCATGTCTTCGCCTATGACAAGTATCGAGCTCCATGGCAGCTGCAGCTCTCCCTTGAAACGGCTGGAGCCCATACCATGAAAGTCCGGGACCAGCAGAGATTTTATCGTACCTGTTTCTTCGTCGAAGATCATTTCTGCGTCCCAAAGCTTTCCGTGCATGCTGCCGCTGGTAATATCCACGATCTCTTTATCTCCGATTTCACTTAAAAGCATAAACACCAGCTCCTTTGCAAATAATAGGGATATTAGATTTTATTGGGAAAGGAACAGAATTATGAGTAAAGAAAAGGAAAAAACTCAGTGCGGGGATCGCGACTCCAGAGAAAAAATAGAAAAAACTTCTGCCAAAAATCCCGAAAAAAATCCTGGAGAAAATCCTGGAAAAAATCCGGGAGATAAATCAGGAGATAATTCCGGAGATAACTCAGGCGCAGCAGAGATCATCAAAGAACTGGGCCTTATAAGCAGCGGAAATAACTTTAAAAGCGAACTGCAATATATTAATATAATCGGCAGTATAGAGGGCCATTCCGTTTTGCCGCAGGACAACAAGTCTACCAAGTACGAGCACCTGATTCCTGAACTGGTGGCCGTCGAGGAAAACCCCGAAATAAAAGGACTGCTGCTCATATTGAATACGGTGGGAGGCGATGTGGAAGCAGGACTGGCACTTTCAGAACTGGTAGCCGGCATCACGAAGCCTACGGTTTCCCTCGTGATAGGCGGAGGACACAGCATAGGCATACCGCTTGCCGTATCGGCCGATTATTCTTTCGTCGCCAAGTCTGCTACCATGACGCTTCATCCCATCAGAACCAGCGGAACGCTGATAACAGCAGAGCCTACTTTTGAATATATGAAAAAAACTCAGGAAAGAGTGGTGGACTTCATCGTCGAACATTCCCACGCCAGGAAAGAAGAAATAGAAGAAAAGATGAACTGCACCAGCAACATGGCCAACGATGTGGGAACTCTGCTCTTCGGCCCCGACGCGGTTAAGATGGGCCTGATAGATGAAATAGGCTCCCTCAGCGCGGCGCTGAAAAAACTCAGAGAAATGATTGACAAAAATTCCCACAAATAGTAATCTGTAATGGCAAAGGGAAACGGAAAGAGGTAATCTATGAAAGGAATTGCCATAGCCGTTTTGACAGATGATGAAAGCTACGGAAGAGCCCTTGCCAGAGGGATAGCTGAGGAAAGCGAAAGAGTAAAAGTCAGAGCGCTCTGCACACGTAATATGCCTGACGATGAATTTTTATCTCAAGCCAAGGAACTGGCTGATGGGGGATATGTTCTGGTGACCGACAGAATCATTGAACAGCCGAAGCCTGACGACGTGCTCCCGGACGGCACAGCAGCCTTAGGCAGCTCGTTTTCACTGCCGGAACATATGCTGATTCTTTCCGAAGAAAGGACATGCTGCCATCTCAGCTGCATGCCCAAATTGTCTCCCGTGAGGGAGATATTCAGCAGGATAAAAGAGATTTTTCTCAACGTCACGGGAACGGAATTTTTCAGGGCTGAGGCCGAAGAAGAAAAGGTCATAGGTTTCTTTGCCGAAACAGGAGGATGCGGAGTTACGGCGGCTGCCGTAGTTCTCAGCAGATGGCTGGCTTTATCTTCTGACAAGCCCGTCCTATATGTAAACGCCGGACCGAAAGACGATTACGCATATTATCTCCGGCCGACGACCGGGAGTGTTGATCAGTACCGCCCGAAAAAAGAGTTGCTTTTTCATATAATTGAAAAACTTCCGTGGAACCTTGAAAAATATTGTTTTAAGGACAGTTTCGCAGTTCATTGTCTCAAGCCCGAGCCGGAGGGAAACTGTCTGAGTGCTCGGGAATATCTGGAAAAATTTCTGGCAGCCGTGACAGAAAAGAAATACTTCCAGTATATTGTAACAGACGGCATGAGAAGTGGAGCCGAAAATCTCTGCGATATGCGTATAGGAGTATGCAGCTCGCCGGACAAGCGCAGCGTCTTTTATGAGGGAGACGAAGAGTTTGCCACGATATATAATTTCGCCGCAGAAGAAATATCAGATGAGCCGCTTCGCATTTATATTCCGCCGGACGAAGAGAGCTTTCAGCCGTCGGAAAAGGGGATAGACATTTCTATGGAGGGAATTTTTGCGGCAAGGTTGAGAGATATGTGCAGAAAAATTCTGGCAGAAACTGATGGGTTGGCTGACACATTGGCCGATACATTGTCTGATGAGTTGTCGGTTTTTGTCGAGAAAAAACAGTTGCAATAAATTTGCAGCTGTTTTATTATAATATTGAAATGTAAATAAATTACAGAAAAGGAATAAAATTAAAATGAATTCTCTTAAAGAGGAAATACTTTCAGCGGTAAGAAACAGAATAGCTTCCGAAGAAGCCATGGACGACGGGAAAGCGCTGGCGATAATTTCAGAAGAAGTCTTCAGCAGGGACGAGCTTTCAGGAAAAGACGTCAAAATGCTGCGGGAACTGTGCAGAGAGATTTTTTATATGACCAGGAGCAGGCTGGGGATATTGAAGCCGCTGGCAGATGATCCGTCAATAACGGAGATAATGGTCAACGGTGCAGAAAACATATTCGTCGAGCGCAGGGGAAAGCTGGAACGAGTTCCGCTGGCTTTCAGCAGTGTTTCTGATCTGGAAGAAATAATGCAGAACATAGCTTCGGCGGTACATAGAGAGATAAATGAACTCAGCCCCATAGTGGACGCCCGGCTGGCCGATGGTTCCAGAGTGAACGGTGTATACAAAAACGTGGCTGTCAATGGGCCTATCCTCACCATAAGGAAGTTTTCCGACAGATGCATGAACATGGCTGACCTGAAAGCAAGAGGCACGCTGAGCGAAGAAGCATGTATGCTGCTGAAAACGCTGACTCGCTGCGGCTACAATATATTCGTCAGCGGCGGAACTTCGTCAGGCAAGACAACTCTGCTCAACGCCCTCAGCGAATTCATACCTGAACACGAGAGAGTCATAGTCATCGAGGATTCCACAGAGCTGAAGCTCGGCCGCATAGAAAATCTTGTTCAGCTGGAATGCCGGCAGGGAAACATACAGGGCAGGGGCAGGATAACCATGTCCCAGCTCATCAGGACCAGCCTGAGGATGAGGCCCGACAGGATAATCGTGGGAGAAGTCAGGGGCGGCGAGGTGCTCGATATGCTCCAGGCTATGAATACAGGCCACGCCGGAAGCATGAGTACCGGTCACGGCAATTCGGTGGAGGGCATGCTGCGGCGGCTTGAAGCCATGTATATGACGGCCATGCCTCTGGATATAGAAGCCGTGAGAGCTCAGATAGCGGAGGGCATAGACATAATGGTACATATTGAAAAGAGAAGAGAAAAGAGACTGGTGACTGAAATATCAGAGCTGGCCGGATACCGCGGCGGCAGCTTTCAGATAAATAAACTTATGGAAGCGGATGAAAAAGGACGGCTCAGACTTACCGGCAGTCACATCGTGCACCGGGAAAAGCTTGGGAGAGGAGATGAGACATATCTTGACGGATTACACAGCCTTGGAGTTATCTCCTAAAGAAAAAATATTATTTTATACAGCTGCCGCCGCGGTGTCAATATTCATAGGCTGGCTTTTCTACGATTCACCTCTTGCAGGAACGGCGCTGATGCTCCTGACAGCAGTGATAAAGCCCAGATACGCCAGAAGTCTCAGCCATAGGAGAAAAAGCAAGCTGGTCCTGCAGTTCAGAGACATGATGTATTCAGTGTCGGCGCTGATGTCGTCGGGGAGGAGCTTGGGTCAGGGCCTGATTGAGTCGGCGGATTTCTGGAAAGGGACGTACAGTGAAAAAGATTACATAATAAAAGAGCTTAAACTAATGACAAAAAGAATGAAAGAAGGCGGTGAGAGAGATGTGGATCTGCTGAAAGATTTCGCCGCAAGGAGCGGCGTTGCGGATATACACGATTTTGCTATGGTCTGCGGTATATGCAAGAAGACGGGAGGGGATTTCGCTAAAGCTGTAAGCCGCTGCGCCGATATAATAGGAGACAAGATTTCTCTGGAAAGAGAACTGTACGTCTTGGCTTCGCAGAAGAGGTTTGAGAGCAGGATAGTGGGAACTGCGCCTTTCGTGATAATCTTTTTCATAAAGCTATTATCACCGGAATACTTATATCCCCTGAGTCACACTCAGGCCGGGAGGGCTGTTTCCACTCTGGCGCTTATGGTGACAGGCCTTGGCTGGATGATGATCGAAAGGATGAACGACATCGAATTCTAAGGAGGGATGAGCGGCATTGAATTCTAAGGAAAAGAAAAGGATAGAAAAGAGGCGCGAAGATATAATGATGACCGTGCCCACATTTATAAACCAGCTGCTGCTTCTTTTAAGCAGCGGTATGGTATTGCAGGAGGCCCTTGAAACAATAGCGAAGAAATACGGCGAAGAGGACTTTAAAGGCAAGAATTACTTCACTTCTTCCGTATATGAAATCTACAGGGAGGCAGAAAAAAACGGAGATAATTTTCTCAAGAGATTCTGCAGTTTCAGCAGAACCTGTCAGGTCAAGGAGCTTTCAAGATTGGCTGGAATTCTCGAGGACAGCAGGGAAAGAGGAACTGATTTGTGGGACAAGCTGGCCAGCGAGGGCGAAACGATATGGGCTGAAAGACGGAGAAGGGCTTCAGAAAAGATAAGGCTGGCGGAGAGCAAAATGAGCTTTCCTCTGGGACTGATGATGACGGCTCTGATAATCATTACGGCAGCACCTGCCATGTTGCAGATGTATATAAATTAAAGGGAGGTAGGATTATGAGAAAAAACGCAGGAAAAATCTTGTTGAACAAGCAGGGGATGGAGATGGTGCAGGTCGCTATCCTGGTGGCCATTGCCGTCACTCTGGGGCTTATATTCAAGTCCGAGATCACCGACTTCGTAAACGATACTTTCGACTCTCTGAACAGCAGCAAATTTTAGGAGTTTTAATATGCTGAGAAGTGGAGACCGCTGGCTGAGAAGCAGGAAAGGCAGCGTTTACGTGGAAGCTTCGTTGGTGATGCCGGCGGCGGTGATTATTGCCGCGGCTTTGATATCGCTGTCCATGTATTTTTATTCAGATATATGCGCGCAGGTCAGGCAGCACGAAAAGGAGCTTTCTGAGCGGCCGCAGGGGTACGAATCATCTTATGTTAGAAAGGCTGATATGATTGAAAGGGAATTTGATGATTACATCGAATCGAAGCTTGAACAATAAGAGAGGATCTTTTACAGTGTTCGCGGTGATGATCTTCGCCGCTGTGCTGATGGCGGTGACAGCGGCCATAAACGCGGCCATAGGAGTTTCATATAAAGGCGCTCTCATCAGTCTGGGAAGAGTTTGGGGAAAGAGTCTGCTGGGAGAATACGATCTGTTCCTGAAAGACCGGTACGGCATACTGGGATTTTACAGCAACGATTATATGGCTGAGGAAAAGCTGGGTTTTTATGCGGACTATTCATTTTCCGATAAAAGCTATGTTCATATCGAAAGCATAAAAGCAGATACGGAGAATTATTCCCTTGCCGACATTGAAAATCTCAGGCAGCAGATAGAAGACGCCTGCTTGTATGGAGCAGAACCTAAGTCATATAAGCTGACTTCGCCGGGCGGCGGAAACGTGACGGCCGCGGGGCACGAAAGCGGCGCAGGTACAGGCGTAAGCTCAGCCGGAGACAGATATATATCAAGTCTGTGGATTGAGAGAGGACTGCCGTCCTATGGAAAGACGAAGAAGCTGTACCTGACAGAGCTGGTCGAAAGGATAAAGTCAGGATTCAGCGCGGACAGTATAATTGGACAGCTGGCCTCAGACAGATACATCTTTAAGTTTTTCAAGAACTACACCGACGATAAAGGGCTGGGAGACACTTATTTTAACTGCGAGGCCGAATATATCATCAGCGGCAAGCTGAGTGACAGCGGCGCGGCAAAGGATGTCAGAAGCAAGATAAAGACGATGAGGAACCTGCTGAACCTGTATTATCTCTACAGCTGTGCCGAAAAGAGACAGGCTGTGCTTTCACTGGCTCAGCTGATCACGCCGGGGCCGGCAGCCTTTGCTACCCAGGCCGTCATGATGGAAACATGGGCATATTTGGAGGCAGAGAACGATATAAATATATTATATAGCGGAGAGACAGTTCCACTTCTGAAGAAAGACCGTAATTGGGCTCTGTCGCTGGAAAATGTCTTTGATCAGGACGGACAGGAAAAAGAAGCGGCTGGCAATTATGTCAGACCGGCGGCAGCCGAGGGCGAAGACTACGAAGATTATATCGGCGTCCTGCTCTTCGGCCTCACTGAAGAAACAAAGCTGCTCAGGATTGCAGACCTGATTCAGATAAACGGAAAATATCTTTACTGCGATTCCTTTCTGATGAAGGATTACTGCACAGGCTTGGAATACGGGATAAAGGTCAACGGGTATGAAAAGAGCTTTGAGGAGCATTATTAGGAAAATGCCGGCGCATGGAAAATGCGCGGTAAAAGGCGGCAGCAAAAGAGGCAGCTACATGACTGAAGCGGCCATATCCATGCCGGTACTCATACTCTGCGTCTGCGCGATGGTGCTCGTGATAAGGATAGCGTCCGTATGCGAGGGCATATGGTTTGCAGAGTCCGGTGAAATCATGGAAGCAGGACTTGAGGCATACGATAAAAAAATAAATGTTTCCCTTTGCAAGAGAGTAGAAAAGAATGTCCTTAGTTCTGAAAGACCTCTTACTGATTTCAGCGCAGAAAACTGCAGATATCTTTACAGCAGAGGCGGAATCGACGATTTGATATCGGTCGATGGAAGAGCCGTCTTCCGTGTTGTAAACGCCGTCGGCATAGACGGAAAAATAGAGTTTGACGCTAAGATCATGGCCCGAGCCTTTACGGGAACGCTGAGAGATGCTTCGCCGCTTGCGGAGAGTGAATTCAAGGAAAGAGGTGTTGCTGAAGAAGTATGGGTCTTTCCCAAATACGGCATAAGATTTCATGGGGAGAACTGCCGCTATGTGAAAATCTACGATGAGGAAGGAAGTTACAAGTTGAAGATGGACAAGAGAGAAGCCGAGCTTAAGGGTTATACGCCTTGCTTGGTATGCGGAGGTGCTGCAGATGCTTGATAAACAAGTTGTCAGGCTGGAGAGGGATAAGCTTTCCTTTAAGGATCAGCTGGATTTTCTGGCCTGCGGAGGATGCAAAGGGATTTTTCCCGTAAGCATCACAGAGGATGAGGAGGGGATAAAAGGTTATTACAAGACGATGGGTTTCAGAAAGCTCTCAAGCTTTGAAGAGGTCAGCGCGGCAGACGTTCTGACCCTGCTGGAAAAAACAATGGAAGCAGTGGAAGAGTGCGGCCAGTATCTCATATTTCCAGAAGAATTTGTGATAAGCACGGATACGGCTTATGTGGACGGCAGATTCAAAGAAGTGAAGTTTACATATCTGCCCAGTACCAGGGGAAAAGGCTGGAACACCAAGCTTATCGCCTTTATAGAGGAACTAAAGCAGATAACTACAGACAACGGCAAACTGTATCTTGATATGGTCAGGGAACTGTTTTCCATAGAGAGTCTAAGCAGGACGAAAATCAAAGCCGCCCTGCTGAAGCTGAGACACGAAATAAAGGTGTGCAATATAACGTAAAATAACGCAGCGCGGAAAAGCCCTGTCATCAGTCTTAATAATTATCTGAGTCAGGGCTTTTTCCTTAAGCTCCAATAACCATATAAGGCAGGGCTTTCTCGCGGCCGCCTCGTCTTAAGAAAAATCATTGAGTCATAATTTTTCATCGGCGCAATAAAATGTAATAAAAGCGGGAGGGAATAGATCATGCCGGTAAAAATGAGAAGACGCAGAGTTAAAAAAAGAAAACGCCCCGGTGAATTTTCCAGGGTGAAATTTGCCGTATTTATTGCTATAATGGTATTGGCGGTTTTTCTTGGATATCTGACCGCCAAGTTTGTAATAGGTCCGTTATTGGGGTATAATGCAGATGAAAGCCCTATAAAGATCGCGGGAGAAGACAAGAAAGCTTCATCCGGAGACGGTTCGGACAGCTCCTCTGACGACGGTTCATCCGGTGATACAGAAAAGGCGGAGGAAGGATATGCTCTGCAGTTTGGAGTGTTTTCCACCAAGGAAGCCGCCAGCCAGATGGCAAACGATCTGACTGAAAAAGGGATCGAAGCTAAAGTCATCGAAGACGAAGACATGTATAAGGTCATCAGTCCTGTGATAAAGACTAAAGACGAAGCCATAGACCAGCTTAACGATGCAAAAGACAAAGAAGTGGAGGATGTGTTTATCGCATCCTTCTAAAAGGAGAAAAGGATGATTCCACTTTCTACGAGGATGCGGCCGCAGACTCTTGAAGAATTTCAGGGACAAGAACATTTCCTGTACCCCGGTTCGCTGTTTTACAATTCCATAAAGAACAAAACCTTTGATTCGGCCATATTCTTTGGCCCGTCAGGAACGGGAAAGACCACGCTGGCGAGGATAATAGCCCGGGAAATGGACGGCGATTTTCTGGAAATAAACGCTTCGGCCGCGGGAACAAAAGAACTAAAGGAGCTGACGGAGCGAGCTAGGGACAGATTTTTTGGTCTGGAAAAAAAGACCACCTACGTATATGTAGACGAATTTCACCGCTGGAACAAGCTGCAGCAGGACTCTCTCCTGAAATCCCTGGAAGAGGGCGTGATAAAGTTTATCGGAAGCACCACCGAGAACCCTTATTTTGCAGTCAACAACGCCGTCCTCAGCCGTGTGAGGAACATATACGAGTTCAGAAGACTGGACAGGCAGCATCTGACAAGCATCATTGAAAGGGCTATACATGACAGGGAAAAAGGCATAGGCGCTCTCGGCATAAGCTGGGAAGAGGACGCCGTAGAGCTTTTAGCTGAATTTTCAGGAGGAGACGCCAGAGTGGCCCTTGATACGGTGGGCTTCATCGCTGATAATGTGGACGAGGGCCAAGCGGTTACCAAAGAAATCGTTTCTGAGGCTATGCAGAGAAAAACTGTCTTTTACGATAAGGAAAGCGACAGATATAATCTGCTCAGCGCACTGCAGAAATCAGTCAGAGGAAGCGACCCGGACGCCGCCGTGCATTATCTGGCCCGTCTTGTTGAGGGAGGGGCAGATCTGCAGATGATAGGAAGGCGGCTTCTCGTCATGGCCAGCGAAGATATAGGCATGGCATATCCCTCAGCTGTTTCAATAGTCACAGCATGCGTGCAGGCGGCGCAGATGGTGGGACTGCCGGAGGCTGTCATAAATTTGAGCCAGGCCGTTGTGCTGATGGCTTCTGCGCCCAAGTCAAATTCCGCTTATATGGCTTACGCCAAAGCCTTGGAAGACTTAAAGAACAAAAATATAGATGATGTGCCCGACCATCTCAAAGACAGTCACTACGCCGGTGCCAAAGCGATGGGACTGGGAGAGGGATATAAATATCCGCACAGCTTCGGAGGATATGTAAAACAGCAATATCTGCCGGACAACCTCTACAGAGAGGGCGTAAAATACTATGAGCCGACTGAAAACGGCTCGGAAAGCTCATTTAAAAAATATTTGGAAAGTTTGAACAAGAAATAATGACAGAAATTATAAGAGCGGCCAACTCCGGGTTTTGCTTCGGAGTGAGACAGGCCATAGAAAAGACAGAAAATCAGATAAAGGAAAACGGCGGCAAGAAAAGAATTTTCACCTGCGGTCCCCTGATACATAACAGCCTAGTGACGGACGACCTGAAAGCGAGGGGAGTTAGTATCCTCGATGACCTTTCACAGGCCGGTGAAGACGACGTGCTCATCGTCAGATCCCACGGTGAAGGCAGGGAATTCTGGGATGAGGCCAAAAGGAGAAACCTAACGGTAGTCGATGCTACATGTCCTTTCGTCAGCAAAATCCATTCCCTGGCGGAAGAAGCCTCGGCCAAAGGGTACAGCGTGGTGATAATAGGAGATGAGACCCATCCAGAGGTCAGAGGTATAAACGGCTGGTGCAGCACGCCGGCTCATATAATCAACTCCGCGGAAGAAGCGGAAAATCTGGAGGCCGACAATCTTTTCATCGTATGTCAGACCACGATAAAAAAAGAACTGCTGGATTCCATCGTCGAAGTGTTTTCCGGCAAAGGGAAAAAATATATCGTAAAAAACACTATATGCAACGCCACGGCGGAACGTCAGAACAACTGTATGCGGCTGGCGGAGGAATGCGACGCCATGGTGATAATAGGCGGGAAAAACAGTTCCAACACGCAAAAATTATATGAAATATCAAAAAAAATTTGCTCAAATACGTTTTTTGTTGAAAAAAACGAAGATTTACCATTGCGCAGGCTCTCAAAATGTAATAAAATAGGAGTTGCAGCAGGTGCTTCGACACCTGAATGCGTAATTAAGGAGGTTATTGCCAGAATGAGTGAACACATCACAGAAAAAAGCGAAATGAACATGATGGACTTAATGGACGATATCGAAAAGTCATTAAGGCTACCAAAAGTCGGCGAGATTGTTAACGGAAAGGTACACCAGGTTACTGAAAAGGAAGTTATCGTTAACATGGGATGCAAAAAAGACGGAGTAATTCCAAAAGAAGAAGTAACATTAGAGGGGGACCAGAAGCTAACAGATTTGTTTAAGGATGGCGACGAGATCCAGGCGAAAGTTATCAAGACCGATGACGGCGATGGTGTGATTTTACTCTCCAAGAAGAAACTTGAAATCAACGAGCACTGGAATGAAATCAACGAAGCTCTCGAAAACAAGACTGCTATCAGCGTAAAAGTCGTAAGACAGGTAAAGGGCGGAGTTATCGCTTCTTATAAAGAAGTTACAGGTTTCATTCCTCTTTCGCAGCTCTCTGATAGATTTGTTGAGAATGCGGACGAATTCATGGGACAGACTCTTGATGTCAAAGTAAGCAGAGTAGACATGAAGAGAGGAAGAGCCGTATTCTCTCACAAAGCTGTTCTTGCAGAGGAAAAACAGAAGAAGATCGACGAGATATGGAACAGCTTAAATGTGGACGACGTTGTAGAAGGAACGGTCATGAGGTTTACAGACTACGGCGCTTTCGTAGATCTGGGCGGAATCGACGGACTGCTGCATATTTCCGAAATTTCATGGGGCAAGCTCAAACACCCTAAGGAAGTTCTGCAGATAGGCGACAAAGTCAAAGTCAAGATTCTCTCGATGAACGCCGAAAAAGGCAAGATTTCATTGGGTCTCAAGCAGACCACGCCTGAGCCTTGGTCAGTGATAGACGAGAAATACTATGTCGGAGAAATCGTTTCAGGCAAAGTGGTTCAGATCAAGGAATACGGCGCGTTCGTAGAACTTGAACCTGGCCTTGACGGACTGGTACATATTTCTGAAGTTGCCAACAAGAGAGTAGAGAACATAGCCGACGAACTTGAGGTCGGACAAGCGGTTGATGCTAAGATTCTTGACATCGACACCGAGAGAAAGAGGATCAGCCTCAGCATCAAGCAGGCGCTTTCCGGTGAGGAAAACGTTTCGGAAGAAGAGGAAGATGCTTTTGAAGAAGCGGAAGTACCTGAAGCCGACGAAACAAAAGACGTTTCTGAAAGCGATGCGCCGGCAGAAGAAGCTGCAGAAAATTCGGAAGAGTAATCGAACAGCGGCAGAGGTTATGCTTTAGTTTAATCACAAAATGCGTATTTAAAAGAGCTTTTGCATCAGCAGGCTTGACTGCTGATGCGCGGCTCTTTTTGTGTTCTTATAGACGAATGGACTTTTTCACTTTGCAGAAAAAGCTGAGTTAAAGTTTAAAATAAGCTTGACATGCGTTTTAAGCTATGATAAATTTTAAATAAATAATATATTATTATAATATATAAGGAGGTCTGTGTTATGTTCAAAAAAAAGGAAGGTTATATGTAGTTTACTCATTCTTATTCTTACGATTTCTTCTGGCTTAGTTGTTTTTGGAAATTCTGTATATTCAGAAACAAATCATGGTGAATATGCTGTAGTTAATCAAAAATCAAAAAGTGAAATTGAGAATGAGTTTGAAAAAATTTTATCAGAAATAAACCAAAGCTATGAATCTTTACCTGTAACAAGAGGTCCCGCTTATGAGTACAAAACTGTATATGAGACTTCTAAAAAGCAATATAAAACTATATCTGGATTTGCGGGTAATCAATATCGAGATGGTACAAAATTTAAGCCTGGTGGCGGTTTCTATTATTCTTCATCCGGCGGTCCTAAAATTTCTTTTAGTTTGAATATTCCAAGTCCATATGGCAAAATGAGTTTTTCTGTCGGGTTAGGCAACTCATCTTCCACGGGAGAATTTGTTGAAGTTCCTGATTCGGTATATTATTATAAGCTATATGTGACAAAAGATGTGGAAATACGTCCTTATACGACATATCGACGTACTAAGGGAAGTTCCTCATGGTCTGTATATGTAAGAGGTGCTGTTCCTGTGACAGTAAGTCAAGTATTAGAAGTAGTACGCACAAAGAAATGAGGATAATAATGCTTAATAACAAAAAAATATTATATACTCTGCTCGCATTGTCTTTAACGATGAATGCTTTTATGGCGTGGATATGCTTTTCAGATAAGGAGACAGATATAGCGGGGAGAACTTACCAAACCGCTGATTCTGTCGAGAATACTGGTATCAATGGGGAATATATTGTATTTGAAAACGACGGCTCAAGCTGTTTCCGGTACAAACAGTTCGACGAGGAAGCAGCGCATAGCTCACTGAAAACGCTGGGTAGCGGATTTTACGCCACAGGTGAAAGCGAGCAGGACGGCGAGGATAAAACAGATTACTTCTATGTTTCCGGCGGCGAGATATATCTGCTGAGCGGCGGAGAGATGACAAAATATACGAAGATTGCCGATGAACCGACGTTCATAAATACGAAAAAACCTAGCGACAAGTAAAATAGTATAAGTTTGATTTGAAGCTACATATTGGTGACAGTTAAAGCTGTCCCGATATGTAGCAATTTTTGATTTTTGACATTATGACAACATTTCTTTTACCTTGACTTATCGAAACTACAATTCACCGGCTTTTGAATAAAAAATGCAGATAACTCCAATACTAATCAGGAAAAAAGAAAGGAGATACTTTTATATGAATAAAAAGATCGCGACAACTTTTTTGCTGATGATCATGGTATTGACACTGGGCCTCACAGGCTGCGGCAATAATGACAACGATATGGACAAGCCTGACGATACCAAGGACAACGTAATGGACGAAGCAAAGGATGGAGCCGACGATGCAGGAAACGCCATCAAAGACGGAGCTGAAGATGTAAAAGACGGAGTGGAAGACGTAGGTGACGATATCAAGGACGGAGTGGAAGACGCCGGGGATATGATCAAAGACGGAGCCGACGACGTTAAAGACGACGTCAAGGATAATACTGACGCGGACAAGAGCAACGAATAATTCTTACCGTCATGCAGGGACCGCGGGCAGGATTTGATAAGAACTGATATAAAAGTGAATGAGATTATGAAAAATATATCCGCCGGAAGCAGTTGAAAGTTAGAAACTGCGTCAAACGGCGGATATATTTTCTATTCGTGATTATATATGTTGTAGATTATATGGCCTATTTCTGCCGTGAGGACCTTTTTCTTCGCCATGTCTTTGAGGCTCAGTATGCCGCAGAGCCTTTGATTTTCCACGACAGGCAGGCGGTGGATCCCATATTTTGAAAACTTGAGCGCCGCCTGATGGATGTCGTCGCCGGCATTGACCGTTATCACGTTTTCAGTCATCAGATGGTTTGCCGTAGCGCCCTGCGACTGTCGAAGCACTATGTCTCTGTCCGTTATTACGCCCAGCACGTGGTTCTGCTTGTCACAGACGGGCAGTATGCCAACGTCCTCGCTTTTCATGATGAAGATGATCCTTTCGAGGGTGTCCTCAGGGGATACATAGCTTACGGAAGATGACATTAAATCTTTGACCAGCATTTGATTCTCCTTTGATTGAATTATGTAGCAAAACTATCTTGCCCTAAAGGAGAAGTTATTATACGGCGTTTGCCTTGTTATGTTTCCAGAAAGACTTGGTAAACAGTATTACGATGGAATACATTTCCAGCCTTCCTGCGATCATCAGGAATGTCATCACCAGCTGGGAGAATTGGTTGAACATACCGAAATATCCGAAATTTCCCGCGCCGTTCAGAGCCACGCCAGCGTTGGAGAAAAGTCCCAGAGCCGACGTTATGGTGGTTTCCATGCTGAGATTGTTGAAAGACAGAAGTATGCAGCCCAGCATTAAAATTCCCAGATACAGCAGGACGTGTATCGTCACCGAAGAAGCGCTGTAAGCAGATACAGGCTTGTTGTCCAGCATGACTGCTTTGACCATGCGCGGATGTATATGCTTGAGAAAGCCGCGCTTTATGAGCTTGAAAAATATGACGACCCTTATGACTTTCAGCGAGCCGGAAGTGGAAAAAGAACAGCCACCTACAAACAGCAGCAGGAAGAGTATCATTATCGCAAACGACGGCCAGCTGGTGTAGTCACGCACGTAAAATCCCGATGTGGATATGAAAGATATGACTTGGCACAGAGAATCCTTGACCGCCTGCCAGAGACTGGAATAGATACCGTCAAGTCTCAGCGTGACAGCGATAATGACAGTGGCGGCGGCGACTATTGCCAGGAATACGCGGGTCTCTATGTTTTTTATTATATCCGACCATTTACCTTTCACAGCCATGAAATAGACGATGAAGTTCATGGAGGAAAGTATGGTGAAAATCAGAACTATGGCTCTGACATATACCAGTTCGTAAAGCCAGCTGTTGGAGGATGTGACGATGAGGCCGGCGGTGCTTATGCTGCTGCACGTGGTCAGAAGCGCGTTGAACCAGTCCATAGGGCCTATGACCAGCAGGATGAATTCTATAACGGAGAGGACTGTGTAGCTGGTGTAGAGAAATTTGCTGGTGTATGAATACTTGGCCGCCAGCTTTTCATTTTTCAGTCCGGGAGTTTCGGCGAGAGCTACAGTCTGGCTGTTTATGCCCCACAGAGGGAAGATAGAAATGAGCAGCACAAGTATCCCCATTCCTCCCAGCCAGTGACACAGCGCGCGCCACATCAGCAGCGATTTAGGGATCGCGTCAGCGTCCAGCACGCTGCAGCCCGTCGTGGAAAATCCAGCGACAGATTCAAAATAGCAGCCTACAAAAGAAAAGTCCTGGCCGCAGAAGTAAAATGGCAGCGCGCCTATGAGAGCCGCAAATATCCAGCTTGTACAAACTATGAAATAGCTTTCGCGGTGCTTGAGCTTTATCTTGTCAAATTTGAGATGGGTCAGGATCACAAAGCCGACGACTATGCAGATTATAGAAATGATCAGAAGCGGCTTGCCGGCGTTCCATTCCTTAAAATGAAAGGCTGCTGCGATGCACGGCAGCATAAAAATACCTTCGATAAAGGTGAGTATTCCCAGTATTTTTATTATAGATTTGTAACTGACCCTCATAAACTTTTAACCTCATGTATTTTCATCGCAAAACGGCAATGACCTTGCGATATTGTGATAATTGTTAGCATATCATTAGCTCACTGCTGGCAAACTGTCAGCTCACCTTGTCCGAGTTCCAGTAATGCCTTGAGAAGAGCGTGAGAACCGTGAAAAGCTCCAGCCTTCCCGTTATCATCAGCAGGGAGCATACCCACTTGGAAAAGTCCGATAAAAACGCGTAGTTCATAGTAGGACCCACCATATTGAAGCCAGGCCCGATATTTCCGAGACTGGATGCCGAAGCGGAAAGATTGGTGATGAAATCATGACCGTCTGCAGAAATGAGCAGGGTTCCAAGAAATAGTATGCTTACATAAGTGAATATGAAATTGGAAACATTGATTACAACGTCGCTGGAAAGTTCTCTGTCGTTCAAGGTCACCGGCGCGATTCTGTTGGGGTGGAGCTTGATGGAAACTCCCCTGCGAACCAGCTTGAGGCCGATGAGGACTCTTACGGCCTTTACGCCGCCGCCGGTAGACGAAGAACAGCCGCCTATAAAAAAAAGCATGAGTATCATCATCTTTGAAAAAGTAGGCCACACATCGTAATCATCTGTCATGAATCCTGTAGTAGAGATGATGGATACCACCTGGAAAAAAGCGTCTATAAGTTTCTGACCTATCTGAGCGAAGCCGTCGAAAATCCAGTTGTACACAGCTATTGCAGCTGTGACGGCTGCTACCACGAAGAGATAGAATCTTGCCTCCTCGTCCTTTATGATCTGCTTTAGACCACGTTTGTAAGCCATATAGTACAGGCTGAAGTTCATCGAGGCCATCAGCATGAAGAAAGCCACCACCAGCTCTACGTAGGTGCTGTTGAAGTGGGCGATGCTGTCGTTGTATGAAGATAGTCCTCCAGTGCCCACCGAGCCAAAAGTATGGATGGCGGAATCAAACCATGTTAGGCCGCCGGCTTTCAGCAGAAAGAGTTCTATGACGGTCATAGCCAGATATATCAAATAAAGCTGGCGCGAAGTATCGGAAAATTTCGCTGTGATTTTCTGCTTCGTCGGGCCGGTCGTTTCGGAGTTGGCGATCAGCTGACCGTTGATGCCGAACACAGGCAGCAGGGCAGTTATAAATACTATTATTCCCATTCCGCCCAGCCAGTGGGTAAAAGAACGCCAAAAAAGCATGGAACGCGGAAGCACTTCCACGTCTGTGAGTATTGACGAACCTGTTGTAGTAAAGCCGGAGCAGCTCTCAAAGAAAGCGTCGGTAAAGCTTTCCATAGTGCCTGAGATCACAAATGGCAGCGCCCCTACTGCCGAAGCCAGAAACCAGCTGACAGACACGATAAAAAACCCGTCCCGGTTCTTTATCTTACGCTGAGATGGGCCGAAGAAAATAAAGGGGAAAAGTCCAAGCACGGTGCAGCCGCCCATTACCATGAGAAATGCCCGCATGGACTGTGTTTCTCCCTCAAAAATGGCTATGAGAAGAGGGATGATCATCGAAACTGCCAGCGTTAAGAGCAGGCTTCCCTCAATTCTCAAAGTAGTTCTGACTTTAAAAGACATCTTTATTCATATCCTCATTTAAACTAAGTTCTACAGATGAAAACCACGCTTGATTTTGAATAATCCTTCCAGATCTGCAATATCGGATAACAGGCAGAATATCATTACCTTGTCGTCCTCTGTGATGATCGTATTGCCGTCCGGCACTATGACCTGCTGACCTCTGTGAATGGCGGCGATTATCACGCCGTCAGGCAGCTGAAGCTCCCTGAGAGGAACATTCGTCAGCTGCATATTGTCTGAAGCTATGATTTCCATGATCTCGGCTTGTCCCTGTATGAGCAGGGAAGAGATCACTTTCTTTGAACCTTGTATATATCTCAAAATGGTGCTGGCTATGATATCAAGAGGATTGAGAGCCATATCTATGCCCATTTTCTCTATCAGATCTTTGTAACTCTGGCGGCTTACTTTTGATATTACGTCTTCAATGCCGCGCTGCTTGGCCATCAGAGCCAGCAGGAGATTTTCCTCGTCAAATCCTGTGGCAGTGACGAAAGCGTCCATTTCGTCCACGTTTTCTTCTTCCAGCAGGCTGGAATCAGTTGCGTCGCCGTGGAGTATCATCACATCATCCAGATGAGTCGAAAGGTAATAGCAGCGTTCCTTGCTTCTTTCTATTATCTTCACGGCTATGCCGAATTCAGCCAGCTTGCGGGCGAGATAATAGCCTGTTTTTCCGCCGCCTATGATCATGACTTTCTGCAGTTTAGTATATTTTCCGCGTTCGTGGACTTTTCTGTGGAGAGCGGAAATTTCAGACTTCTCACCTACGAGATATATGGTGTCGCATGCTTCGATCACAGTGTTGCCGTGAGGAATGATGATCTTGCCGTTTCTCGATATGGCCACGATTAGCATGGTAGGCATGACTTTCTTTACATCTATCATCGAAAGTCCGATGAGACGTTTCATCTTTTTTACCGAAAACTGCACCAGGGCAATTTTTCCGCTGGTGAAGATACCGTCATTGAGAGTGTATTTTTCCACCAGATATTTATAGATTTCCAGAGTTATGGCCAAGTCGGGATTTACAACGTGGTCGATGTTCATGGTTTCCTTGATGAAATCTATCTGGTTCATGTGCTCAGGGTCTCTGACTCTGGCGATTACCTTTGTACAGCCAAGGCTCTTGGCGAAAGACGCTATTACTATGTTTTCCTCATCGCTTTCCGTCGAAGCGAGAAGAAAATCGAAAGACTCGACGCCGCACTCCTTGAGCAGGGAAGTGCTTTTTCCGTTGCCGCTGACAGTCATGACATCCATCTGCTGTGAAATTTTGCTGAGAACGTCTTCGTTTTTGTCGATTACCGTTATGGAATGATCTCCGCCTAAAAGAGCTGCGGTAACTTTCAGTCCCAGCTTGCCCGCGCCTACAATAGCAACTCTCATAATTTTTACCTCATTTATAAATATAAATTTAAAAGACTTTTTTGAAAAAATGTTGTATCATATAATTCAAGCTATATATTCTTGATTACAGCTATATATTCTAACACATTTAGAAATCTTTACAAGCCTTTATATAATCTTTATAATAAATTTAACGGAGGTTTAAAATGCTGAAAATAAAACGATTTGTCGGCGGCTGTCTGGAAAGCAATTGTTATATTATAAACAGCGCGGAAAAAGGCAGCTGCTATATCATAGATCCCGGTTACGAAGCCGGCAGGATAGTGAAATATGTGGAGGAAAACTCGCTGAAAGCCAAGGGCATAATCCTGACGCATCACCACCACGACCATGTGGGAGCCGCGGCTGAAACGGCGGAATGCCTGAAATGCCCGGTGATGATCAGCTTTGAGGATTCGCTGCAGTATAGAGGAAAAGCCGATAAATATCTTGAAGACGGTGATATTATTGATCTGGACGGAGAAACTCTCAAGATAGCCAAGACTCCCGGCCATACCATGGGCTCGGTGTGCATTATCGCAGAAGAAAGTAAAACCGTATTTACCGGAGATACCATTTTTGATACGGACCTGGGCAGAACAGATTTTAAAGACGGCAGCGAAGCTGAGATGATCAGATCGTGCAGAGAAGTCATAGATAAGTGGCCCAATGATTACAGAATTTATCCCGGTCACGACGAGAGCGCGACCATGAAGCAGGTCAGAACATACAACAGCGAATTTTTGCATTGTCTGGAGGTGTAAAAATAAGATGGCCAAGAAGGAAAGCAAGACAACGGAAGTAAAACTCATAGCCCTCGATCTGGACGGAACTACACTAGGCAGAGACGGCATATCGGACTATACCAGGGAAACTCTCGAAGAGGCGATAGAGAAAGGCATCCATGTGGTCATCGCCACCGGCAGGACTTTCACCGCTCTGCCTGAGGATATATACAGGATACGGGGTCTTGAGTATGTGATAAGCTCCAACGGAGCCCATATCACCTATCTGCCTGAAGAGAAGATCATTTACTCCAACTGCATTTCCGCTGCGGCTGCGGCAAAGATGAGGAAAATACTGGAGGCGCACAGCTGCCATCCGATAGAGGTCTTCACCGGGGGAAAGGCATATATAGATGAAAGAGTCTACAGCGACCTGATGGAAAACGGGTCTGATTATATGAACGCCGATTATATACGCAGAACCAGGACTCCTATCGCCGGCATATATGATTTCCTCGAAGAAAATAAAGCAAACATAGAAAACATAAACATCCATTTCAGGCTTCTTGAGGACAAGGCACAGTTCTGGAAGATGATGAAAGAGCAAAAGGATATAACAGCGACTTCTTCGTTCATACATAACATAGAAATCGGAGGCGCGACCACCAGCAAGGCAGACGCCATAGCCAAGCTGTGCGATATCGTGGGTATTGAAGAAAAAAACGTCATGGCCTGCGGCGACAGTCCCAACGATATGGCCATGATACAGGCGGCAGGACTTGGCGTAGCCATGGGCAACGCTGAGGAAGAAGTCAAGGCGATAGCTGATTTCGTGACGCTTTCCAATCTGGAGGACGGAGTGGCATACGCCGTGAAGAGGTTCGTGATGTAAGATGAGTTTCACACGTCCTGATAAAAATGTTTTCGCTGCGTAAAGGACACAGGAAAAATTTGCATGCACGGAAAAAATTTTGCAAAAATGTATTGACTTTTATCTGATAAAAGGGTATATTAAAAATACAATCGGTTTAACGCTTTATCACGATAAAATAAGAAAGCGCTGAAACACGATACATCAAAACCATCAAAAGATGATAAAAAACGGCTTACCGAAAAACGGCAAGCCCGATTCAAAAAACAGAAATCATAAAAAATAAGAAATCAAAAGGAGAAAAAGGAAGATGAAAAAGAAATTACTTGTGCTTGCAGTAATGCTGGCAATGATACTGAGCATGGGACTTATGGCAGGCTGCGGAGAAAAGACAGGAGGATCTGCCGAGGGAGACGACGCAGGAGAAGCCTCCGGCAACAGCAGCAGCGATACTCTGGTAGTTGGACTCGACGACGCCTTTGCACCTATGGGCTTCAGAGATGAAGACGGAGAACTTGTGGGCTTCGACATAGATCTGGCTGAAGCAGTGGCAGAAGAGCTGGGAATGAAAGTTGAATTCAAGCCTATCGACTGGAACGCAAAAGAGGCGGAGCTCAAAGCCGGAACTGTAGACTGCCTGTGGAACGGTATGTCGGTTACGCCTGACAGAATAGAGAACATGGCTCTTACATACAAGTATCTCAACAACAAGATAGTCCTCATGTCTCTGGCAGATTCAGACATAGACGTGACTTCGGCGGATCAGCTCAAGGATCTGAAGATTGGAACTCAGGCAGGTTCCTCGGCTCTGCAGATGCTGGAGAAAAATGAAGCTTACGAGTCATTCAAGGATAATATCACGGAATACGCCAAATATGATACTGCTATCATGGACCTTAAAGCCGGAAGAGTTGACGTCATCGCGGTGGATCAGGTTCTCGGCGAATATACCAACAATAACCTGGGCGGCGAGATGAAAGAATGTACTTATTCTTTGGGCGACGATTTTTATACGATAGGCTGTGCTTCGGACAACACCGAGCTGAGAGATAAGCTGAACAACGCCCTCAAAACTCTCATCGACAACGGCAAGGCCGCGGAGATAAGTGAAGAATGGTTCGGAAGAGACATCATGGTATTCGAGCCTGTGGAGGGTGAAGAATAAGGCGATAAAAGCTGCAGAAATGATAGAATTGTTCAAGCGTCAAAAATATAATTTTGGCGCTTGAACTTCTAAAATAATTTAAAAGAGGAAACGAATAATGGACAGAATCGCAGAATTCTTGCCATTCATGCTTGAGGGTTCGGTGACGACCGTGGAAATCTTCGTGATCACACTGATCGTAGCCTTGCCTCTGGGACTTCCTATAGCCCTAGGGAGCAACAGCCGTTTTAAACCCTTGAGCTTTTTGTGCAAGATATACGTTTGGATTTTCAGAGGAACACCGCTGATGCTTCAGCTGTGGTTTTTCTATTTCTTCTTCCCGATGGAATTCGGCATAACGCTCGATGCTTTTACTACGGCTGCCATAACATACATATTCAACTATGCGGCCTATTTTGCTGAGATTTACAGGGGAGGAATCAACAGTATAGACAGAGGGCAGTATGAAGCGGCCCACGCGCTGGGGCTTTCCAAAAAGCAGACCTTGTTCGATATAATACTGCCGCAGACTATGAAGGCGATCCTGCCGCCGGTAGTAAACGAGGCGGTAACGCTGGTCAAAGATACGGCACTTGCATCTACATTGCCGGTCATCGATCTGATGAAGGCTACAAACAGTGCGGTAAATCGGACGACGGATATGACACCGTTTTTCTTTGCTGCGATCATTTATCTGATCATGACTTTTGTTCTGACCATTATTTCAGGACGTCTGGAAAAATATTTCTCTCGGTATGATGCGAAGGAGGAAGACTAATGAGCGGAAAAGTAATTTTGGAAATGAAGGATATCGTCAAGGATTACTCCGGATTCAAAGCGGTGGATCATGTGGACTTTTCGCTGCATAAAGGTGAGATCGTAGCCATCATCGGACCGTCAGGTTCGGGAAAAAGTACGCTGCTGCGGTGCATCAACGGGCTCAATACTATCACCTCCGGCGAGATTGATCTGGAAGGGGACACGGGTATGGTATTCCAGCACTTCAATCTTTTCCCTCATATGACGTGTCTTGAAAATATCACATATGCGCCCATCAAAGTGAAGAAGATCCCGAAGGAACAGGCTGTAGCACGTGCAAAGGAACTTTTAAAGATGGTCGGGCTGGAATCGAAGGCTGATGTGTATCCGGCTCATATTTCCGGCGGACAGAAGCAGCGTGTGGCGATCGCGCGGGCGCTTGCAATGGATCCGGATGTTATGCTCTTTGACGAACCGACTTCGGCGCTGGATCCTGAGATCACCGGCGAAGTTCTGAACGTAATGAAGCAGCTGGCGGAAAAGCATACCACCATGATCGTTGTGACTCACGAGATGGGATTTGCCAAGGAAGTGGCGGATCGTGTCGTGTTTATGTCCGATGGAAAGATCGTGGAACAGGGCAATCCGACGGAACTGTTTGAGCATCCGAAAAGCGAGCGACTGGTGTCGTTTCTGGGATCCATGCTGCGAGCGTAAGGCCGGATGCCCGGCATGAGTTTCTATCAAACGGCGGTATTTCAAGTAGATATACAGAATGTTTTTCGATCAGCGTATTTTTTCTGTTTTTGATGTGGATTTTGACGTTTTCAGTACATTTTTAATTTACAGAAGCACAACCAATACTTTGCAGAAGAGAAAACAAAAACCTTGACACCCAATATACTCGTGTATATAATTAAAAGGATGTATAGATACAAATTAATTATGGATCAAGGGAGAGATTTATGAGAGATACTTGGAACACAGCAATCAAAATTTCAGATATCAGAACCGAAGACAGAGAGCGATTCGCGTCTCTCGGTATTGATTTTTCTTCTTTTTCTAATTGTTACATATTACCCGGTTTTGCAGATGTGCATGTGCATTTGAGAGAACCGGGTTTTTTATATAAGGAGACGATCCAAACGGGGACGATGGCGGCAGCAGCAGGGGGTTTTACTGATATTTTTTCCATGCCGAATCTGGATCCGTGTCCGGACAGCAGAGAACATTTACAGGTACAGCTGGATGCGATCAGAAAAGATGCAAAGGTCCACGTGTATCCTTACGGAGCCATTACGGTAGGAGAAAAGGGCGAGCAGCTGGCGGATCTTCGTGCAATGGCATCGGACGTGATCGCTTTTACCGATGATGGAAAGGGTGTTGCCAGCGAAGACTATATGCGTCAGGCTATGAAGCAGGCAAAGGAACTGGGCAGGATCATCGTGGCTCACTGCGAAGATGAATCCTATCCGAAAGAAAGCTCAGAGAGTGAATGGAAACAGCTTCAGCGGGACATCAGGCTGGTAAGAGAAACAGGATGCAGCTATCACGTCTGTCACATTTCCACTAGAGAATCGGTGGAGCTGGTGCGCAGCGCCAAGGCGGAAGGACTGGATATCACCTGTGAAACGGCGCCGCATTATCTGGTGCTTTCCAGGGATGATATCGAAGATCACGGACGGTTCAAGATGAATCCTCCTATCAAGGGAAAAGAAGATCAGGCTGCACTGCTGGAAGCACTGAGGGATGGGACTATCGATATGATCGCTACAGATCATGCCCCTCACAGTGCAGAGGAAAAGGCAAAAGGATTTTCTGGGAGCGCCTTCGGTATCGTAGGGATGGAAACTGCATTTCCAGTGCTCTATACTCACCTGGTAACAAAAGGGAAACTTACGCT
>UQXL01000012.1 GCA_900545135.1 uncultured Eubacteriales bacterium | reverse complement strand
TTCGGATTTATGTTGTATAATTTGAGAAATTCAGAATTTTTTGCAACATTGCTTCGATTTAATATATGTCAGAGGCGTTTTAATATAGGGAATGTTGTAAAATACGATAAAAATATAGAATTCTACAACATTACATATTTTAAATAGTTTACAGACTGCGGTGTTCGCCGCAAGATGCATGCCACAAGCTATTTTCCGTAAGATGCTCACCGCCGCACATAAGGTGTTCGCCGTGAGGAGTGTGCCGCCGCACATAAGGTGTTCGCCGTGAGGAGTGTGCCATCGCACATAAAGTGCCCGCCGTAAGATGTGTAGAAGCTGTCCGCGGAAATGCGTCGAAAATGACAGAAGGCACGCGTAGAAGCCGTCCGCGGAAATGTGCCAAAAACGATAGAAGAGAATGCCCAGAAGAACTTTCCTCGAAGACACAGATGAGAGACATAAAGGACATGGAAAAACCTCTGCGAAGTCGCATCGAAGAAGTCATATGGAAATCGCAGCGAAGCCGCGCCCGAAACAGTTTTCGGATCAGTTTTTCCGGCGCGCAGGCAAAGAAGTTCCCACGCGCAGAAAAAGCCGTATAGAAACCGCAAGAGAGTCGCATAGAAGACGGTGGCGCAGAAAAGCCCCACGCGGAGAGGCATATAAAATGGTATATAAAACGCATCGAAAAGGAATATAACATCGCCGTGCACCCGCGCACAATAGTACGCGATAGCGTGCGATGTCGATTGATAATCATATAAAAAATATAAATATATCTGGAGGAATGTAATGGCTGACAATTTCATTCATGACATCATTGAGAAAGACTTAGAAACAAAAAAATACGGAGACAAGGTGTGCACCCGTTTTCCGCCGGAACCCAACGGCTATCTGCATATAGGGCATGCCAAATCCATATGCCTGAACTTTTCCACGGCAGCCAAATACGGCGGCAAGTGCAACTTGAGATATGACGACACCAATCCGGTGAAAGAAGATGTGGAATACGTCGACTCCATAGAAGAAGACGTAAGATGGCTGGGATTCCAGTGGGACAAAAGACTGTGGGCCTCAGACTATTTTGATACGATGTATGAGGCTGCAGTCGAGCTCATCAAAAAAGGAAAAGCTTTCGTCTGCGATCTGAACGGAGACGAAATCAAGGAATACAGAGGAACTCTCAAGGAGCCGGGAAAGGAAAGCCCTTACAGAAACAGGAGTGTGGAAGAAAACCTCAGGCTGTTTGAGGAAATGAAAGAGGGCAAATATAAAGACGGCGAGAAAGTGCTGAGAGCCAAGATAGACATGGCCTCGCCCAACATCAACATGAGAGACCCTATAATATACAGGATAGCCCATGTTTCGCACCATAACACCAAAGATAAATGGTGCATATATCCGATGTACGATTTTGCCCACCCGATAGAAGACGCCATAGAAGGAATCACACATTCCATCTGCACGCTGGAGTTTGAAGACCACAGACCTTTATACGACTGGGTTTTAAAGGAAGTGGGTTGGTGGTCGGCTCCGCCGCAGCAGATAGAGTTCGCCAGACTGAATTTGACCAATACCGTGATGTCCAAGAGGTATCTCAAAGCCATGGTCGAAGAGGGCGTCGTCGAAGGCTGGGACGATCCGCGCATGCCGACGATAGCAGGAATAAGAAGAAGAGGATATACTCCGGAAGCGGTCAGAAATTTCTGCGAAGCCATAGGAGTTGCTAAAGCCAACAGCACCGTCGACATATCACTGCTTGAACACTGCGTCAGAGAAGATCTCAAGGAAAAGGTCGAAAGCAGAAATGTGGTCTTTGACCCTGTCAAAGTGATAATAACCAACTATCCTGAGGATAAGACGGAACTCTGCGAAATTGAAAACAACGTCCAGGTGCCTGAAATGGGCACGAGACAAGTGTCTTTTTCCAGGGAGCTTTGGATTGACGGAGCTGACTTTATGGAGGAACCGCCGAAGAAGTATTTCAGACTTTTCCCGGGAAATGAAGTCCGTCTGAAAGGCGCGTATTTTATCACTTGCACGGATTTCGTGAAAAACGATGACGGCAGCATCAAGGAGATACACTGCACTTACGACCCTGAGACCAGGAGCGGCAGCGGCTTCGAAGGAAGAAAGGTAAAAGGCACCATTCACTTCGTGGACGCGAAAAACGCCGTGCCGGTGACCATCCGCCAGTATGATTATCTGTATAAAGAAAACGAAGCGGGAGAAATGGCCTCCAATCCGGAAACAGTAAAAATTTCGACAGCCTATGCAGAAGCAAAGGCAGCAGAGGCCGAAAAGGGCGAGAGATTCCAGTTCTTCAGACACGGATATTTCGTGGCTGACGCCAAGCTCCATGAGAAAGACGCTCCTGTATTCAACGAGATAGTTGGATTGAAGAGCTCGTGGAAATAGAGGACAGCCGGAACTAAACTGAGATAAAGTGAAATGTTCAAAATTATAAAAAGAGAAAAATATGAGGTACAAAATCGAAGGAACGCCTATGCCTGTGGCAATATGCCAGCTTGATGCAGGCGAAAGCATGATAACGGAAAAAGGCAGCATGAGCTGGATGACTCCTAATATGAAGATGGAGACCACCAGCAACGGCGGTATAGGAAAAGCTCTTGGCCGCATGTTTGCCGGTGAATCGGCATTTCAGAACAGGTACACTGCAGAAAGGGGCGAAGGAATAATAGCTTTCGCGTCAAGCTTCCCGGGAACAATTCTGCCCATAGAAATAACGCCAGGCAAGTCGATAATAGCTCAGAAGAGTTCTTTCCTGGCAGGAACCGAGGGCGTGGATCTGTCCATATTCTTTGAGAAAAAGATGGGTTCAGGATTCTTCGGCGGGGAAGGCTTTATAATGCAGAAGATATCAGGCAGCGGACTCGTATTTTTAGAAATAGACGGAAGCGTTATGGAGTACGATCTTGAGGCCGGTCAGCAGATGGTCGTTGATACGGGATATCTGGCCATGATGGATGATACTTGCACTATGGACGTTGCTTCCGTCAAGGGCGCTAAAAATATGATTTTCGGCGGAGAGGGACTTTTCAACACAGTGGTTACAGGCCCGGGAAAGATAGTTCTTCAGACAATGCCTATAAACAGCGTTGCGGGAGCGATAATTCCATTTATTCCTCAAAACCGTTAGTCGGATCAGACAAACCATGTGAATTTTACGCAAGAGCATTCCGCGGATATATTTGGCGGAGTGCTCTTTTAGCAGGCAGGCCTGCGGCAGGCAATGTTCCGTCAGCCATTTTGCGAAGCGCAGCCTGCGGCAGGCAATATCCCGTCAGCCATTTTGCGAAGCGCAGCCTGCGGCAGACGATGGGGCGCAGGTTTTAGCGACTCTCGGAGGGGAAGTTGCAGAAAAGGGGAGATTTATGGATTATGTGAGGATACTTGCAATATGCTTTGCGGCGATAGGCGCAGGCGTAATTTTAGGCAGCGGTGCAGTCTGGTTTTTCAACAGGATACCGGGCAAATGGCTGTGCGATTACGGGCAGGAGCCTGATGAGGAGCTGCTCCATCCCACTAGACAGAGAATAAGAAGCACGCCGTGGAAATATCTTTTTACCGGCGTATTCATAGTGATAGGGATATATCTTGGGCTGAAAGAACCTCTTTACGCGGTAGCCGCGCTGGCATCGTGCTGGCTTCTGCTTGAAATGAGCATAGCGGACATAAAATACCGCATAGTTCCCGATCAGCTGATAATGCTCCTAGTGCTCAACGCCATAGGGTACATACCTTACCATAACAGAGGACCTTTGGACGGACTTTGGGGCGCCGCCATAGGCTTCGGCGTCATGCTGCTGATGGGAATTTTAGGAAAGATAATATACAGAAAAGAAACGCTGGGAGGCGGCGACATCAAACTTTTTGCCGCCATAGGACTGTGCTTCGGCGCGGACGGAGCGGTAATAGTCTTCATTCTCACCACTCTTCTGAGCGCAGCTCATTTCTGCATTCTGCTGATGAAAAAGAGAATAAAAGTCAGCGAGAGGAAGCCGATGGTACCATATATCACAGTATCTTCAGCAATTTACCTGGTCATTCTACATGAAATGAGTTATAATATTATGGTAAGCTTATAATTTCAGTGCAGCTTTCCGCACCGCGGCCTTATTTTTCTGCGCCACGGTCAAAAACTTCGCAGGACGAGCCGACATGGCGGCGCGGCTAAAATATATGACTTTAAAAGAAAAGGAAAACAGATGATAACAAGCAAACAGAGAAGCTTCCTCAAGGCCCTAGCCCACGGCGAAGACGCAGCCGTGTACATCGGAAAAGCGGGCTTGACGGAAAACGTTATAAAAGAAATAGATATGTGTCTTGAAGCCAGAGAACTGGTAAAAGTGAAGATTCAGGAGGGCTGTGAGCTTGACCCTAAAGAGACAGCCAACAGTCTGACCGGTCCTCTCAAGGCAGAGTTCGTTCAGGCCATAGGACGCAAGTTTACGCTTTACAGGGAATCGAAGAAAGACAAGAAGATAATACTTCCCAGATAGCCGGGTGACAGCCAGGTGCAGCAGGTCAGGCGGACAGGCCATAGAGCAGAGATTATTGAGCGAAAATCATGGAGCAGAAATCATGAAGCAGAAATGTGAGGCGGAATAATTGCGCAGCTCGACAAAGGCGAAGTTTTGGAAAACAAGGGCTTGAAAAGTAAAAAGCTCGGAAAGACAAGGTTTTGGAAAGAAATTTTTTGCTGACAATAGAATATGACGGCAGTAATTTCTCCGGCTGGCAGAGACAGCCCGGAGTGCGAACCGTTCAGGGCGAGCTGGAGAGCGTACTTTCAAAGGTATGCGGAGGTGAAGTAAAACTGAACGGGACAAGCCGTACCGACGCAGGAGTCCATGCTCTTGGACAGAGAGCGTCGTTCAGGGGAGAATACGGCATACCGACAGACAGGATAATGACAGCCGCCAACAATTACCTTTTTGGGGGACGCAGGCTGGGAACACAGGTAGGCGACGTCAGGATAAAAGCTCTTGAAGAAAAACCTCTGGACTTTCACGCCAGATTTGACGCCAAAGGCAAGAAATACAGATATGTGATCCAAAACGGCAGCGAAACAGACCTTTTCAGGAGAAACTACTGTTATTACGTGCCGGATACTCTCTCGGCGGAAGCCATGAGGGAAGCCGCCCAATATATAGAAGGAACTCATGATTTCGCATGCTTTCAGGCCTCTGGAGGACAGCCGCGGGAGACCACGGTGAGAACTGTGCACAGCCTCACGGTTTCGGAGCGCATGGCACCTCAGCCGCAGGAAGAACAGGAAGAAAAAGAGATAATTATAGAAATTGCCGGAGACGGTTTTCTCTACAATATGGTCAGGATAATCACAGGCACGCTGGTAGAAGCAGGCCTCGGAAGGAAAAAGCCTGAGCAGGTAAAAGCGATAATCAAGTCAGGACAGAGAAGCTTGGCGGGGCACACCGCGCCGCCGCAGGGTCTGTATTTGGTCGAAGTTTATTACGAATAGGAGACGCGTTATGGAAAGACCTTCATGGGATGAATACTTTATGGAAATGGCAGAACTCACGGCAAAGCGTTCTACCTGCATGAGAAGACAGGTAGGAGCAGTAATAGTCAAGGACCGCCACGCCATTGCTACGGGCTATAACGGAGCGCCCAGAGGAATAATGCACTGTGAAGACAGGGGAGGATGCCTCAGGCAGCAGCTCAATGTGCCTTCGGGCCAGAGACATGAGCTTTGCATGGCTCTTCATGCCGAGCAGAACGCGATAATACAGGCAGCAGCCATGGGACACGGAATCGAGGGAGGAACGATCTACATAACTCATCAGCCTTGCGCGATATGCGCCAAGATGATAATAAACGCAGGCATAACTAGGATCGTCATAAGAGAGGGATACCCCGACGAACTGGCGGCATCAATACTGGACGAAGCCGGACTTGCCATAGAAAAGTTGTAGGAGATACAGCAATTTAAGGAGTTATAGTTTTATGTACAACACTTTGTGGGTAACATTTTTGACGGCTTTGGTTTTGTCCCTAGCGATAACGCCTATTGCCATCAAATTGGCGCCGAAAGTCGGAGCTATAGATATTCCAAAGGACAATAGGAGGATGCACACGAAAGCCATGCCGAGATTCGGAGGCCTGGCCATCTTTGCGGGAAGCACTGTGAGCATGCTCATATTTCTTAATTTTGACCCGAAAATAATTTCCATTACCATCGGCGGACTTCTCATATATATCCTAGGAATCACCGATGACATAAGGCATCTGTCGCCGAAAGTCAAATTCCTCGGCGAGCTGGTTGTGGCCATAGTGATGTATGTGAACGGCATAAGGATAGAGTTTATAACCAACTTCTTCGGCAGCGGCAACAATCAGCTGGGAGACGCGCTGTGCTTTATAATCACAGTGGTGTGGATAGTAGGAATCACCAATACTATAAATCTCATAGACGGCCTTGACGGGCTGGCGGCGGGTACAGCGGCCATAATATCACTGTGTATTGCATACGCGGCATATATCCACGGCACCTACGTGACGGCGGGAGCAATGCTGGCCGTAGCAGGCGGAGCCCTGGGCTTCCTGCCTTTCAACTTCTATCCGGCCAAAAGCTTTATGGGAGACGGAGGTTCGCTCTTTCTGGGATTCATGCTCTCCAGCCTGTCGGTTTTGGGTACAGTCAAGAGCGCGACGCTGTTTGCGGTGATAATCCCTGTACTGGTGCTGGGAGTACCTATATTTGATACTTTCTTTGCCATACTGAGAAGATTGGTCAACAAGAAGCCAATCATGGAAGCCGATAAAGGCCATCTCCATCACCGGCTGATGAATCTGGGCTACGGACAGAGACGCGCCACCATGATGATTTACGGAATAACGGGCATAATGGGAGTCGCGGCGGTGCTCTTCAGCAGAGGCCTCTATGTGGAGACGGTAGGCCTTGGAGCCATAACCATGATGTATCTGTATATCTTCCTTACAGACGCGCATCATATCGTTCCTCAGCTCAAGGAAGAGAAAAAAGATGAGCCGCCGGGAGCTGAAAAAAATGAAACTCCCGAGTCTGAGGAAGGCTCCAAATCTCAGGAACTTTCAGCAGCGAAAGAAACTCCCGAGTCTGCTTCCGCGGATTGAGGGAAACATGAAATAAAATAACACGCGGTACTGACGCCCGAAGGATTTCTGAGGGGAAAGGCTATATAAGACGGATGGGATAAGTGCCGATATTTTTCGGCGCTTAATTTTTTTGTGAAGGAGGAAAGAAGTTGGAAACAAGAGTAGCTCTTATAAGCATAATCGTAGAGGACATTGAAGCGGCAGAACAGATCAACAGCCTGCTTCACCGATACAGACAGTACATCATAGGACGCATGGGCTTGCCCTACGCGCCTAAGAAAATTTCAATAATAAGTGTAGCAGTCGACGCTCCCATGGATGAAATCAGCGCGCTGTCAGGCAAGCTGGGCGCTATACGGGGAGTCAGCACAAAGACTGTATATTCCAGGGTTTAGCTTTAAGTAAAGCCAGAAATCAAAATTTTGAGAGGTGCAATATGAAAAAGATAATCAATGTAGCCGCCTGCCTGGCGCTCGTATTTTCGATGATGACAGGCTGCGGCAAAACTACAGATACTGTAAGTGAAGTTGTAGAGATGGCAGTGCTCAACGGCCCTACCGGAATGGCCGCCGTAAAGATGATGGACATGGAAGATAAGTACGATATCACTGCTTATCAGGCGCCCACCGATATAACCGCCAAAGTGATAAACGGGGAAGTGGACGTAGCAGCCGTGCCATCCAACCTTGCTTCCGTTCTCTATAACAAGACTGAGGGAGAGATAGTCGCCCTTACGCCTATAGCCATGGGAATGCTGCAGATTCTCGGCAACGGCGCAGACATAACAGAGGTCGAAGAACTCAAGGGAAAAACCATCGTGGCCAGCGGCCAGGGTGGAACTCCGGAGTATGTGCTGCAAAAAATCCTCGAGGAAGCCGGACTTACCATATATGAAGACGTTCAGGTGGAATGGCTGGCAAATCATTCAGAAGTAAACGCCAAGCTGCTGAGCCAGGAGGGAACCATAGCTATGATTCCTGAGCCGTTCGTCTCTACAGCGCTTTCTGCCGCGGAGGAAAACGGCAAGGACGTGCAAGCCCTGTTTGACCTTGGACAGCTTTGGAAAGAAGCCACCGGTGAAGAACTTCCTATGGGTGTGCTGATAGCGAGAAAATCTTTCGTCGAAGAAAGGCCGGGAGATCTGGAAATCCTGCTGAAAGACCTGGCGAAATCAGTGGACTTTGTCAACGGATCGCCGTCTGAGGCAGCCCAGCTGATAGTGGAAAAAGGCTTCATAGGAGATGCGGAAATAGCTGAAGCGGCCATTCCGAACTGCGGAATTTCCTGCTATACAGGCGAAGAGGGAACTGCGGCAGGAGCAGACATACTTAAAGCTTTCAATCAGACCATGTTCGACATGGAACCGTCTTCCGTAGGAGGCTCTGTACCTGATGAAAACCTGTACTACAGAGAAAAATAAAAAAAGACTGAAAAAGGCGGCCGTCGCCCTGTTCTGGATAGGCTTGTGGCAGATACTGGCCATGATCATAGATAATCGCCTGCTCCTGCCGTCGGTGGCTGAGACCTTAAAGACTCTGGCCGGACTGGCATGCGGGGGAGAGTTTTATCTGAATATAGGCTGGACTCTGCTGCGCTGTATCCTGTCGATGGCATTGTCTTTCGCAGCAGGACTGGCGGCCGCATGGGCCGCCAGCCGTTCTGGACTTGTGAGAAGTTTTCTCACCCTGCCGGTGGGGTTCTTCAAAGCGGTGCCTGTGATGGCAGTGATAATATACGTTATTTTGCTTGCCGAAGCGGACTGGGTGGCGGTCGCAGTGTGCTTTCTCATGTGTTTTCCGGTGGTCTATACCAACGTATTGTCGGGGCTGGATTCGATGAACCGTGAGCTTTTGGAATTGGCACAGGTGTATGAACTTACGGTTTTCCAGAAGATAAGGCACATATATTTTCCCGGAATAATGCCGCAGATCAAGGCCGCCGTCAGGCTCACAGCAGGATTATCGTGGAAAGCCGTGGTAGCGGCGGAGGTGCTGTCCATACCGAAACATTCCCTCGGCTATGAGATGATCAACGCCAAATATTATCTGGAGACGCCGACTTTGTTTTCGTATATTTTGGTGATCGTCCTGCTGAGTCTGGCAATGGAAAAACTTATAAACATGCTGCTCAGAAAATGGAGCATTAAACCGTATACGGGGAGCCGGCTGCTCAAACATGCAGGACGAGTGCCGGAACCTTTTGGAAGCGCAGAAGCGACCGCTTTTCCGACGGTGATTGATACGGATTCTGCCAATGGCTCGGCCTTCGCGGGAGGTTCGGCATCTGTGAGCGTTTCTGTATGCGGACTGTCCAAGGCTTTCGGCGAAAAGCAAGTCTTAAGAGACGTGAACATGGAGTTTGAGAGCGGAAAAGTGACTTCGCTGACAGGCCCGTCCGGCCAGGGGAAGACTACCCTCGTGCGAATCATCGCCGGTTTGGAGACGGCCGATAAAGGCAGCGCAGTTATCGGGAACAGGCCGGGCGACGGGGGACGCATGGCCAGCGAACAGACGTTGGATAAATGGAAGCTGTCATATCTGTTCCAGGAGGATAGGCTGATACCGTGGCTCAACGTGTTTGACAACATTGCCATTTCTGCTATGCGCGAGGGTCATATATCGGAAGCGAAGACAGCGGCTGTGGCTGAGGCTCTGGAGATATCCGACTCGCTTTGGAAGCTACCCGGGGAACTCAGCGGAGGCATGCGCCACAGGGTTGCCTTGGGGAGAACTTTCATCGCAGATGCGAGCCTTGTTATCCTCGACGAGCCTTTCAGGGGACTGGACGAAAAGCTCAAAGAAAGAATCATAACCAGGCTGTGGAAAAAAAACACGGACGGAAAAACGGTTATAATGATCACGCACAATATGAAGGACGCGGAAGCGCTGAGCGATGAAATAATAGACTTTAAAGACGCAACGGAAAGCTAAAGGATTTATCATGATAACATTAAACGAAACTATTCGTCCATCAGCAGATTTAAGAAATCATTACAGCGAGATATCAAGGCAGTGCAGAGAAAACAAAGAAGCGGTCATCATTACCGTAAACGGACGCGGCGATACTGTTTCACTGTCTTACGAAGAATATAAAAGAATGAAATCGCGGATTGAGCTTTTGGAAATTTTGGCTGATGCAGAGGACGATGTGAAAAATTGCCGTCTTGAACCTATAGAAAACACTTTTCAGGATTTAAGAAAAATGCTAAGGGGAGAGGCGGAATGAAATATAACGTCGTCCGTACAGACACGGCAGATGAACAGATAAGACAGATCATTCTGCATATCAACGAGAACTTCGGTTCAGATGCTGCATTGGAAAAACTTGAAGAACTGGAGAAAAGTCTCATGCTGCTCGAAGAATACCTTGATATGGGGACTGTGCCCAGGTATCATATACTCCGCCGGCAGAGGTATATGGTTTTAATATTGGAAAAAAATCTCGTTTTTTATAGAATAGATGATAAAAAACGGCAAGTGATAATTTATGCGGCAGCAGGCCAGAAACAAGATTATTTGAATATAATTAGCGGATTATAAGAGTTAAAAATTAAATCTAACAGAGACATTAGTTTAGATGATGTGAAAGCCCTTTCGCTAGAAAAATTTTTCTAACGAAAGGGCCTTTTTGTTTGTGTCCGCACCTGATATATCAATGGTCTGTTGCTTTGGATTCATGCTCTGCCATCTTCTTTGGATAATTTTTGTACTCATAAAAGCTTATTGCTGTGAGATAGAGTGAGCCTATAGCGCACATTATTTCAGGCTTAAAACTTAAAGAGGAGAAAAACGCGATGTATACGATGATAAACGTGACAACTGCATTGAAAATCCGTATAGGGAATTCGGTTTTGCAATATTTCTCAAGCTTTTCGTCTAAATATATACATATTATAATTAACGGAAAGCACAGAAGTATACCTATTACGGGGCTGATGAATCCGGCAAATACAGCTTTTACTATGACGTAAGCTAAAGCGATAAGTATTAAGCTTATTATCCATGCTTTTCGCTTATCTTTTTTGAATTGTTTAATGCGATTCATTTTCGATACCTCTTTTTATGAATATTATAACTAAACAAGAAATATTTGCAATGATTTATCATATAGAGCCGCAACATTCGTGACTCTATGATATTTTTAAAAACCACTGGTGAACAGTATTTGTCGATGGGTTCTCTGAAATAAGCACAAGATATACAGAATATTACAAACTTTTAATACCAAAAGGTTTTGGTCACCGTTTTGCTCTTGTGAGTAATTTTAAACTGATAACCTTTATCAATAATTGCGCTATGCCCTGTAAGCACATTACGCTGATATTTTGTTGCGCTGCGTCTTTGTATAGTATAGGTTCCGGCGGCATCATCAGGATCGTTATAGAAAGTACTTACCAGATAAGCTCCGATTGAGCTGATAATGGTAGAAGCAACGCCAGTTGATCCTATCGCAAGGGCAACAGCGGTTAATACAGCATTTTTATAAGCAGCTGAAGTCTTGGCTTGAGCTTTTGAAATTGTGAAAGTTTTCGCTTTTCCCACGAACCGTAATTTATTACTGTTTTATATTTATACCGTTCATTTCCAAATAAGGTTATACCGCTGTTGCTGCCGTTGTCGCCGTTTTCTTCTGATCCATTTATTATACTAAAAGCTAGTGTATGGCTGAGAGTAGTGGAGCAAACGACTTTTTCACTTTCAGCAGGGATGTTTTCTGACGCAAAAGCCGCCAGACCTGATACCGTGAATATTGAAATAACCAGCAATATTGATACTACTTTATGTGACATTCTTTCCTTCATTTTATTTATCCTTTTCTTTTCACACAAAAATAATTTTTGAATAATCATACTGCTTTGCAAAATTATTCTTTGTCCAAAACTATAACTGATATTATTTGAAACCTCCTTTCACTGGCAACTCGCGGGAGCCTTTTTTCCGCTTCTACATACCTATACGGAGAAAAGACGGTTTTGCAACAGGGTTTTTTAAAAATTTCAGGAATTTTTTTATTTTGCCGACATAAAAATAAAAGATGCATAACACCCTTGCAGCCCTAACTGAGTCGAAGATCAGAGATTTTGCGGGTTCTGCATGATAAAGTTTACGAATTCAGATGCGGCGGGTTCGAGAGTTCTGACGGCCGGAAAGACGATGTAAATATCGCTTTTGAGCGTTTCGACGCTTTGTATCTCTTTGGTCAGGAGAGTTTTCTCAGAATAAAAGTTAGTAATAGATCCGGGAAGTATGGCTACGCCCATGCCGCCTTGAGCCATAGAAAAGGCAGTCCTGTTGTCGTCGCATACAAAATGATAATCGAGGCTTGTGCGCTCGTCGCTTTCTGCGGCGAAATCTATATAGTTTTTCCAGCGCTTTACCGTGATGATAGGAGTGTCCTGCAGCTGGTGAAGAGAGATGGTTTCTTTTTCCTCATCACTGAAAAAATACGGATCGCCGATAGCAACCAGGCAATCGTCGGCAAGCTTGGCGGAAGTAAATTGGCTGTCGAATTCAAAAGGAGTTCGCATGAATACCATGTCCAGCATGATGTTTTTTAAAAGCTCCAGAAGCTCGAAAGTGTTTTTCTCCGTAAATTCAAAGTAAACGGAATTGTCTTTGCTGAATTCCTTTACGTAGCCGAGGGCGTATTCGACCAGGGAAGTGGTCACGCCTACGCGTATTATGTCGGTGTTGGTCGTGAGTTCGCGTATGATGAGATCATTGTAGGAAATCAGGGACGCGGCCCTTTTATAGAGGAGATGACCCTTTTCCGTGAGCTGTACGCCTTTGGGAGAACGCTCGAAAATTTTTATCCCAAGCTCATATTCCAGAGATTTAAGCTGACGGCTCAAAGGCGGCTGGGAAATGTGCAGCGATTCGGCAGCTTTGCATATAGAACCTTGTTCCGCAATTTTCATGAAGTTTTTTAGTACGCGAATATCCATAGATCTACCTCGGAAGCAAAAGAATAACAAAGCCTGCCGTTCTAAACTATGTATGTAGTTTTCTGTCCTTTTTAAAAAGTATAACACCTGTATTTCCCAAGGAGTCATACTAAAAAAGTATGAGAATATGATATTAAGGTATTACCGCTGAAAATTGCGGCCATGGTAATATTTTCTTGGAGGGACATGGAGAATTATGGCAGAATTTTTATTATCATTATTACCGATAGCGGTATTGCTGGTATGCCTGCTTGTGATAAGCCTGCCGGCAAAATACTCAAGTGCGATAGCTTTCGCAGTCGCAGCAGTTGAATTTGTGTTCTGGTTCAGGCCGGGAGCCCTGGGAATGGGGATAACCCTGAGCAAGGGCGCTGTAATGGCGCTATTCGTGGGTCTGATAGCGCTGGGCGCGATGCTGCTGTATAACCTTGTCGATATATCCGGCGGATTTGAAGTGATCAACGGATTTCTGTCCAGAGTTTTCAAAGACGAGTTTGCCCTGTTCATAATGATCACATGGGCATTTTCAGCATTCCTGCAGGGGATCGCCGGATACGGACTGCCTGCAGTAATAGCCACCACCATTTTGGTCAAATCGGGATTTGACGTGGCCAAGTCGGCGGCTGCCTCTCTGCTGGGCCATTCGTGGGGCATAACCTTCGGCTCCATGGGTTCTTCTATTTTCGCTATAGATCTGGTGACCGATTCACCTGTAAAGGATACGCTCATAAGCATGTCCCATTTCGGCTCTGTTGGAATGGTATGTTGCGGACTGGGCGTTTGTTTTATATACGGAGGTTTTAAGTTCCTTGCCCAAGGGCTGAAATATATAATTCCTGCCTGGCTGGTGATGACGGCTGCGCTGGTTGCGATGGCTCATATGGAGATGGTCTCTGTCATAGGATTTGTGACTGGGATGATAGGCGTTGCTGTCATGATACTGACCCATAGGATTTTCAGCAGAAAACAGAGGAAAAGCAGTGCTGCTCAGCCGGCGGAGGTCCGTGAGCAAACCACGTGCCATGCAGCCGATGGCCGTTCTCCGGAGCTTTGCAATTCTCCGGAGCTTTGCAATTCTCCGGAGCTTTGCGATTCTCCGGAATTTTGCGACTCTCCAAAGCTTCGTGCAAATAACGGGAGACTCCTGGACAGCGTGCTGCCTTACATAATGGTCATCGTCATGTCCATAGGATTTTTCCTGCTGAAACCTAGCCTCGAACTTTCATTTTCTTTTCCGGGATACGAATCGGCCGGCGGAGTCATGGTGGAAGCGGAAGAAGACTATGTAACTTTCAATATCCTGAAATATCCATTTTCGATAATAGTAATAGCAACGGCCATCAGCGTCGTATATTATTTAAAGATTGGTCTGCTCAAAAAAGGAGACATAAAAACTATAGCAAAGACCACTGTCAATAAGATAAAGTCCACTGAGATCACGCTTCTGCTTTTGCTATGCACAGCGTCCATCATGATGGACTCCGGCATGACCACGATACTTTCCGAAGCGATAGTGGAGCTGGCCGGCCAGGGATATGCTTTCATGTCATCTGTTATCGGAGTGCTGGGGGCATTCATAACAGGAAGCAATACCAACGCCAATATATTATTCGGCTCCTTGCAGGAGACAGCGGCGATTTCCCTCGGTATGGCTCCGGCGATAATATGCGCCGTGCAGTCAGTATCTGCATCGGTGGGAGGCGCGATAGGTCCGACTACTACAGCCCTGGTGGCGGCTGCCGCTGAGAAATCAGGAAAAGAAGCTGAGATATACAGACATACACTTGCCCCTACAGTCATAACGGCCGCCGTTCTGGGCGCCCTGGCTTTGCTGGCGGTATGACGCGGCCGGGCCAACGTGAACCGGTGATACTGGCGGTATGATGCGGCCGGGCCAACGTGAACCGGTGACACTGGCGGTATGACGCGGCCGGGCCAACGGTATAAATAAGTTATAGGCCGGCGAAAGCCGTTCTATATAGAGGTCACGCAAAAGAGGCTATCAAAAAATGAAGGAGGACTTATTATGAAACGCAAGAGAATTATGGCAGTCGTACTGGTCGTCAGCATGCTCATGCTCACGCTGGCAGGATGCGGAGGAGACGACAAAAAAGAAGAAACTTCAGGAGAATCTATGCAGTATACCATGGGCACCATGAACGCCACGGGCGGATACATGATGCTCGGTACGGCAATAGCCCAGATCGTCAACACGGACATCGAGGGAATGAACCTCACTCCGGTAACCAGCCCTAGAGGAAGCGTGGAAAATGTGGAAACCGTTCAGAGCGGTGAAAGAGAATTTGGCATAGCTTCTTCCAATGTATGCAAGGACGGCTGGGAAGCGAGAGCGGATTTCGAGGGCAAGGAAAAGACTGAAAACGTCTACGGCTGGTTCTGCGCCCATTACGGCATTACCTGGTCGATCGCCCTTGAATCATCCGGTATCAAGGAATGGAAAGACTTCGAGGGAAAGAAAGTAGCCATAGGCGCACCTGGCAGCAACGACGTTTATCTGGCAGAAAACATCTTCTTCCCGATGGCCGGCGTCGACGTAGATAAGGTCGACATCGAATACCTTACCATGTCGGAAGCGCTTACCCAGATGAAAGACGGACATATAGACGCGTACATAGGTACCGCAGCCCCTGGACTTGCCAGCATGGTAGATATGGCAAGCTCAAGAGACACCAGATTTATCCCTATGTCACAGGACGTAATAGACAAGTGCCTCGAAGCCTATCCTGAGTTCATCAGCATGCCTATGGTAAAAGACGATGTTCCTGGAATAATCATGGATACTGACTCGTGCCCTACGGTGGCTATGAAACACATAGCAATAGTAAACAAGGACGTTCCTGAGGATGTGGTGTATCAGATGACGAAAGCCGTCTTTGAAAATCTTGAAGAGATTTACAAAGTCAAGAGCGAATTTGAAGTCATAACTCTTGAAGAGGCTTTGGACGGCATGCCGATCGAAGTACATCCGGGGGCGATGAAATACTTTGAAGAACAAGGCGTAGAGCTGAAATAAACAATGTCTGAAACAAAACACCCGACCTGAATCTGTAAAGCTGCCCCGGATCGCCTGCGAAACGGCGGCTGAGGGCAGCTTATCGTCTCATTAAGATAGGAGGAACTTATCTTGAAAAGCAAAGTAAAGGACAACGAAGAAAGGACGATGGAGCCTAGAGAAAACGCCAACTCTGACATTCTGGCCAAACTCAACGACGGCTCCATAGGCGCTGTAGACGATGTGAAATTAAAAGGCGCCGACGGAAAAAAGATCATCAACATCATGTTCACCATAGTGAGCATAGGCATAGTTTTATACACTTTATACATAGGACTCTTCGGCATGCCTACAGTAATGGTACACAGAATATCCCACGTATGCGTCATACTGTTTGCCGCTCCCATGGTTTATCCGTCGAAGATATTCAAGCAGGGAACTAAGGCAGAACTGATCTTCAACATCTTCTGTACTGTGGTGGGAGTGGCGGCTGCGCTGTACGCTCTCACCAACTGGATGAAATTCTTCAGCTACAGCTTGACCACGCTGGATATAGTGATGCTTACTATCCTGGTAATAGCCGTACTGGAATCAACGAGAAGATCCATAGGAATCCCGATGGTAATAATCGCCTTTGTGGCCATAGCGTATTGTCTGGTGGGCCCATACATGCCGGGCGCACTGGCCCATAAGGGATATGAATTTTCAAGAATTGTAAATATGATCTGCGTCGGAACTGAGGGTCTGTTCAGCTCCACGCTGGGAACGGCATCAGTAGAAATAGCAGCTTTCCTCATTTTTTCGGCGCTACTTCAGGCCAGCGGTGCGCTGCAGTATTTCATGAGGCTGGCGTTCTCCGTAGCCGGAGGATATACGGGCGGTCCGGCCAAGGTAGCCGTAATCTCCAGCGCCATGATGGGAACTGTTTCAGGAAGCACGGTGGCCAACGTCACGGCCACAGGCTCCATCACCATTCCTCTGATGAAGATGATGGGATTCAAGCCTACATATGCCGGCGCGGTCGAAGCCGTATCGTCGGCCGGAGGATCCATAACTCCGCCTGTTCTGGGTGCGACAGCATTCCTGATCGCTGAATTCCTGGATATGAGCTACTGGAGCGTCGCCGTGGCGGCGCTCATACCGGCCATACTGTACTATATCAGCCTATTCAACTCAGTGCACGTAAGGAGCACGAAAGAAGGACTTGTAGGACTTCCAAAGGATTCGCTTCCTAACAAACGCCAATCCCTCAAAGACGCCGTTTTTCTCATATTGCCTATCGTGATTCTGATAGTCCTGATGGCTATGCAGTTCTCGGCTTTGATGGCGGCAATCTGTTCCACGCTGGCGCTGCTGGTGGTAACGAATTTTAAGAAAGATACCAGGCTCAATCTGCAGATCCTGAGAAAGACATGCAGGATGGCCTTGAAATCAATGCTTTCAGTTTCAGCAGCATGCGCTTCGGCAGGCGTTATTATAGCGACTCTCAGCATGACCGGACTGGGTCAGAAAGTCGGCGCTCTGATCACTGAATTTTCCGGCGGGAATCTCGTGGTCGCCCTCATACTTACTCAGCTGGCGGCGCTGCTCCTTGGAACAGGCCTCGTAACACCGGCCACATACACTCTCCTGGGAGTACTGTGCGCTCCTGCGCTTATCGAGCTGGGCGCGGAACCTATAGCAGCCCACCTGTTCATCTTCCATTTCGCTATCCTGGGAACGCTGACACCGCCTGTATCGCTGGCAGCCTTTGCAGCAGCAGGCATAGCAGGCTCCAACCCGATGAAGACAGGAATCACAGCACTTAAGCTGGCCATACCGGGCTTTCTGATACCGTATTTCTTCGTAATTAACCCTACGCTGGTCGGTCAGGGAGAATTTGTCGAGATAGCGATAGATATGCTCACAGCCGTAATCGGTGTATTCTTCATGGATTACGCGATAGAGGGCTTTATTAAGAGGAAACTCAACGTAGCAGTCAGAGTAATGTGTGCGGCGGCAGGAATACTGCTCATATATCCGAGCTATTCTGTTTCATTTATAGGCCTTGCTCTGGCGGCGGCTGTCATAGTTATCGGCAGGATAGGAAGAAAGAACGGCGAAAGCGAAGCAAAAAATGAAGAAGCTTAAAGGCAGGTGAAGCACATGAACACGATATTGTTAAGACATGTGAACATAGTGGATTCCGCAGAGGGAGTCAGACGGGAAAAGAATGTCCTGATAGAAGACGGAAAGATAAAGAGTATCTTCGGCAATTCGGAAACGTTTCCCGAGGCTGAGCGGATTTTAGACCTCGACGGAAAATATCTGGCTCCCGGCCTCATAGATATGCACGTGCACATGACTGCCGAAGCCGGAAAGGATAAGTCGGGTATGTCCGGCGGAATATGGCGCATGTGCACTCCGTCGCCGCTGAAAGCGATGCACTTTCTGCACAACGCAAGAAAAGCCATGATGTCGGGCTTTACCACTTTGAGAAACTGCGGCCATACCACTTATTACACGCCTGAGGACGTGGCCGTAAGAGACGCAGTAAACAAAGACCTAGTGGAGGGTCCCAACATCGTCGCCTGTGCCGGATATATAACCATGACGGCAGGACACGGAGACTTGTCGACCAACAGAAACGTCAGGCGGCTGCCTGAATTCAACATAGGCGACAGGTGCTTCAACGGAGTCTGGGGCTGTGTCGAGGGAGTAAGGGAGAAAGTAAGACACGGCGCGGATTTTATCAAAGTCATGGCTTCAGGCGGCATGGGCTCCAGCGGCGACGAGCCCGAGTGGCCCAACTATACGGTTGAAGAGCTTACTGCCATAGTTGACGAAGCCCATTCGCTGTATAAAAAAGTTGCCGCCCACACCCACAGCACTGAAGCTTCCCGCAGATGCATAGAAGCCGGCATAGATACCATAGAGCACGGATGCGGACTGAACGATGAGATGTGCGAAAAGATGGCGGAAAAAGGGCTTTTCCTGATTCCGACCATGCTGGTAGTCAACCGGCTGCTTGAAAGCGACGACAAGGAAGAGAGGGCAAAGGCGCAGAAGATGGCCGCCATCCACGACGGAGCCCTCTATGCCGCCCTGAGGAACGGAGTAAAGATAGGCTACGGCACCGACACCATCAACGCTCTGAAGCACGGTGAAAACGGACTGGAAATACTCAGCCTGCAGCAATACGGCATGAGCAGCAGACAGATTTTCGACTCGATGACAGCCGTATCCGCCCAGGCCCTCGGCAGAGAAAAAGAAATCGGTCTGGTCAGAGAAGGTATGAACGCGGACTTGATCGCTGTCGATGAAAATCCTCTGGAAAAGGTTGAGACACTGGCTTACGGAGACAACATCAAGGTCGTTATCGTAAACGGCAGAGTGGTTAAAAACGTATAGTCTTAAACCACAAGACATAGAGATGCTGCGGCGCGCGTGAATCATCATTGCGGCCGCAGCATTTTTATTGCTGCGACGAATAGTATTGCATTGCTGCGGCGGGAGGAACTGCTTTGCCATAAAACATCCATTTATATTATTCGTCTGTGAAACGATACCGAAAAAGCTTGTTTATGACGCTGCGTAATGATTTATAATATACATAAAAAGCTGGATTATAACGCCAGGCGAGATGAAAGAGGGACAATGGAAGATGACGGAAAAATACAGAGCGATTCCCGATGGATACATGACGGTGGGTCAGGCCGCCAGGAAAATGGGCGTGACCGTCCGCACACTGCAATATTACGACAGAGAGGGATTGCTTTCTCCGTCAGCCGAAAGCGAGGGAGGCCGCAGGCTTTATACGCATAAAGATTTGCTCATGCTTCATCAGATCATATCGCTGAAGTCGTTGGGCTTTTCCCTGAACGATATAAAGAACAGGCTGGTCACCTTAGAGACTCCTGCCGATGTCGAACGCGCCCTCGCTGAACAGGCCTCAGGAATAGAGGAAAAGATAAGGCAGCTGAACGATTCGCTCTCCGCAATAGAACAGCTGCGGCGTGAAGTGATGCAGATGCAGACGGTGGATTTCAAGAAATATGCCGATATCATCGTAAATCTCCGAATCAATAATGAGTTTTATTTTCTCATCAAATATTTTGACGACGATACGCTTGAGCATATCAGGAACAAATTTGACGAGGAAAGCGGAAAAGCATTTATCAGGCGGTTTAGCTCGATCAGCGAAAGAATTCTGGAACTGCAGAAAAACGATGTTCCTCAGGACAGCGACCAATGCCAGTCGCTGACGAAAGAATTTTGGGACATGGTCACCGAATTTACCGGCGGAGATATGACCATGCTGCCCAAACTGATAGAACTGGGCAGCTTTGAAAGCGGTGGAAAGAATGAATGGCAGGAAAAACAGGCGGCGGTCAATTCGTATATAGCGCCGGCTCTGGAAATATATCTCTCAAGGCTGGGCATAGACCCGTTCGCAGGCACGGAAAAACAGCAGGCTGAGAAATAGTAAGCGCACAAGCGCAAAATAGCAAGAAAGCAATAGCATGACAGAGACTCTTCCGGATAGGGGGAGCCTTTTTTGCGCGTGCTGCAAAGCAGGGGTCTTTAGCAAATGCTCGCAGATAAGGCGTATAAAAATTTGAACAACATAATCGGTAATTTAAAAAGATTGGATGAAAAATAAATTAGTAATTTAAAAAGATTGGATAAAAAAATAAATTAGTAATTTAAAAAAATTACAAACATTGTTGACAGAGTGAAAGTAAGGTGTTATTATTAAACCACAAAAATAAAAAACGTAATTTTGAAAAGGCACTAAAATATGATGAAGCTGTATAGTCATGTAAAATTCATGGGAGGTTCGCCCCAGTTCAGAATAAAGGAATCAACAGAAGAAAATGCGCCAGTGTATTGTCTCTATAGTCAGGGAGACCTGACGGAAGACCTCACAGGCATCAGACCTGACACGGCGGAAAATAAAAAAATTCGCACTGCGGACGAGGTGCTGACTCTTTTTGAGGGAGACGTCATATTCAGCTTGATATCGGGAACTGCCTGTATCGTCGGGAAAAATCATGAAGGATATTTGTATACTCAGAATTATATAAAACTTTTCACAGACGGGTCCATAGATCCTGCGTTTTTGGTATATCTTTTAAACGAAGACCAGGACGTAGGCAGGCAGCTGCACGTCGGGCTTCAGGGATCTTCCGTCATGAAGTATACTGTAAAGCAACTTAAGGGACTGGAGATTTCATCGCTGCCGTCCTTGGAAAAGCAGAAAGTTATAGGAGATATTTATTTGAAGCAGTTAAAGTTGGAAGCGTTGAAAAACAGGGTGGCAGAAGCGGAAAAAAAGATTTTGCTTTATAAGCTGGAGGAGGCTCGCAATGAAAGAACTTGATTTTGAAAAAGATTTGATACAACATCTTTCCCAAGAGAGAAAATTAAATGAAAAAATAGCAATTGCGGGAGAAAGCGCGCCGAATACGAAAAGCAGCTCTTTCAGAGATGTAGGAGATTACGTAGTAAAAACAAAGATGTGGAAGTACGAACCGAGCATCAAGACTACTGAAGCTTTGTGGAAAAATTTCAAGGAAATACTTGAGCAGCATAATCAGGATACCTTGGAAAGACCATTGAGCGTAGTGGAATTTAATCAAGTAAAGAAGATCATTTCCGACCTGCGCACCCCATATGAGGCAGGGCAGTTCTTGTACGGGCTGAACGGAGTATCGCAAATCGAGATAGATTTGGATGATGGAAGACATGTGTTCCTCACCGTTTTCGATCAGAAAGAAATAGGCGCCGGAGACACTGTTTATCAGGTGGTCAACCAGATAGAAAGACCTGCCGTGATAGCAGGCAAAAAAGACCGGTGCTTTGATACTACGCTTTTGATAAACGGACTCCCGGTCATTCAGATAGAGGAAAAGTCGGATACGCATAACGTCGATGAAGCGCTCAATCAAATGCACCAATACATTTCTGAAAACCAATACAGCGACATCTATTCCATGCTGCAGATCCTCATAGCTATCACGCCTAACGACGTAAGATATATGGCTAACACGACGGACGATGAGTTCAGCAAGGAGTTTGCGTTTAACTGGTACAGGGAGGATAATTCCGTTGTGCGCAGCTGGAAAGAGTTCGCTGATTCGGTGCTCAGTATTCCTATGGCTCACCAGATGGCTGTAAACTATATGATTCTCGACGGCACTAAGAACAAAGAAACGCTTAAAGTCATGAGAGCTTATCAGGTTTATGCGACGCAGAAAGTCATTGAAGCAATCAAACGCACTGATTTCAAGTCCGGCCACAATAAGCTTGGATATATCTGGCACACTACGGGCTCCGGCAAGACTGTCACCAGCTTCAAGACCGCCTGGCTGGCGAGCCGTCTGCCCAATGTGGACAAGGTTGTTTTCGTTGTTGACAGAATTGCCCTTACGAAGCAGACCAGCGAGAGATACAGCGCCTATGACCCTGATGGAGATACAGACGGTAACCTAAACGCAGGCAGTGTTGAAGACACCAGAAATACGGCTGATTTGAGCAGGAAGCTGAAAAGCAAGGACAACAAGATCATTGTGACTTCTGTGCAGAAATTGGGGAATTTGGTTAAACGCAGAAACTTCAAAGCGCCAGATAAAAACATTGTGTTCATCGTAGACGAAGCGCACAGGAGCACGGGCGGAGACAATTTTGCAGCTATTCAGAAAGCTTTTAGATATTCCGCCTGGGTGGGATATACGGGAACGCCCATGTTTGATGAGACAACTACAGGCATGCGTACAGAGGATATTTTCGGCAAGAGCCTTCATGAGTATACTATACGCAATGCTATCGCCGATGGAAATGTTCTCGGATTTAAAGTGGATTTCAAGACAACCCTCGACGAGGAGGCGGTGAGAACCCAGTATTTACCTGAATTCTACAAGCTTAGACATCCGAATTGGAGCGAAAGGCAGATTGAAGAAAAGATAAATAATCTTACTGACGAAGACATTGACGACACTATAGAACCGAGTTTTTACGATGAAAATGAAGAACACGTCAGGCTTGTTGTGGAAGATGTTTTTAAAAACTGGAAAAACCGTTCCAATAACGGCAAGTACAATGCTTTGTTTACGACCCATGTGGGCGGCGGCAAAGCGAGCATCCCCATGGCGATGATGTACTATAAGGAGTTTCAGCGCGTCAACGAGATAAACAAGGAAGCGGGAAAACAGACGCTTAAAGTTGCCGTTACTTTTAGTCTGAATACTTCAAATAATGACAGTCAGCTTGAAACGAATCGCAGCCTGCATGAAGCGATCAAGCAATACAATAGAGATTTTAAAACGAAATTTGGACTGGAAAATATCGAAGAATATGCAGAAGATGTCAGGAGCCGCCTGAACCGTACATCAAGTGACGGAGAATATCTCGACATAGTAATCGTAGTGGATCAGCTCCTCACAGGCTTCGACGCGCCTGAACTTAATACTCTTTACGTAGACAGAACGCTGAGAGGCGCCAGCCTTATTCAGGCATATTCCAGAACTAACAGGATTTCCGACAGAAAGGAAAAGCCGTGGGGAAGAATAGTAAATTACAGGTGGCCGTCCCAAAATGAAAAACTGATGAATAAAGCTCTCGCCATATATGCAGACAAAGCTTCGGCAGACCTATCAGCCGAAGAAAGCAAGGAATCAAATGAGAATAACGGTATCATAGAAAAACCGTTCGACGATTTATTCCAATCGGTCAAAGAAATCGTAAGCGAGCTGAGAAGTATGACGGACGATTTCCAGAAGATTCCCGACAGTGAAAAGAAAAAGGAAGAGATGTTCGTCAAGCTGAAAGAGTATAGTATGGGAATGTCTAAGCTCAAACAATACCAGCCTGAAATCGTCAATGGTGAGAAAACAGGATTTGATTACGAGAATCCCGACGATCTTGTCATCGCCCTTGGCATGACTCCGGAAGAGGAGGTAATGCTCACGACAGTACTGAGCAACGAACTCAAGCAGCGCATTGCAAGGGATAAGAAAGTGCCGGTCGTTCAAATCGAGCTCAAGATGACCCATGTGAAGGACGTAGAAGTAAACTACGATTACCTGACAGAATTGGTGGAAAAACTTTTAAACCAAGTTCACGAAAAGGATGAGACCGGAGCCCGGGAAACAAAGGAGAAAATAAAGCAATTTGCCAACGGCCTTGAGGACAGGGACTACGCTTTTAAGATCATGAACGCGGCAGAGGCTATCGCAGACGGACGCTATCCTGCAGACCCGAATTTCAAATATCCGGCGAAGATAGGACACGAAAGCGCAAGCGTTATAAATGAGGCGAACAACGTAAATTTAGAATACCGTTTTCAGGAGTTCAGAATTAAATGGGGAATCATAGATATAATTTCCGGCGAAGAAATGAGGTTACTGTTTGAACGCCATAATTACGGACAGCGGGACCTGGACGATGCAGGGCGGATTCAGGATATCGTTACAAACGGAAGCCGCAGCTACAGAGTTTTAGCCTACGACGAGGACGTGCGGAACATGTCTAAAATCAAGTACCGGAACGGACTGAGAGACGCTATATACGAACTGGCGGACGACCTGGCGGCGAATTAGAACAGCAGCTGGTGCAGACGACCTGGCGGCGAATTAGAGATGAAATTTATGCTGTTTACAGCATTAACTTGATTATTTTTTAAGATTTATGCTATAATAAATATGACAGGAGGAACCTATCATGATGGAATCGCATGAACTTAAAAAAAGGGAAAGATATCTTGATAAGCTAATAGGCTTCCAGGATACGGAGCCTGTAAAAGTTATTACAGGAATTCGGCGCTGTGGGAAATCCAGCTTGCTTAAGCTGATGATTCAGCATTTGCTGGAAACAGGCGTCGAGCCGGAGCAGATAGTTGAGATGAATTTTGAATCTCATGATTTTCGCAGCATGACATCGGATGAGGTTTATTACTACGTGAAAGAGCGCGTCGTTCAGAGCAAGCGTATGTACCTTTTCTTTGATGAGCTGCAGAGAATCAATGAATGGGAGGATGCGGTCAACTCTTTCCGCGTTGATTTCAATTGCGACATTTATATCACCGGCTCAAATGCGTATCTGCTATCTTCCGAATATTCCACCTATCTGTCGGGCCGATGTGTTGAAATTAAAATGCTACCCCTCTCTTTTCGTGAATTTCTCGATTTTCACGATTTAGAGCTGCATGAAGCCGACAGCGCTTTGGGCGGCACACGAAAGCAAGTGTTTGATAAAAATGGAGAACGCTATGATCTGCGGGAAGCATTCGATTCTTATATGCGTTTTGGAGGGATGCCGGGAATCGCGGATGTCGGACTGGATCAAGAAAAAGCATTAGCGCTTTTGGATGGTATTTACTCCACAGTGGTGGTACGGGATATTCTGGAGCGTGAAAAACGGCGCGGCCAGAGACGGATTACTGATTCGCTGCTTCTGCGTAAGATTGTTTTATTCCTTGCGGATAATATAGGGAACAGCGTTTCTGCCTCTTCCATTGGAAATACGCTGATAAATGAAGGATTGTTAGAGCATGGAAAGCGGAAAGGAACTCCGAGCGCACATACCGTTCAGGCATATATCGGCGCATTGCTGGAAAGCTATTTTTTCTATGAAATCAAGCGTTTTGATATAAAGGGAAAGGAATACTTGCGGACGCTTGGCAAATACTATATCGTCGACATTGGCCTGCGTAATTATCTTCTGGGATTCCGCAACCGGGACAGCGGCCATGCTATTGAGAATGTCGTTTACTTTGAGCTGCTGAGAAGAGGTTATGACGTGTCGATTGGGAAGATTGGCAATTTGGAAGTGGACTTCATCGCAACGACCGCAGACGATAAGAAGTACATCCAAGTTACGGAGTCTATGCAGAGCGAAGAGGTTCGTAAAAGAGAACTTGCACCTCTGCGTAAGATTCGGGACAATTACGAAAAGATCGTTTTGTCGCTTGATACGGGACTAGATTCTTCTTACGACGGTATTAAGTCATTGAATCTGATTGACTGGCTGCTGGCAGATTGATAAGTTTTTGTATGTAAAACCATGGATTTATTTAATGTTAAAAGATAACTCCTGATTTTGACTGTAGCATAAAAAAGGATATAAAAAAGATGGGTAATAAAGCTGATAACGGCAAAACAGAGTGCAATAAAATTAAACACGGTGCGGCGAAAGATGAAAAAAAGGTTCCTAAGCTGCGGTTTCCCGAGTTCACCGGCGAGTGGGAAGAGAGGAAACTTATAGATGAAGTGGAGTCTGTTGATACGGGTAAAAGCAAATTTGTTGCTAGTGGGTCGGGGAAATATGAAATTCTTGGCTCAACATCAGTGATTGGATATGAGGATGCATACGATTATGAGGGGGATTTTTTGTTGACTGCCCGTGTTGGAGCAAATGCTGGTGAACTTTATCGGCACTCAGGAAAAGTGAAAATCAGTGATAATACAGTATTTATTCAAGGAAAGCAGCTTGACTTTATATATTATGCATTGTTGAATTTTAATATAAAAAAGCTTTCATTTGGAACAGGACAGCCATTGGTGAAAGCCAGTGAATTAAAGATGAAAAACATTACAATGCCTGTTTTGTATGGTGAAAGAGAAGTAATCGGTACATATTTAAAACAGCTCGACAACCTCATCACCCATCACCAGCAAAAGCTGGAACATCTAGAAGATTTAAAAAAGGGTATGCTGCAAAAGATGTTTCCTAAAGAGGGAGAAACTGTGCCGGAAGTTAGATTCCCGGGGTTTACAGGTAAATGGGAAAGACGGAAACTCGGAGATTGCTTTTCTGAAAGGCAAGAACGCTCTGCAGACGGCGAATTGATTTCAGTTACCATCAACGACGGAGTTAAAAAGTTTACGGAACTTGATAGACACGATAATTCAAGTGAGGATAAATCAAAATATAAATGCGTTGAAATTGGCGATATCGCCTATAACACGATGAGAATGTGGCAGGGAGCTAGCGGCATTTCGCCATATAAAGGAATTCTGAGCCCGGCATATACGGTTTTGATTCCTGAAGATGGAATTGATTCGTTATTCTTCTCATACGTTTTTAAGCTTGAAAACATGCTGCATAAATTTCAAGTTAATTCACAAGGCCTTACGTCAGATACATGGAATTTAAAATACAATGCTTTTAGTGGAATAGAAACCATGGTGCCAAGCTTAGAAGAGCAAGAAAAAATCGCGGCCTATTTCCGCAATTTTGACAACTTGATTACTCTCCACAAGCACCGGCTGGAACATTTGAAAGAACTGAAAAAAGGCTTACTGCAGCAGATGTTTGTATAGATAAATATTTAAAATGCGAGGAAAAAATTATGGCGAACAATAATGTTACTACCATAGCAAGCAAGCTTTGGGCGATGGCGAACGAACTTAGAGGAAATATGGACGCGGCAGAGTTTAAAAACTATATTCTGGCGTTCATGTTTTACAGATACCTGTCGGAACATCAGGAAAAATATCTGATTGAAAACGAAGTAATCGACATAGAAAAGAGCCAGACAGTCAATGAAGCCTACAAAGAGCAAGCAAGCGGAGAAGATTTGCAAGAGTATCTTAAAGATATTGCAGAAAGCCTTGGTTATGCCATTGAGCCTGAAGACACGTGGGCTTCTCTTAATGAGAAGATAAACGAAGCCCAGATAATCCCCAGCGATTATCAGACTATTTTCGACCATTTTAATAAAAACACCCAGCTCAATCAAGAATCAAATAAAGACTTCCGGGGGATTTTCAACGATATAAATCTCGGAGATTCGCGCCTCGGAAACTCAACGACTGCCAGAGCAAAGTCATTAAACAATATAGTGAAACTGGTGGACGACATCGAATACAAGAGCGAAGACGGAAGAGACATACTGGGTGAAATTTACGAATATCTAATTGGTAAGTTTGCTGCGAGCGCCGGCAAGAAAGGCGGGGAATTTTATACACCTCATCAGGTAAGCAGAATTCTTGCCAAGATAGTGACAACAGACGTGAAAGTGTCAAATGATTCTTTTATGGTATACGACCCCGCCATGGGTTCAGGTTCTCTGCTTTTGACCGTTAGGGAAGAACTTTCAGGCGGCGACAGAGAGGGCGCGATAAAATTCTACGGTCAGGAATTGAACACGACGACGTATAATCTCGCCAGAATGAATCTGATGATGCACAACGTATCGTTTAATAACATGAATTTAAACAATGCCGATACATTGGAGCAAGATTGGCCTGACGGCCCTGACAGACAAGGCATCGACCAGCCCCGCAGCTTTGACGCGGTGGTGGCAAATCCTCCGTACTCTGCCAAGTGGGATAACAGAAAATCAAAACTCAAAGATGAAAGATTTTCAAAATACGGTAATTTGGCGCCTGCATCAAAAGCAGACTACGCCTTTATACTGCACAGTATCTATCATCTTAATAACACGGGAACCATGGCGATAGTGCTCCCACATGGTGTTTTGTTCAGAGGCGCCGCCGAGGGAAAAATCAGGGAAGCCATTATCGAAAAGAATTACCTCGACACCGTTATAGGACTTCCTGCGAATTTGTTCTACGGAACGGGGATCCCTACAGTTGTTTTAGTTTTCAAGAAAAACCGCAAGACTAGGGATATATTGTTCATAGACGCCAGCAAAGAGTTTGAAAAGGGCAAGAATCAGAATAATCTCAGCGATGATAATGTTGAAAAAATCGTGGAAACGTACAAACTGCGCAAAGACATCGATAAATATGCGCACGTTGCGTCTTATGATGAGATAAAGAAAAACGAATTCAACTTGAACATACCAAGGTATGTAAATACTTTTGAAGAGGAAGCTCCTGTCGATATAGCCGCGGTATGCAGGCAGCTTGAGCAGGACAATACTGAAATTCAAGCTCTCGAAAAAGAAATAATGGAACAGCTCAAAATCTTGGGAGTGGATATTTAAGTTGGTGCAATTCAGCAAAACCGTTTTATGTTATGCGGCCTGATGAACTCATATCGACTTTCACCCCTTTCTGTGCTATGATAATACAGTAATCATCACAGCGCAGAAAGGGGTATTTTCGTGGAAAATACGTCATCAAATAAAAAAAATAAGCACATCTGCATCGGTCTCCTGGCTCATGTCGACGCCGGCAAGACGACCCTCTCAGAAGCGATCTTATATACTTCAGGAGCTATCAGAAAGCTGGGCAGAGTGGACCATAAGACGGCTTTTCTGGATAACAATACCATCGAAAAGAACCGAGGGATAACGGTGTTTTCCAAAGAAGCCGGGTTTTCCTGCGGCGATAAGGAATTTACTCTTTTGGATACTCCGGGTCATGTGGATTTCAGCGCGGAAGCGGAGAGAACTCTTGGCGTTCTTGATTACGCTGTCCTCATCATAAGCGGAGCCGACGGCGTTCAGGGTCACACGGTCACTCTGTGGAGACTGCTTGAAGCCTACGGCGTTCCGGCCTTTATCTTTGTCAATAAGATGGATCAGGCGGGAACGGACAAGCAAAGGATCATGGACGAGCTGAATTCCAGGCTGGGAGGAGGATTTGCGGAGTTCTGGGACGGAAAGGCGGCCAGCGGCGAAGAAGCAGCGGTCTGCGACGAGGGACTTATGGAAGAATTTCTGGAAACAGAGAAGCTTTCTGAAGCGGCGATTGCTTCTGCCATACGAAAGAGAAATCTTTTTCCCATATGCTTCGGCTCTGCGCTGAAGCTCGAGGGCGTGAGCGAGTTCCTCCGTACTCTGGAGAAACTCACCCTTTCTCCTGATTATCCTGAAGAATTCGGAGCCAGAGTATATAAGATAAGCAGAGACTCGAAAGGCATAAGGCAGACTCACATGAAGATAACGGGCGGCAGGATATACAGCCGTATGCCTGTATCTTACAGTGGAAAAGATGAAAAGATCGACATGATAAGGCTCTATTCAGGAAGAAGCTTTGAGTCAGTCCCGGAGGCGCATGCCGGTACGGTCTGCGTAGTCACAGGCCTTTCCGCGACTTATGCCGGTCAGGGTCTTGGAATGGAGGGAAAAAGATCCTCTGTGAAAGCTCAGCTTGAACCGGCGCTCACCTACAGAGTTATCCTGCCGGAAAACGTTGACGCGGTTTCGGCGCTTCAGAAGTTCAGGCAGATCGAGGAAGAAGAGCCTACGCTTCAGATTCTGTGGAAAGAGTCGCTGCAGGAAATCCACGTCAAAGTGATGGGGCGGCTTTCCCTTGAAATTCTCAAACATATCGTAAAAGAACGATTCGATATGGACATAGACTTCGGCGAGGGCGGAATCATATACAAAGAAACCATAGCCAGGCCGGTCATCGGCATAGGCCATTTTGAACCGCTCCGGCATTACGCGGAAGTTCAGGTACTGATGGAGCCGCTGGAACGCGGCTCAGGTCTCGTCTTTGATACGGCCGTAAGCGAGGACAAACTGGACAGGAACTGGCAGAGGCTGATAATGACAAACCTGCAGGAACGTCAGCATTTGGGCATTTTGACGGGATCGCCTATTACCGATATGAAAATAACGCTTATAGGAGGAAAAGCTCATCTGAAGCATACCGAGGGCGGAGATTTCCGCCAGGCTGCCTACAGAGCCGTGCGTCAGGGTCTGTGCAAAGCGGAAAACATCCTGCTGGAGCCGGTATGCAATTTCTACGCGGAAGTGCCCGGCGCCAGCGTGGGGCGAGTTCTTTCCGACATGCAGAGGCTGGGAGCTTCGTGCGACGCACCTGAATCGTTAAATAACGATATATCAGTTGTAACCGGCAGAGGGCCTGTGAAATACCTCAAAGATTATCATCAGGAGGTTCTCGCTTATACGAAAGGCCTGGGAAGATTCTCCGCTTTTCCGTGCGGGTACGGAGAATGTCAGGAAAGCCAGACAGTGATAGAAGAAAAAGGCTATAATTTTGAAAGCGATTTGGAAAATCCTGCGTCTTCTGTTTTTTGCACCGGCGGCAGTGCTACTCTGGTCAGCTGGGAAAAGGTGGACGAAATGGCCCATGTGGACAGCGGCTACAGGCTGGCAGAGGACGGAAGATATATAAAGGAAGAAGAAATCAGGCGGGCGGCAAGCTCGGCGGCGGTCGGCGGCGCAGCGGAGAGTGTTTCCCAGAAAGAACTGGACGAAATATTTCTTAAGACCTACGGCAGGAGCAAGCGGGACGAGTCTTTGAGGCGGGAGCGTATTTCCCGGGGTAGCAGAAAGCCTGCAAGGCCGCAGACAATGAGCGGAGAGTTTCCTCAGCTCAAGAAAGCGTCCAAAACTGCAGGCGAACACTATTTCGTAGTCGACGGCTATAATGTGATTTTCGCATGGGAGGAACTGTCGTCTCTGGCCGGGGAAAATATAGATTCCGCCAGAGAGACCTTGATAGAGATTCTCGAGAATTACCGCGCTTATAAAAAGGTCGGCATGACGGTCGTCTTTGACGGATACAAGGTGAGCGGCAGCAAGGGCAGCGTGCAGGATTACGGCGAGCTCAAGGTGGTGTATACAAAAGAGGCACAGACAGCGGACCGTTTCATAGAAGAGAGCGTGTACAGAATGGGAAGAGATTTCAGCGTGACCGTCGTTACTTCCGACATGCCTGTGCAGATGGCGGCTCTCGGCGACGGTGCGGCGCGAATGTCAGCCAGAGAATTCTATGCCGAGGTGTCGTCTGCCTCCGAAGAAATCCGCAGACTTCTGAAAGGCCAGAAAAAATCTTTCAACCGGCCGCTGGCCGGCAAGCTGCCGGGAGGTCAGTGAAGCGTCTAAAGCGGAGCAAGGGGAAGACTGAAGACAGAGAGACGAATTTATAAGTGAAATTGCAAGCGTGCGCGAACAGGAGAATGTGTCAAAATCGCGCGCGTTTTTTATTTTTTAACGCAGATACTAAAATCCTGAGCCCATGAATATGACCAAGCAGAAGATGCGTATAATTTAAGAAAGTCAGTAATAAGGGCGAAAAGGCTGAGACACGCAAGCTGAGACAGACTGTGCAAGCTGAGGCAGACCGCGGAAGCCGTCAGCAACCTGAAGCATACCCCCGGTTCAAACCGCGCGAGCCGGGACGGAATACGTAAGCCGAGCTCCAAAAATCTTTAACCCACATTTAACAAAAACGAGATTTCACACTTAACATTGACTTAGTATACTACGAGATGTAAACAAGGAAAAAACAAATTAAGATATTTTCTAGGAGGAAAATGAAATGAAAAAAGTAATTGGTTTAATCTTAGTATTTGTGATGTCATTCACTGCACTCGTAGGCTGCGGCAACGGCGGCGACGACAGCGGCAGCGATGCGAAAGGCGGAGAAATCACCGTTATTTCCAGAGAAGAAGGTTCAGGAACGAGAGACGGATTCACCGAGCTGATGGGAATCAAAGTAGACGACAAGGACAACACTACTGCCAACGCAGAAATCTCTTCTTCAACTTCCGTAGTTATGAGCACAGTGGCAGGCAATGTAAATGCTATCGGATACATATCCCTGGGTTCCCTCAACGACACTGTAAAGGCCATAAAGGTGGACGGAGTTGAAGCTACTGTAGAAAACATCAAAGCAGGCGACTATCCTATCGTGAGACCTTTCAACGTAGTTACGGGATCAGAGCTCAGCGACCTGGCAAAAGACTTCATAACTTTCATCATGAGTAAAGAAGGTCAGGACATCATAAGCAGCGAAGGATACATTTCAAACGTAGATAACCCTGCAGAATATGTTCAGCAGAATGGACTGACCGGAAGAATCGTCCTTGCAGGTTCAACTTCAGTAGCGCCGGTGATGGAAGTATTGGCTGACGCATACAAGGAAATGTACAGCGGAGTAGAGATAGAAATTCAGCAGACAGGTTCAGGAGCCGGAATCACTTCCACCATCGAGGGTGCGTGTGATATAGGAATGGCTTCAAGAGACTTGAAAGATGAAGAGACTGCAAAAGGCGTTGAGCAGACGCAGATCGCCCTGGACGGAATCGCAGTGATTGTAAACACTGAAAACAGCGTTGACGACCTGAGCACAGAACAGATTCGCAGCATCTTCACCGGCGAGACGACAACTTGGGAGTAGGCAGAACTCCGGTCTTCATAAAAGCATTAGCAAACAATGACAAAAGGTAGGCAAAAAAATGAAGAAATATTCTGAAACAGCCATGAAATATATTTTCATGGCTTCTGCCACGGTATCCATAATTGCAGTTATCGTGATATGCGCCTTTCTATTTTCAAAGGGATTTCCGACAATAGCGGAAATAGGCGTGTTCGATTTTCTGGGCGGAACGACGTGGAAGCCTCTCGAGGGTGAATTCGGAATCTTTCCGATGATCCTGGGAAGCATCTACGTGACGGCGGGAGCCATCATTCTGGGTGTTCCCATAGGCATACTCTGCGCCGTTTTCATGGCAAAGTTCTGTCCCAAAGGACTGTATAAATTATTAAAGCCAGCCGTAGACCTGCTGGCCGGAATCCCGTCCATAGTATACGGATTTTTCGGCCTTATGGTGATCGTGCCTGTGGTGCAGGACATCTTCGGCGGCAGCGGCAAGGGCATTTTGACCGCCTCTGTACTGCTGGCCATAATGATATTACCGACGATCATAGGAGTTGCGGAAAGCTCTCTGAGAGCTGTGCCTGAGAGCTATTATGAGGGCTCCCTCGCGCTGGGAGCCACCCACGAGCGAAGCGTGTTCTTTACCATGCTTCCGGCAGCCAAGTCGGGCATACTGGCCGGCGTGATCCTGGGTATAGGAAGAGCCATCGGCGAGACCATGGCGGTGGTATACATAGCGGGAAATCAGGCTATAATACCTGATTCGCTGCTTTCCGGAGTGAGAACGATGACGGCAAACATAGTGCTGGAGATGGGATACGCTTCGGACGGTATTCACAGAAACGCGCTGATAGCCACTGCGGTCGTGCTTTTCGTTTTCATCCTGATAATAAATCTTTCATTCTCTCTGCTTAGAAGGAGGGACAACTGATGGGCGGCAGAAGTTTTTCACAGAAAATGAAGGAATACAAGAGAAGTCCGCTTTCAGGCCTGCTGTTTCTGCTGGTCTGCCTGAGCGCGTTGATAACTGTAACAGTTCTTGTGTTCCTCATCATATACATACTCTATAACGGAATTCCCAATTTGACGCTGCCGGGATTGTTCGACTGGGAATACAACAGCCAGAATGTTTCGATGATGCCGGCTATCATCAACACCGTGATCATGACGGCTCTTTCGCTGCTGCTGGCAGTGCCGCTGGGAGTCTTTTCGGCCATATATCTGGTGGAATACGCCAGACGCGGCAACAAGCTGGTCAAAGTCGTGAGGATAACGGCCGAGACGCTTTCCGGTATACCGTCGATAGTCTACGGTCTGTTCGGATACGTGCTGTTTGTGCTGACTCTTGATTGGGGATATACGCTGCTTTCCGGAGCCATAACGCTGGCTATAATGATACTGCCGCTGATAATGAGGACCACTGAGGAAGCGCTGCTCTCTGTTCCCGACTCTTTCAGAGAGGGAAGCTTCGGCCTTGGAGCAGGAAGACTGAGGACGGTATTTAAAATTGTTCTTCCCTCGGCGGTACCGGGAATCCTGGCAGGCGTAATACTGGCCATAGGAAGAATCGTAGGGGAGTCGGCTGCGCTGATTTTTACGGCAGGAACCAATCCGGTGGTGCCGGACAGCTTGTTCGCGTCGACCAGAACCCTGTCGGTGCACATGTACGCTCTGATGAACGAGGGGCTTTACACCGAGCAGGCTTACGCGACGGCGGTGGTACTGCTGGTGGTGGTAATTCTGATAAACGCTCTTTCAGGCGTGGCGGCGAAAAAACTTGCGAGCAAGAGGTAGATGAAGAGGTAAATTATATGGACAAATTAACGGTAAAAAATCTTGATTTATACTACGGCCAGTTTCAGGCGTTAAAAAATATAAATCTCGATATGAGAGAAAAAGAGATAACAGCTTTCATCGGCCCCAGCGGCTGCGGAAAATCCACGCTTCTCAAGACTCTCAACAGGATGAACGACCTGGTGGAGGGATGCCGCATAGAGGGGGAAGTAAAGCTGGACGGAGAAAATATATATAAAGACATGGACGTTAATCTGCTCAGGAAGAGAGTGGGTATGGTTTTCCAGAAACCGAATCCCTTTCCGATGAGTGTTTACGACAACATAGCCTACGGACCGAGGACCCATGGAATCCGCTCCAAAGTCGCCCTTGACGAGATAGTGGAAAAATCTCTGAGGGACGCCGCGATTTGGGACGAGGTGAAAGACAGACTGAAAAAAAGCGCCCTCGGACTTTCCGGAGGTCAGCAGCAGAGGCTCTGCATTGCCAGAGCTCTGGCCGTGGAGCCGGAGGTTCTCCTGATGGACGAACCGACGTCTGCGCTGGACCCGATTTCTACGTCAAAAATTGAAGACCTTGCGGTGGAGCTGAAAGACAAGTATACTATAGTCATAGTAACTCACAATATGCAGCAGGCCACGAGAATTTCTGACAGAACCGCCTTTTTCCTCCTGGGAGAAGTAGTGGAATACAACGATACTGAAAAACTGTTCTCCGTTCCTGAGGATAAGAGAACGGAAGATTACATTACGGGAAGGTTTGGGTGATTTTATGAGAAACAGATTCGATCAACAGCTTGAGACCCTCAACGCAGAGCTGATAACAATGGGAGCTCTCTGCGAGGAAGCTGTGATGTATGCGATGCAGGCGCTTTTCAAGGGCGATATGGATATGGCCGAAAAAGCCTTCGAGGCTGAACGCCAGATAGACCAGAAAGAAAGAGAGATAGAGAATCTCTGCATGAGACTTCTGCTGCAGCAGCAGCCTGTGGCGGGAGATCTGAGGGTGATTTCCTCCGCCCTCAAGATGATAAGCGACATGGAAAGGATAGGCGACCACGCCGAAGATATAGCTGAAATCGCCGGATACATAGAAGAGGGGGAGGGAATTCCACAGGAAGACAATCTGCAGATGATGGCCAGGGCTGCCTCGTCGATGGTCACAGAAAGCGTAGACTCTTTCGTCAAGAAAGATCTGGAACTGGCGGAAAAGGTCATAGTGGATGACAACATAGTCGACGGATATTTCGACAAAGTCAAGAGCGACCTGATCGTCATGATTTCAGAGGAACCGGGAAAAGGACAGCTCTATCTCGACCTGCTGATGGTCGCCAAGTATCTTGAGAGGATAGCCGACCATACTACCAACATAGGGGAATGGGTCGCCTACAGCATTACGGGACAGCATCCCGACGAAAAGCCTGACGAGAAATCCGAGGAGAAAAACTGATTCAGACGGAGGAATTCAGATGATATATTTACTGGAGGACGACAATAATATAAGGAATTTTGTCATATATGCGCTCAATAATTCGGGACTCGACGCCAAAGGGTTTGAAAAGCCCAGCGAGTTCTGGTCTGCCATGGAAGAACAGAAGCCTGCCATGGCCATATTAGATATCATGCTTCCCGAAGAAGACGGCCTTTCAGTCCTTTCCAAGCTGAGGAGCGGAGCGGAAACCAGAAATATGCCGATAATGATGCTGACGGCCAAGGGCACGGAATACGACAAAGTCGTGGGTCTGGACGGAGGGGCCGATGATTACGTCACCAAGCCTTTCGGCACCATGGAGCTCATCGCCAGGGTAAAGGCTCTTCTCAGGAGGACGGAGCCTGTCAGCGACGAGAAAGAATACAGGATAGGCAATCTCTATCTTTGCCCTGCCAAGCATATAATCAAAGCCGGAGAAGAAAACGTGACTCTGACGCTGAAAGAGTTCGAGCTGCTCTGCCTTTTGGTGCAGAACAGAGGAAAGGTTCTCACCAGGGACGCCATACTGCGTGATGTATGGGGATATGAGTTCGACGGCGAAAACAGGACTGTCGACGTTCACATAAGGACGCTCCGCGCTAAGCTCAAGGAGTGCGGCAGCCTTGTGGAGACCATAAGAGGAATAGGATACAGAATTGGAGGAACTGATTGATGACCAAAAGGATATTTACAGGTATAATATTGGTTTCCCTCGTTACGATGCTTGCATGCACCGGACTTGTGATGGGCGTCATGTACGATTATCTCGGAGAAAAGATAGACGACGAGCTGAGAGACGAAGCCAAGATGGTCGAGGTTGCCATTGAAAATGAGGGTGTTGAATATCTGAAGAGAGTGGGAGAAGCGAGCAACATCGACAGCCGTATAACGCTGATAAAAAGCAGCGGCGAAGTCCTCTTCGACAGCGAAGCCAATTCTGACGAGATGTCCAGTCACATTGAGAGAGAAGAAGTAAAAGAGGCTCTTGCGGACGGTGAGGGATATGCTGTAAGACATTCCAATACCATGGCGCAGGACACGCGTTACTATGCGCTTAAGATGGATAACGGAGACATACTGAGATTATCCTCCAGCCATTATTCACAAGTGGCTCTGATCCTGGATACTTTCGGCATGGTGCTGGTGATAGTTGTGGTGCTGGTCGCTCTTGGAGCCGTCATTTCCGCGCGCATAACCAGAGGGATCATCAAACCTATCAACGATATAGACCTAGATTCTCCTGATATAAGGGAAAATTACGAAGAGATCGTGCCCCTGCTGCACAGGATACATCAGCAGAACAGCAAGATACGCCGCCAGATGGAGAACCTCAAGAAGCAGCAGAATGAATTCAGGATAATAACGGAAAATATGGCCGAGGGTCTCATCATCATAGACAAAGATATGGAAATCCTCACCTATAACAGCAGCGCCATAAGGATGCTGGAGGCGGAAGCAGCCGGCAAGTCTGAGACTGTGCTCAGACTCAACAGGAGCGAGGCTTTCCGCAGAGCCGTCACCGAATCCCTCGCCGGAAACAACTGCCGGACGACGTTATCGCTCCACGAGTCTATCTGCGAAATCATCGCAAACCCTGTCTACGACAGCGGAAAGGTGACCGGAGCCATCCTGATAATCCTGGATATAACGGAAAAGGAGAGGGGCGAGAAGCTGCGCCGCGAATTCACTTCCAACGTTTCCCACGAACTGAAGACGCCGCTCACCTCTATCTACGGAGTATCGGATATGCTGAGCGGAGACTTGGTAAAGCCTGAAGACGTCAAAGGCTTTGCACTTACCATAAAAGAAGAATCTGCAAGACTCATCTCGCTGATAGAAGACATAATCAAGCTCTCACAGCTGGACGAAAACACCGTGCCCGACGAGCAGGAGGAAATAGACGTTCTCGGCAGTGCGGAAGACGTGGCCCGCAGGCTCAGGGCAAAGGCTGATGAGGCTCGCGTCACCGTCAATGTCAGCGGAAGTCATGTGAGCATAATGGGCGCAGAGACCATACTGGAAGAAATAATATATAACCTGTGCGACAACGCCATAAAATACAATAAAGAGGGCGGAACCGTAGAAATATCGGTAAAGCAAATCGGCGACGAATGCCTGCTGACGGTCAAAGATTCCGGCATAGGCATCCCTAAAAGCGACCTGAAACGAGTCTTTGAAAGATTTTACCGTGTAGACAAAAGCCATTCCAAAGCTACCGGAGGCACCGGCCTGGGCCTTTCCATCGTGAAGCACGCCGCAGCCTATCTTGGCGGCGAGCTGGACATAGACAGCACGGAGGGCGAGGGAACTGAAATAAACATAAAATTTAAGGCTGTTTAATTTGTCCTTATTATGGTAATATTATAATATACAACTACTTAATATGGAGGTATAAGTTATGAAGTTTTATATTTGTGAGCATTGCGGAAATATTATCGAATTCGTTAAGGAAACAGGCGTTCCTGTAATGTGCTGCGGCCAGAAGATGAAAGAGATGGTTCCGGGAACAGTAGACGCTGCCGTAGAAAAGCACGTTCCTGTAGTAACTGTTGATGGCAACAAGGTTAAGGTAGCCGTAGGCGAAGTGGAGCATCCTATGCTTGAGGAACACTACATCGGCTTTATCGCTATAGAAACAGAGCAGGGCGTTCAGAGAAAGACTTTGAAACCGGGTGAAAAACCTGAGGCTGAATTTGCTCTTGCCGACGGAGACAAGCTGGTAGCAGCTTACGAATGGTGCAACCTGCACGGACTGTGGAAAAAATAAAACAGCGGCATAAAAATAAACGCCGCGAGGAAAATCAATCCCGCGATGAAAAATCAAATCCGCGAGGAAAAAATAAATCCCGAAAACTCTTTTCAGAGCTTTCGGGATTTTTTATGTGCTGACATTTGATTTTGACCGTGCGCCAGCGGCAAGCAATCCGTGCGCCGGCGATAAGCCCTCTAAACCTTCTGATAACGCCACAGAGCCATCGCCGTATAAAAATCATAGGCCGCCGGCATGAGACTAAAATCCGTGTTGGTAAGCTGCCGTACTTTATTGAGCCTGTATGCCACAGTATTTCTGTGGAGAAAAAGCTTCTTGGCTGCAAGGTTCAGTCTTGAATCGCAGTCCAGAAGATAAACGCTGAGCGTTTCCAGAAGATCGTCTCCGTCGTCTTTGAGCGCATCAATGATCTGCGACAGGTACTCCGTTTTCTTGCTTTGCTGCTCGGAAAGAGCGATGATTTCACGGCACAGCATTATATCATGTATGTCGCGGTTACGCCTGTTGCGGAAAATCTTCTTCAGCGCAGGGAGACTGCGGCTGTAATCGGAGAAAGTCCGTTTCAAAGATGTAAGATCTTTATTGGCGCCGGACATGAAAAAAGAAGCCTCTTCGTCGTATTGGCCGGCCAGCTGCCATAGGTCGTCTGTAAGAGAATTGTCCATACTGCTGGCGAAGTCCATAGAAGTGAGAATTATTATCTGAGAGTCTATTACGGCGCAGAGAAAAAACTTGCCGTATTCGGCAAAGCGCTTTGCCAGCGATTCTTTCATAACTAAAATATCCTTGTTTCCAGGAGAGACGATAATCAGGTTTGCAATCCTTTCAAAAGGTATTGCAGATATTTTCAAATAATGATTGGCGGCGTTTCTGCTGGTTTTGAAGATGAGCGACAGGAGAGTTTCCGGAGATGCAAGTTCCAGAGAGTAACCCCAGACGGTGGAGAAAAACTGGATGCATATGCACATATCGCTGAGTATACTTTCATCAAGCTCCGTATTGAAGCAGGAAACGTATAGCGTGAGGCGCGTGTTTCCCGTGCTTCCGGAATGTGAAAAGTCTGTCTTGTAGATATGCATCAGTTTATCGTCCGTCATCACGTCTTTCATTTCATATCCCAGTGGACTGCCATGAAACTGGCTCCAGAAAAATTCAGGAGCAGATGGGCCGAAAGCAGGCTGATAGGATGAGCAGAAATACAGCTGCGATGGTCCGGTGAGGAGGATGCTGCACTTGTAGTGATCAGCAATCATGTTGAGGAGGTTCTCGATATTTCTAAGTTCAAGAGGAAGCTGCTGCAGCCTTTTTTTCGTTGAATTTACAAAATCCTGGGAAGTGTTTCTGTCGTTTATTACAGCCGTCATCACATCAGAAATGACGTCGCTGTATTTGAGTCTGCCGCTGTCTCCCGTGATTTCAATGATAGGGAATTCAAGTTCATCTGCGAGACGCTTTAACCTTTTATCTATACGCGGCAGTATCTTTCCTACATAAAAGAGAACCAGGGCGACAGCGCCGGTATCTGCCAGTTCCTTGATCGCCTCATATTGACTGTCGACGTCGTCTTTCAGATTGTAAAAGGCCGATATAACTATCTCGTTGAGCGTGAAGACATCTAAGTCAAAAAAGTCGTAAAATTCCTCCACTGAAACTGATGAAACGATTTTTTCCAGACCAGCTTCTCCGGCCGATACCTTGCCGAAGCTCAGCGAGGGAAGATTGAGACAGTCCCTTACAGTAATGCTCATGATACACCTCCTGCACAAATAATATAGGAATATTATATTATCTGCGTAAGCAAATTACAATAATTTTATGCTTAAGCACAATAAATGAAGCATTTTTTCTGTTCCACGCATAAAGCTATGCGCGCCGGCTTGCGTTATAATGGAAAAAATCTTAAGAAAGGGCGTGCTGTTTGCACAGGGAACAATGAAGAAAGAAAAGAAAGCAGTAGAAGTGATGGCGCTCACTGCGATTCCGGAAGATGAAAGACGAGACTGGGTTTCACTTGCGTTCGTACAGGCAGGAATATGCGTATGTGTACCGGCCTTTCTGCTGGGAGCGCTGCTGGCGGAAGAGATGCCGCTGTGGCCTGCTATAATTTCAGGTTCTCTCGGCTATCTCGTGGTGGTGATAGGAATGGTCGCCACAGGTATAATAGGATGCGATCTGGGAGTGGCTTCCTGTACGACGTGTGAGGCAGGCTTCGGAAAATCAGGGGCAAGATTTATCGTGAGTACTATTTTCGCCGTCAACATGATCGGCTGGTTCGGTATCAACAACGGCGTATGCGGCGAGGCTTTCAGCAATGCTGTTTACGCGATGACCGGCGTCGAAATCCCGCTGGTGGTATCAAACACCATCTGGGGCGTAATCATGCTGATTACAGCCATATTTGGAGTAGGAGCCCTCGAAAAGCTTGATAAGATATCCATACCGCTGCTGATGATAATCATGTTGTATGGTACATATCTTGCGTTCAAGACTTTTGGTAGCGACGGGCTGGAAGTTGAAACGACACAGACCATGAGCTTTATGGGAGGCGTTGCCTTGTCGTTCAACTTTACTGCAGTAGGAACTATCACCGCAGCTGACTATACGAGATTCCAGAAAAACAGGAAAGATACTGTAAAATCAGTATTTTACGGTACGTTCCCTATGGGTGTGATAACTCTCGTCATGGGTATTCTGCTCACTAAAATATCAGGAGAATACGACGTCAGCATGGTGCTGATAGACGTAGGTCTTCCGGTTTTGGGAATCACCGCAATGGCAATATCCACATGGACGACCAACGCCACCAACGCATACAGCGCGGGGCTAAACGTAGTAATGGCGTTCAAACTGAAAGACAACAGACGCCGTGAAGCTACGCTGGTCTGCGGAATCATCGGAATAGTTCTCTGCGACGTCGGTATACTGGGACAAATAGAGAACGCTCTGAGCATGCTGTCATACGTGGTGTGCCCTATAGGAGGGGTAATCATAGCGGATTACTGGATAGTAGGCAAGGGAAAGAAAGAAAATTTCAGGCCTGAGGACGGAGTCAACTGGGCAGGTGTTATCTCATGGGCAGCCGGTACTGTGATAGCCTACCTGATAGGTATAGAATTTTCCGGAATTATCGCGGGCGGAGTGATATATCTTATCGCTGAAAGAATCTTCCCATCAACTTCAAGAGACGGCTTGGCAGAGACCTTGAAAAAAGAGGAAGCGTAGGGGAGGCAGAAAAGTGAGAGAACTGAACAAACAGGATATAATAGATGTTTTGTACGGATGTACCGTGCTTGGCACAGGAGGAGGCGGATCGCTTGAAGAAGGTCTGCAGCTCATGGAAAAGCATTTTGAAAAGGGGGAAAAGCTTAAACTCATCTCTCTGGATGAGCTTCCCGATGATGAATACGTCGTCACTCCTTATAGCTGTGGAGCGCCGTCCGGAGAGGGAGACGAAAGATTTAAAGATTTCGAGCTTTCAGATACAGCGCCAGCTGTCCTTGCAATGGAGGCCTTGGAGGATGTGCTGGGGAAGAAATTTTATGCCGTAGGGTCAACTGAGCTGGGCGGAGCCAACACGGCCGAAGCTCTTCACGCGGCGCTGGAAAAGGGGCTTCCGCTGATAGACGCAGACCCGGCTGGCCGGTCGGTGCCTGAGCTGCAGCATTCAACTTATTATGTTAAAAACGTACCTATTTGTCCCATGGGAGTAGCTACTAAGTTTGGTGAAAAGATGGTCATAAAAAACGTTCAGGGAGATCTGCGTGGAGAGGACATCGTGCGGGCTATAGCCGTGGCCAGTGATAATATAGTGGGAGTAGCCGACCACGCCAATGTGGGAAGAGTCATCAAAGAATCTGTAATCCCGGGAATGATCACTTACGCTCAGGAGATAGGCGCCGTGCTTCGCCAATCAAAAGACTGCGGACGCGACGTTGCCGAAGCCATCGCTGAGGCAAAACAGGGAAAAATTCTCTTCAAGGGAAGAGTAACGGATTTCCCTTGGGAAACGCGCGACGGCTTCAACTTCGGTGAAATATACCTTAAAGGAGAAGAAAATTTTGCAGGAGAAACTTATAGAATCTGGCTCAAGAATGAAAATATCATTTCTTACAGAAACGGAGAGGTGGACGTCATGGCTCCCGATTTGATCTGCATGATCGGCGACGACGGAAATCCACTTACTACGCCGGACTTCGGCCTCGGACAAAAGATGACCATTCTCGCACTGCCTTCACCTGAAGTATGGACTACCGAAGAGGGCCTGGCATGTTTCGGACCAAAACATTTCGGATTTGATATAGAATATAGGCCGTTTAAAAGATAATTGAGGCATGAGTTCAGGGCCGGTTTTCTCCGACTCTGGCGTGCGCAAGATTCGAGCTCTGCTTGTCATAGCGCGCAGGAACAACGAGAATTTGGAGATGATTTCGGAGATAAAAATGAAAGAAATGATAGATGATTTGCGCAGACTTGTGCGGTTTGCCAGCGTTTCTGAAAGGACAGAATCAAAAGAAACGCCTTTCGGCAGAGAGACTGCGGCAGTGCTCGATGAAGCTTTGACAATTTGCCGCAATTACGGCTTAAGAACTAAAAACTGCGAAAATATGACCGGATATGCTGAGATAGGTCAGGGAGAAGACTTGATAGGAATCCTCGTTCACCTCGACGTAGTACCGGCTGGCGAGGGATGGATTTCTCCGCCCTTTGAACTGCGTGAAAAGGAGGGCAGGCTTTACGGCAGAGGTGTTACCGATGATAAAGGCCCTGCCGTGGCTGTGATCCATGCCCTAAAAGAGCTCATAGAAGAAAGTGTTGATTTTAATAAAAGAGTACGCCTTATTTTCGGCCTTGCCGAGGAGACGGGCGATTGGGAAGACATGGAATATTATAAAGCTACTGAAGAACCTGTGAGCTTCGGATTTACTCCAGATGCAGATTTTCCTGCCATATATGCAGAAATGGGAATTGCTAACGTCAGATTTTCCTTCGATAAAAGTAAAACATGTTTTGAGAAAATATCAGGCGGAAATGCAGTGAACATGGTGCCTGATAAATGTGAAGCAACCTTCCGCGACCGCGGCGGAACTTTGCATAATTACAGCCAGCCGGGAAAATCCGCTCATGGAAGCACGCCATGGGATGGTCAAAATGCCATAAGCATGATTATGGGGCATTTCAAAGATCGCGAAGACTGCCTGTTCAGCAGTTTTTTCCGCGACTGTATCAAAATGGAATGTAACGGCAAGAGTCTTGGCGGATATGCCGCGGATGAAGAAAGCGGTGAAATAACATACAACTTCGGACTCGTACATACCGAAGAAAGCAAAATCATGTTGACTGCCGATGTCAGATATCCCGTAACGTTTAAAATAGAGGACATCATCAAAGGCATTAAAGAACGTCTTGCTTCATTGGGATATGAAAATGTAGAGATAGAATTACTTTCTGATGTGCCTTTCGTCTTCATGGATGCAGATGGGCCGGTTATCACAAAGTTGCTTGAGGCATACAGGGAGCATACGAAAGATATGCGGCCGCCTGCCGTAATCGGCGGCGGAACTTATGCCAGAGCTATGGATGGCATTGTCGCTTTTGGTCCGATGCTACCCGGACGTGAACTTACTGAGCATCAGGCCAATGAATATATTTTGACGGAAGATTTGATTTTGGCAAAGGAAATTTATAAGACGGCTATACGCAAACTGACTGTAGAAAGCTAAAAAACGCCGGACTGTCTCTGTTATGACTCGGACAGTCCGGCACTTGTGTTCTATTTGCTTTGGGCTATACTCAGGCTATAAATTTAGCCTATAATTTTAGCCCTCGATCTGAATATATTTTTTCTTTTCCTCCTCAATAGTCGGCTGACGTTTCGGAATCATCAGCTTCAAAGTGCCGTTTTCAAATTTGGCCTTGATATTGTCATCCTTTACGGCTTCTCCGACATAAAAGCTTCTGCTGCAGGAGCCGCTGTAACGCTCTCTCCTGATATAGGTTCCATTTTCATCTTTCTCATCGTTGCTGTAACCTGATACTGCGCTAATGGTCAGATTGCCGTCTTTCAACTCAGCTTTGATGTCTTCTTTCTTTACACCCGGCATATCGATGGTCACTTCGTAACCGTTTTCGGTATCCTTTACGTCTGTTCTCATCATCTGGTCCGCTTTGAATCCGGCGAACGGACGGCCAAACGAACGATCGAACAAATCTTCAAACAAATCTTTTCCATAAATACTAGGCATCAACATAACTTTTCACCCCTTCTTATTAACTATGCTGTCCTCTCAAAGGATAGTATACCTTGTAATATGTTTTTTATAGCGGGAAGTTTTCAGGAACTTTCATTCCGTATTTTCTTTTTTTCCTTGCTATACATATAATATAACTCCTTTTGTTAGCGCTGTCAAGAGGTGAGTGCTAAATTTTTTAAACTTTTTTATTTTTTTCTCGGTTGCAGTCGCTCTGCACTGTATTATAGCTTAATGTCACCCTCCGCCAGCATTACAGCACTGCCGCCGACCTGTATGGAGTAGGAAGCTTTGTTGTTTTCTGCCTCTCCGTTTTCTGTCTCTCCGTTTTCTTCTCCGCTGGCTTCGATGTGGCTGAGAATCAGCGATGGTCTGTTCATTTTCTCGCCCTGCACGAACCTGCAGTCGTCTCCGGCTTTGATGAATCCGTTCAAATAGCCGTAATAGGTCAGAGCTCCATTGGAAGTTCCTGTGGCAGCTTCCTCGTCTATATCATAAAGCGGTGCGAAATTTCTGACGTGGCATGTCGCGTCATCGCAGTCGGTTGTAAACGCATGAACTCCGACCACCTGGTATTTTTCCGAAAGCTTTGACAGTGCCGGAAAGTCAGGCGAAATCTTTTCCAGGTCTGCAGGCGAGGCTACAGGCATCATTATGTCAGGAAGACCTGTGGAAATGAGCTGTGGAATCAGAACGACGCCTTTTTCTTTCTGCTCTTCATAATCGAGTCCCATGATTTCGTAAAGCTCTTTCAAAGATTTTTCTTCCGAGATCTCGCCGATTTTGACAGGCGAGGCCATATCCATCAGCACGAAGCCGTTCCTGACTTCTATGTTCAGATCGCCTGCCAGCGTGTGATTTATATAGCTTTTATTGTCTTCTATATAACCCCCTTCAAGCAGAGCTTTAAACGAACCTATCGTGGCATGGCCGCAGAGGTCTACTTCTGCAGCAGGCGTGAAATATCTTATATTGAACTCTTTTTCATTCAGCCTTTTTATAAAGGCGGTCTCGGAATAGCGGAGCTCGGCGGCAGTCTTGACCATTACATCGTCTGCTGGGAAATCCTCTCCCTCAGGCAGAATGACTACTCCTGCCGGATTGCCTCCGAAAAGCGTTTCTGTAAAAGCGTCAACAATGTAAAATTTCATTTTGCACCTCCATAAATTGCATGTATTTTTTATGATATAGCGGGATAACGCATAGTATGCAGGTGAGATTGTCCCTCGGTATGCTGGAAAGCCCGCGAACTGAAATTTACTCTGGCATCTGTAAAACGCCGGCCTGTTTTGGCATCCACCTCTGAAAATGACAAAATATACTCGAAATATCGGCCTCATTGCCGAATTTACGCCCTCTGCATTGTGAAATTGAGCGCGCCGGAATCTGGAGACGCTCCAAATTGTGGAATTGAGCGCTCCGACATGATGTAAAAGTAACGGGGTATGCCTCCGGCGACAAAAAGCTCGCATCGGATTTCATCATATCAATAAGGTTAATTTAATAATACTAAAATGACGGGCTCATATCAAGGGTTGAAGAGAAATATTGACATGCAAAGGAGACGATGGAATATTGTGCAAGAGGGGAGCCGGTGGTGAGGGGGGCGGAATATTGAAACTTCTCATTTAGAAAAAATTGTGGTATAATGTCCGCAGAAGATTGTACCGGATGCGCCGAGAGGAAGCATACCGACTTCACCGCAATGAAGCATGACGGCAACACCGCAAGAGAGCGGACATTGAAACGCCTTTTGTCAAACTGGAGGGCGTTGGAATGAATAATTTCAAACCTTTGCCCTTTATCGAACATAGGGAACAAACGAAATAATGGCTTGATGTTGCCAGAAATCGTGAATGAAGGAAAAATGACAACATTTTGATAGAGAAAACCACTATTTGATAGGATTTAGGGCGTCGAAACCTGTCGATGTTGTACATTTTTAAGATTTACAGCGATTTTGCCAACACATTTTCAAAAAAATGTTGTCAAATTCTCAAGTAATGAAAAATATGGCAACATTTGCCCCATTTCATAGCCAATCCGACAAATTTCGACGCGCCTTAACACAAAAAATGTTGGCAAAAATCAGATAAAATAAAGAATTGTACAACATTTCCCATAAAACTACAAAAATGTAACATCACAACATAACAGCACTACAACGTCACAATACTGCAACATTGCAACATTGCGGCCCAGATATATCATAATTTCAACAAAATTACAAGCCTAATTTTAGAACTGCAGTTTATGGTTGGGAGCTCATGGTAAAAAGTGGAGTGCCGCTGCTCAATGTTGCAGAAATTTTTAAAAATCATGATATTTTACAACATTACAATCGTACCATAACCTCAAATTACCGTAAAAACAAAGCAATGTTGTAAAATTTAAAAATTTCCGAGAAAAATGCAACATGATTTCTGACTTGTGTTGTAGAATTTCGGAAAACCCAGGAATTTTATAACATTGGGCATTTTTCCACCGCATAAGACCGTCTTTAAAGGAAGAAATGTTGTAGGATTTCAAGAAATTTGCAAATTCTACAACATTGCAAATAATGCAGATAAATTGGTTTGAAGTTTAGAGATAATCAAAATCTGCGGTGAAAAAGAGAGACTTCCGCAAAGCGATATTTCCAGCAAGAGGAAAGCTGCTAAGGGAAACAGAATCGCCGGCAGGCGGACAAAAAGAAAACCCTGGAGGAAATCAAAATCCACCGGTAGATAAAAAAGACATCGGGAGAACTCAGAGCCGCCGCAAGGCAGCAAAAAATTGCCGAAAGAGTTCAACTCATACCAAGCAAACGGGTTAAACGTATGTAGGCAAAACTCAACATATGCAAGTAAAAGAGCTCAACATCTACAAACAAAGAGGTAAAGATGGACAGGAATTATTATTACAGAATATTAGGCCTTACAGAGGGCGCCACCGGACAACAGATAAAGCAAGCTTACGAAACACGCATGGCCAAACTGGACTCCGACGACTACAGAGACGATCCTGAATACGTGGCCAAAAAGAAACGACAGACGACAGAGGCTTACAAGGTTTTGACGGGAAGCGCGCCGTCTTCAACAAAAGCGCAGAGAGAAGCTCGCTTTGAGCGTCTCAAGGACTACATAGAACAAAAAGAAAACGGAGAAAAAACAAGCAAAGGAAGTTTTAAGCCCTTTGGCAGAGTGCAGTATACGCCTAAGAACAAAAAACTGGTTTTTACCGTAGTGGTAATCAGCGTGGCAATTTTTGTGATTGCCATAGTGGCAGCAGTGATGTTTGCGGGAGTCGATTCCTCGAAGAATGTCAGCTTCGATTTTCTGGGCAGCCACTCGGACAGCTCTTACAGCAGCGATGATTCAGACGACTATTCCTACGATTACGACGACCTGGATATATTTGACGATCATTATGACTCCGGCTATGACATGGATGAACAGGAGCAGATAGATGAAGCTCAGCAAAAGCTGCTGGATATGGATTACTATGGGGGCCTTGATTTTTCAGCTGTCGACGGCAATGCAGACAAAATCGACTGGGATTACAGCGTGGGCTCCTACGGGGGAAGCAGTGACGACGGAATAGACGATACGATGGATAATACGTTCAGCCTGATGTTTTCGCTGCAGATATATGGTGTTTCTGATTTCTTCTCCTATGTAACCGGTGAAGCCAATTATTATTTTGATCATGACGACTATGACTGCGCGGTCGCATTGATAAACTGGATGGGAGCGCCGCCGTTTGAAGATGTGGCCGGATGTGTAGATACTTACAGTGGGGAGCCGATCCTTACAATTGCAGATTATTTGAGCTATTTGGAGAGTGTTATAAATGAAAACTACAACTAAAGCACTGGACATAACTCCGTTTGAATTTAGGGACGGCAGGTTGATGCTTCTGGATCAGACCAAGCTGCCGGCAGACGAGGTTTACATAGAAATACAGAGCAAGGAAGATATGTGGGATGCCATATATGAGCTGAAAGTAAGGGGAGCGCCTGCCATAGGCGTGGCGGCGGCCTACGGACTTTACGTGGCTGCGGCTGAGTATGGATCGGAGTCGGATTCAGTAGACGGCTTTATCGCCAACGCGGAAAAAATCGCGGAATATCTGGAGAGCGCGCGGCCGACGGCGGTCAACCTTTCCTGGGCCTTGAAGCGGATGATCAGAAGCCTGAAAGAAAAGCATTTAAGCTCTGTGGAAGAAGCCAAGGAAAGGCTGCTTGCAGAGGCGGAGAAAATACATGAAGAGGATATAGAAGCCTGCAAAGCTATGGGAGAATATGGACTTTCCCTTTTAAAGCCGGGAATGGGTATCCTCACTCACTGCAACGCAGGAACCATAGCCACATCTAAGTACGGCACATGTCTTGCGCCCATACATTTAGGGCAGGAGAGAGGATATGACTTTAAAGTCTTTGCCGACGAGACAAGACCTCTCCTTCAGGGAGCAAGACTTACGGCCTGGGAACTGAACAAGGCCGGAGTAGATGTGACGCTAATATGCGACAATATGGCAGCCACGGTGATGAAAAAAGGCTGGATAGACGCTGTGGTCGTCGGCTGCGACAGAATGGCCGCCAACGGTGACGGAGCCAATAAGATAGGCACGTCAGGAGTTGCCATATTGGCGAGGGAATTCGGAATACCGTTTTATATGTATGTGCCGACTTCTACTATAGACATGGATACGCTTTCGGGCGCAGACATAAATATCGAAGAGAGGGACGGCGAGGAAATATACCGCAAATGGTATGAGAAACCCATGGCTCCCGAGGGGATAAAGACTTTTAATCCTGCCTTCGACGTTACAGACCATGAATATATCACGGCAGTGATTACGGAGAAAGGCATCGTGAGGCCTCCTTACGACGTCAATCTGAAAAAGCTGATGAGCGGGTTAACAGTCTGAGCGGAGACGGGGAAGCAGGCGTCCGGACACGAACCCGTCGGGCGCAAGATACCATGCAGTGCCGTAAAAAGGCCGCAAGTCTTGCACACAGAGACAAAAGCAAAAATAAACGAACAAAGAGTGAATGAATAAAAAATAAACAAATAAAGAAGAGTGATAGAATGGAAAAATTAGAAAATAAGCCGGGGCTTATCGCCAGATATGCCAAGATAATAACGGTTGTGGCGGTGGTTTTCGGAGCCACATCGGGAATATTGGGCTCCCTGGTGGAAGCGCCGTCTATGGTCACGGGATTTTGGAGGCTGACTGTAGCGCTGCCCTTCTTCCTCGTGCCAGTATTGGTAAATAATGAAAAGAGAGGAAAATTGAAAAACGTGAGCGGCAGGGACTATTTCTGGTGCCTTGTGGCGGGAGCATTTTTGTTCGGCCACTTCTTTTCATGGTTCAGCGCTGTTAAATTTACCAACGTAGCCAGCGCCTCCGTGCTGGCGGCGCTCCATCCTCTGGTGGTGCTGCTGGTGACGGTTTTCATATACAGAAAAAAAGTGAGCCTTAAATCTGTGGCGGCCATAGCTGTGGCTCTTGTGGGAGGAGCGATTATCGTGGGAGCTGATTACAGCTCTTTCGCAGGAGGAAGCCTCAAGGGAAATATACTGGCATTCCTGGCAGCTCTCTTCATGGGCCTGTATTTTTCGGTGGGAGATTCGGTGAGAAAGCGGGTAGACGGAGGAATCTACGTACTGTTGGTTTTCTTCGCCTGCTGGGTGTGCTTTTCGCTGGGCATATTAATTACAGGAACTCCTGTGCTGGGATACAGCACGTCGGATTACATATACATACTGGCGATGACTTTTATCTGCCAGATAGGAGCACATGCGGTTTTCAACATGTGCATAGGATATGTCAGCTCGCTATACGTTTCCACATGGGAAGCAGGGGAACCGGTATTCGCTACGATCATGGCCGTGATTTTCCTGGGACAAGTGCCTAAATCCTATGAAATAATAGGCTGCGTCGTGGTGGTGGCGGCATTGCTGTACTATAATCGTCAGGAGAATAAGAGAAGTCAATGAGTTATAAAGTAAAGCTGCAATCCTTTGAGGGGCCTTTCGATTTGCTGGTCTATCTGATTGAAAACGCGGAGATGAGCATTTACGACATAGAAATCAGCAAGATCACCAGTCAGTATCTGGATTACATAAAAGCCATGAAAGAAATGGACGTGGCTGTTTCCACCGAGTTTATGGTCCTGGCTTCCTCTTTGATTGAGATAAAATCCAAGATGATACTGCCTAGGATGAGCGAGAGCGGAGAAAATATAACGGAAGAGGATCCTAGGAGCGAGCTGGTTGCACGGCTGATAGAATACAAGAAATATAAAAAGGCAGCGGAGATACTGCGCGGACAGGAAGAATTCGCGTCAGGTATTTTCCAAAAACCACAGGAAGATATTTCTGAATTTCTGCAGCAGCCAGACGAATATCTCAGCCTTGACCTGAAACAGTTCGCCGGCGCGTTCAACGCGTTTATACAGAGAAAGCACAGGATCGAGGCGGTGCGCAGACATTATACAAGGATAGAGCGGGAAAAGCTTTCCGTGGAGAGCCGCATGCGCCATATCGTGAATTCTGTAAAAGGCAGGCTGAGCCGCATGTTCAGCTTCCGGGAACTGATAATCAACAAGAAAGACCGCTACGACGTGGTGATAACATTCATTTCACTGCTTGAAATGGCCAAGGAAAGGATCATCAAGGTCGAGCAGAAATCCACCTACGGAGATATAAAGGTGTGTGCCGGAGACAGGATCGATGAAGGAGAAATAAAGTATGAGCAGTAAAAAGACCATCAAATCGGCTTTCGAGTCCATGATGTTCACCTGGGGAGATCCTCTTCAGGTGAAGGATGCCGCCGAGGTTTTCAATATAAGCAAGGAAGAAGCCCTGGAATGTTTTCTCGAGCTTCAGCAGGAATATGAGCAGGAGGGCAGAGGCATCGTCATAAGGCGGATAAACCAGTCCTTTCAGTTCGTGACCCGGGAGGAAAACGCAGATTATGTCAGGAGCCTCTGCACGCCTGTAAAGGTAAAGAAATTATCTCAGTCGGCTCTTGAAGTTCTCGCCATAGTAGCCTACAAGCAGCCGGTGACAAAAGGTGAAATCGAAGCCATAAGAGGAATCAAATGCGACCGAGTCATGGAAGGGCTGATGAAGAAAGAACTGGTCTGTGAAAAGGGCAGGGCGGAAGCCATAGGAAGACCGATCTTATATGGCACCACGGACACTTTCCTCAAAAACTTCGGATTTTCCTCCATCAAGGATCTGCCGGAGATAGACGACATCGAAAGCGCCATGTCGGGCAGCTTTGCCGACGACGTGGAGGATGAAAGGGACGAGCTCAACGAAAATCAGATGCGAATAGAGATTTAAGTGAGAATAAAGATTTAGAGGAATATAACTCCCTCGAGACAGTAAAATGTTGAGAGGGAGTTTTTTATATGAAAAAGAAAATCGTAAAAATATCATTGGTATGTTTTTGCTTTGTCCTTGCGGTTTTTATTTGGGGCATGGCCCGCTGGTTCAGGCCGATGGTGAGCGTGAACGATGTCAGCGAGGCAGGAGCCGGTGCAGAAAGTTCAGCCCGGTCAGGTCTTGCCCCGTCGGTTTCTGCCAAGGGAGCCATTCTCATAGACGGCGGCGACGGCCATGTGATATATGAGAAAAACGCAGATGATAAGCTCTATCCGGCCAGCACGACCAAGATAATGACCGCCATAATCGTATTTCAGATATTGGAAGAGACGGAAACAAATCTGGACAGCTGTGTGGTCATTCCTAAAGAGGCAGTTGGCGTAGAGGGATCGTCCATATATCTGAAAGCTGGAGAAAAGCTGACGATAAGAGAGCTGATGTACGGTATGATGCTCCAGTCGGGAAATGACGCTGCGACGGCTCTTGCCATATGCTGCGGCGGCACTCTGGAAAATTTTATCGCAATGATGAATCAGGAAGCTGACCGGCTTGGGTGTAAGAACACCAACTTTGTAAATCCCAGCGGACTGTTTGACGAAAATCATTACACCACGGCAAGGGATTTGGCCGTAATAGCCCGGGAAGCCATGAAAAATGAAGAGTTTCGCCAGATAGTAGGAGCCGGAAGCTGGAAGAGCGAAGAGACTGAGAGGTCTTTTGCCAATAAAAACAAAACTGTGAGCCAGTATGACGGAGCCACGGGGATAAAGATAGGATATACCAAGTTGTCCGGGAGAACGCTGGTCGCGTCCGCCAAGCGCAAAGATACAGAGCTGATAGCCGTAGTGCTCAATGATTCCAACTGGTTCAATGACGCTTACGCGATGCTGGATTACGGATTTTTACGGGAAGAAGAAAATTCAAAGTGATTTTAAACTCGAGATGACTTAAAATTTGAGACAATTTAAGTTTCAGGGAGGAACTGAGATGAACTACATTTGCGCAGACAGAGGAACGGATAAATGTCCCTGCGTTCTTATGGAAACAGGACAGTGCTACACGTGTGGAATGATCAGCAGGGGAAAGTGCGACTGCCCGCCGTCGTGGCAGGGGGTATGTCCGTACAACGAATATATGCAGAACGGAAGCAGGGTCATGAGCAAGACGAAGGACTGGGAGCTTGAAATAAAATCTGTGGAGGATTTTTCCGCGAACCTTAAGGTCATAACTCTGGAAGTGACGATGGGATTCGCGCTGGAGTGCAGGAAGATGGGCAGTTTTCTGATGGTAAGCGCCGGAGGCTATAAGACTCCCGTATCGGTGATGGAATCTAAGACGCCGCCGCCGTCATATGTAAAGCTGGCGATTTATGTGACAGGACCCAAGACCACAGCCATCGACAAGATAGCCGAAACCGGAGGAAAGCTGAAAGTGAGCGGACCCTTTTCAAACGGAATGATAAATTCGGAGAAATTTGACGCTAAAAGGCTGTCGCTTATAATAGGAAAAGGAATGGCCATAATGCCGGTCTTGAACTGCAAAGATGCTGTCGGCAGCGGCCTTGTCGGAATGTATCTTGACGAGAGCAAACTGACCGGGGAATTTCTCGGCAAATACGTATCACAGCTGGAATACACCAGGCTGAATATGGACGCAGAACTGGAAATTTTAAAGACAGCCGTGGAAAACGACTGCAGCTACTGCATGGAACATACCGGCCAGAAGCCCAACATCTTTCTCATGGTTTCGCCATATTATAAAGAACTGATTATGGAAAAGTGCGGTCTCGATGCTAAAGAGACGATAGTGCCGAATCATGCCAACATGTGCTGCGGAGAGGGAGTATGCGGAGCCTGTTCGCACACAGATAAGGACGGCATAACCGTCAGAATGTGCAAATGTGGTCCGGAATAAAGAGCAGATCAGAATGAGCAAGTGCTGTCTGGAATAAAAAAACAGGCTTGAAATCACAAGCCTGTTTTTTGCTTTGCTAACTTTAGTAACTCATCATGCTTGATGCAAAGTCGAGCATGCCGCCGGTGAGAGCGTTTGAAAGCTCATTGCTTTCCTCTGCTACCCACTGGCCGTCCTCCTGATTAAGAGTTACGGTGAGGTCAGTCTTATAAGACTTTTCAACAGCGTCCAGCTCTGACATGAGAGTTTCGTCCATCTTAGCCATCAGCTCGTCTTCTGACATGGAAGCAAGTTCCTCCATATCGGAACTGAAGAGCTCGGTGAGAACGTTGGTGAATACGTCGCCGAGAGGATATGTAGTGATGGTGAGTTCTACAGTAGCAGTATCACCGTCGATCTTTTCTTCACCCAGCTCGTAATCGAACTCCAGAACTTTATCTATGAGAGCCTGAGTAGCTTCTTCTCCAAAACCATCGCTGCCTATTCCTTCAATTATTTCATCAGGGGAAGACTTGGCGTCCTCAAGATCAGCCTTGAGTGCGTCTGATGGTGACGGCGCTCCGCAGGCTGCCAGGAATACCAGACATAAGGCCAGTAATAGAATTGTGACTTTCTTCTTCATTTATAAATACCTCCTGTGGTTTTATAGTTTGATTATGCAGCATGACAGCGAAAAAATCAATACGTAACAGAAAAAAATTGCGGTTTGGAAACCAGTCCTGCTATAATATCTTATATATTTAAACGGGGAGAAAGAAATGAATCTTTTACAGGATACGACAAATTTAGCTCTTGCTGTATGCGAAAAGTATTTGCAGGACGGCGATACGTCCGTTGACTGCACCTGCGGCAGAGGCCATGATACGCTTTTTCTGGCGCAAAGATGCCGCAGAGTATATTCCTTTGATATACAGCAAGAGGCGATAGAATCAGCCGGCGATCTGCTTTCAGATAGCGGCATAACTTGGGAAATACAAGGTCCGCCGTCTGGATTTGCGCCGGCAGTCAGCGGCAGCGCTGTAAAGGTCACATTTATAAATGACAGCCACGTCAGCATGGAAAATTACGTCGCGGAAGAGCCGGCTGTGATAATCTTCAACCTCGGCTATCTGCCGGGAGGAGACAAGAGCGTGACGACGACTGCGGATACAACTATTTCAGCCGTAAAGAAAGCATTGGAGAAGATAAAGACCGGAGGGCTGGTCTGCGTGAGCATATATCCGGGGCATGAAGAGGGAAGGAGAGAGAAAGAAGCGCTGAAAAAATTCGCCCGTACCCTCGAAAAGGGGAAATATCACTGCGTTTATGCCGATATGCTCAACCAAGGCGATAAAGCCCCGGAAATTCTTTGGATAACTAAGAAGAAATAAAGACAATAATTGGCGCCTTCCCAGCATAATATTCTTTATGAGAGGAAGGTGTTTTTATGTCTAAAGTAATAGTAATAGGCGGAGGCTGGTCGGGCGTGGCTTCGGCAGTCAGAGCCGCCAAGCGGGGAGCTGAAGTGATTCTCTGCGAAAAGACCGATATGCTTTTGGGTCTCGGAAACGTAGGCGGAATAATGAGGAACAACGGCAGATTTACAGCGGCCGAAGAGAACATAGCTCTTGGCGCCGGAGAGCTGTTTGATATAACCGACAGGCTGTCCACCCACCGCAATGTGGATTTCCCTGGCCACGAACATGCGTCGTTTTATGACGTCGCCATGACGGAACCGGAGGTGAGGCGGCTGGTCAGGAACCTGGGAATAGAGATAAGATTCATCACCAGGATAATCGACGTAAAGATGGATAGCGAGTCGAGGATTAGCGCGGTGGTTACGGCAGACGGTGAGGAAATCGAGGGAGACGTATTCATAGAGACTACCGGTTCGACAGGCCCTATGGGGAATTGCATGCGATACGGCAACGGCTGTTCTATGTGCGTACTCAGATGTCCAGCTTTCGGACCGCGCGTAAGCATAACAGAGAGAGCCGGACTCAAGGATTTGGCGGCCTGCAAAGCCGACGGAACGAGAGGAGCTTTCAGTGGCTCGTGCAAGCTGGAGAAAAGGACCCTTTCGAAAAAACTGCAGAAAAAACTAGACAAAGACGGATTTGCCGTCGTGCCACTGCCGGAAAAGTTCATAAACCGCGACAAGCTCAAGAAAAAGGTCTGCAGGCAGTACGCCCTGGATTCCTACGCTGAAAATATCATTCTCATAGACACGGGCCACGCCAAGCTGATGACGCCATTTTTCAACCTTGAGGACCTGAGGCAGATAGAGGGCTTTGAAAACGCCAGGTTTGCCGATCCTTACGCAGGCGGAAAGGGAAATTCCATCAGGTATATGTCGGTGGGAATAAGGGATAAATATATGAGGGCTGACGGTATAGAAAATCTGTTTTTGGGCGGCGAAAAATCAGGCTTTTTCATCGGACATACGGAGGCCATTTCCACTGGCTCGCTGGCAGGCTACAATGCCGCCGAGTATGCTTGCGGACGGCCTATGCTCGAGCTTCCCGAAAGCATTGCAATCGGAGATCTGCTCAAATTTTCGCGGGCTGTGCTCGAGGAGGAAAACGGCCTTGACAGGAGATTTACTTTTGCAGGAGGCGAATATTTCGACCGCATGAAAGAACGCGGCCTGTACATTACAGACCCTAAGCTGATCAAGAAGATCGTGGCTTCGGAGGGACTTGAGAATATTTACAACAGCTGACTTTCTGTGATAAAATAACATAAAACACACAGGGGATAAAATCATGAGAATAAACAAATATATAGCTCAGGCGGGCATCGCCAGCAGACGCAAGGCTGACCAGCTTATAGAAAGCGGAAATGTGAAGATAAACGGAGCCGTAATGAGGGAGCCGGGTTACGACGTCAAAGAGGGAGACAAAGTAGTCGTCAACGGCCGCCTGATAGAGAAAAAACAGAAGCTGATATACGTTCTCGTCAATAAGCCCATGGGAATGGTTACTACGGCCAGCGACGACAAAGACAGGGCGACTGTCATGGATATCGTCAACGATATAGACGAGAGGCTTTTCCCGGTAGGCAGACTTGATTACAACACCACGGGGGCGCTGATAATGACCAACGACGGCGATCTGACATACAGAGTCACCCATCCCAAGCATGAACTGGGCAAGACCTACAGGGTCTTGGTGAAGGGAGTTCTCTCTGACGAGCGGGCAAGAAAACTGAGAAACGGCGTCGATATAGGAGGATATGTGACCGGCAAAGCAAAGGTGAAAATCATAAAAGGCGGAGCTGGCTCCACAGTCGTTGAAATCACTATCCACGAGGGGAAAAACCGCCAGGTGCGCAAGATGTTCGCGGCGGTGGGAAATCCAGTGCAGGAGCTTGAGCGCATAGCCATCGGAGAGATTCGCCTCGGCCATCTCAGACCGGGTCATTACCGCAAGCTGACGAGGGAAGAAATCGAATATCTGAAAAACTGCTGAATTGAGAAATTTTTGAATTGGGAAAGCTTCTAGATTAAAACGCAGCTTGCCGAGCTTAGCGCTTTTCCGGACTAACGGGATTGCGCAGGCAGAGCAAGCTGCTTTGATTTTTTGCTTCGATAGTCTTAAACTACAGTTCCAATCTAAAATAATTTTCTAAATTAGCTTCTAAGATGAAACAATCAGGATTTTCAGAAAAAAGTCCTTTTGCAGCGCTCGGCTCGACGATATCCTCAGGCAAAGTTATCTGACCTACTGAAGACTCTTCGATGTCTATGTAATATAGATTGAAGCCCTCGTCTACGGTAAGACAGTATTTTCCGCGGCCTCCCTCTATACGATACCAGCGCTTTGACTGCTCGAGCAGCTTTTCTTCTCCGCCGTCAACGGGGATTCCAAGGAGCGAAGTTTCGCCCATTTTCGCGCCAAGGGAACAGACTATATATTTATCTGTTATTCCGTAGGAGTCGCAGCCGTCTTCAAGCTCTTTTTCAACCAGTATCTCATTTTTGCTTTCCGCAAAGATGACCTCCTTATCTGATTTTTCATCGAGAATTTTGAAGCAATACTCTTGCCCGTTATCGCACAGATCGGTGGTAAAAGCAAATTTATAGCCGTTAAAGTCTTCGATTACAGAGACTTCCATGTTGTCAATCCGCCTGAGCGTAACGGAGGAAAAATCGCCGGTATTGTTTTCGCATACATAAATCGGAATATTTTCTGCCATGGTAAGACGTGGAGAGTCGCCGACGGAGCAGAAGCCGGAATCTATCACATCGCTTTCATGGCCGTCAAAATAGGCGATTTCCCACTCGAAAGAAGTTTTATCGAGAGAGGAATCTTCTTCTGCTGTTTGTCGATACCGGCAGCAGGAATATATTATCCCATCTTTGTACGGAACAGCCTGATAAATTTCATCTTTGTGCAGGATGCTCAACTTTTCGTATTCGCCGGTTTCCGTGTTTATTATGCAGATTCCGTCTGTGCGGAATTCGGGCTCTATGACGACGCCCGGATCGTCTGTCCCTCTGGTTACGTTTACGTTGGAAATGACAAGAGTGTTTTCATCAGAGTAACAAACTGACGGAAAGTTGAAGTGTCTGCCTCGCTCGTCGTATTCCATAGCAAAAGGACGTTCTATGGGAGTCAATTTGGCTTCTATGGGAGGGCCGTAAAGACCCTCCTTATTTTGAACTTTGTTATTGTCTGAAAGGGTACAGCTTGTGGATAGTGTAATAAACAGTAAAATTATGAGGAAAAAACTTTTCTTCATGTAAATTCTCGCCTCCTGAAATTTAGTGAGAACTGTAATAACTCCAATGAGCGTTTATTGCGTCTTCCATTTGGCTATACTCAACGGAATATGAACCAAAATATCTGTCTTCATAATGCGGGTCGTTGTATCTTAATATTATAGTAGTCTTAGAACCTGCCTGTATGGAATATCCATCTACTACTACAAAATGGCCGTCTGATGTATTTGTATCAGGATAGTTTGGCAGATATCTCGGAACCACACCGCAAATGACCGGATAATTGGCTTTTATGCTTGCAATCGTATTGTCTATAAAGGAAGTGTTCCACGTACCTTTTGAATAATAGGCTGTCTTTTTTAATTTTTCATTTAATGCTGCAGTCAGGTCTTTTAAATATGAACCTCCCGGCGACTTCGCATTACATAATTTGGCGGCTTCATTTTCTGTAACGGACATACCAAAATGTTTTAAAATCATCCTTACACATACTGGGCCACAATAGTATTTGTTGACCTGTTGATAGAGAGGAACATCAAGGTCGTAAGTTTCCCCAACTCTGTTAGGTTCAACAATGGGTGTGGATGTTCCAGCAAAGGCAACGCTTATGCTGAAGAACACAAGCAGCAGTGTTAAGTATATGCTGTTTCCCTTTCACCTTTAAAATAACATAATAATTATAAATGTCAATATATTAAAGTAAAAGAATTACAGCATTATACAGAATACTTTTATATATAATAAAATACGGTTCTGATATGCTGGTTAAAGCATGTCGGAACCGTATCTATTATATGTTTGTATTTTTCCTGCGCCGTAGATTCTTAGCTGCTCGCATAGCCCTTGCAGGCTTGCTCGCAGAGAATCCTGGCGAATAAAACGCCACTGCTCTGCCGTCGCCCTCTGGCTCGGCAATCGCAGGTCAGGCCGCGCCGTAGATTTCGGCCAATCGCCGCATGAAGCGGCTCTTGGGAAATCCTGGCGAATAAAATGCCGCTGCTCTGCCGTCGCCCTCTGGCTCGGCAATCGCAGGTCATTTTATTTTCTCTTACATTCCTTTGGAGTTACGCAGGTTCCTGTAGCTCTTGCAACTACGATAGGCTCTTCCAGGAAGTCTGCGGCTGAAGCGCTGATGTCAGGTCTTGAAACGATGACCTTTCTGGCTTCAAACTTCATCTTTCTTGAAGTGTTGCCAACGCTGGTGATTTCGCCGTAAGCTTCGATGTAGTCGCCGGCATAAGTAGGAGCCAGGAATTCTACGTTGTCATAAGCGCAGAACAGACCTTCGTCTCCGTCATACTTGATAAGTAATTCAGTAGCTACGTCGCCGAACAGGTGAACCATGTGAGCTCCGTCTACCAGGTTTCCGCCGTAATGAGCGTCTTTAGCGGACATTCTCAGTCTCAGGGTTGAAGTGATTTTTTCTTCCATCGTTATTTCTCCTTTTTGTTATTGTTGATATGAAACTAAATCGATTAGCCTGAATTCACAAAAATAATATATTGCAAAATGCGTGCCAATGGTTTATCATTGAAAATACCACACAAGTGAACCGATTTAGGTTCAGCAGCAGAAGGAGTGAACATAAAATGCCCATGACGTACGGAATCAAACGGGTGCTTGAGCCGCAGCACGTACTGCCTACTTCCGCCTGGAAACTTGATAACAGCCGCAATATATATCCTGACGAACTCAGAGTCTCTATAAAAAGAATACACCTTGAGGGCACAGGTTTCAAGCAGATTTGCACTGAAGTCAACGATGACGAGAAAAAATTAAAGCAGCAGATCATAGATATAGTGATAAGAAGAGGAAAACTGCACAATCCCGTAACGGATACGGGAGGCCTCGTCATGGGCGTCATCGAAGAGATAGGAAGCGAATATGACAACAAGGCCGGTCTCCGCGTAGGCGACAAGATAATCTGCAATGTGTCGGCCGCTTCTGTACCTATGTATATAGAGGACATAACTTCAGTGAACAAAGCCTTCAACCAGGTTGAAGCTACGGGGTACGCCATAATCCACGATTTGATACCTGTGGTTAAATTTCAGGAAGATCTTCCGCTGGACCTGACCATGTTTACTTTCGACCAGTCGGGGACTCTTTACAGGCTCCATCAACTTATCGGCAGCAGCAAGAAATTTCTCGTGGTGGGAAACAGTATGCTCACAAATTTACTTTACGGATACGTGATAAGGCGCGAGGTGGGCGCTGAGGCTGAAATCGTGTGCCTTTTTGATAAGAGGACAAGCATGAGAATGGCAGGCAAAGGCATAGACGAGCTGGTGGAAAAGGTCTTCAATGAAGTCCACTTTATCAACATATTAAAGCCGATGGAATGTATGAAACAGCTGGACGCAGAGTCGCTCTTTGACCTTTCCATCAACTGTGCGGAAATTCCCGGCGCCGAGACAATAAACATACTGGCGACCAAGCCGGAGGGCACTGTACTGTTCGCCAACCTCATCAACAACCTCAATATAGCGCTGTATATAACTGAATCCATGTCAAAGCCGCTCTGCGTCAGGTGCGCCGAGGGTTATCTCAGCGGATACGACGCTTTCGATATGGAGATCGTCAGGGAAATGGCTCCGTATCTGAAAAATGCCGAGTTTGTCGAACCAGCGTACAGGAACTCAGGAGAATTTGAAAAAAATCCTTTCAACCGCAGGATCATGGAAAAGACCATGACGGAAGATTTCGTCTGCCGTAGCAAGATAATGTATCAGGTTCTGGAGGAAATGACGAAGGTCTCAAAGTATGACTGCAACGTCATAATCTTCGGAGACACGGGCGTGGGAAAAGAAAAAGCGGCCAATATAATCCAGAAAAACAGCGACAGAAAGATGCAGCCTTTTGTCAAAATCAACTGCGGAGCGATTTCTCCAACGCTGATAGAGTCGGAGTTTTTCGGCTATGAAAAGGGCGCTTTCACGGGAGCAAGTTCCGGAGGTAAGAAAGGATATTTTGAGCTGGCCAACAACGGAGTTATATTCTTAGATGAAATAGGAGAACTGCCGCTGGAGATGCAGGCCAAGCTGCTGAGAGCCATTCAGGACGGGGAGTTTTACAGGGTCGGCGGCACCGTGCCTGTAAAGACAAATGTGAGGATTATTTCCGCTACGAACAAGAATCTGGAAACGCTTGTCGAAGAAGGAAAATTCAGGAGAGACCTGTATTACCGTCTCAACGTAGTTCCGATAAGGATACCGAGCCTTTCCGAGAGGACTGACGATATCCCGGCGCTGGTAAGCCATTTCCTCAGCAAATACAGCAAAAAGTTCGGCGTAAAAAGAGGCATCGACGAGAACGCTATGGAATACCTTATGCAGCAGCAATGGCCGGGGAATATAAGGGAACTGGAAAACACGGTCCAAAGACTCATCATATCGTCCCAGGGCGAAGATATAACGATGATGGACGTAATGCGCGAAAAACACAGCGAGCTGTTCGGCTACATGCCGGGCGAAGACCTGGCGGCGGAAAATCAGGCTCAGCCTGCAGAGATAAATCTGCAGACCGCAGTGGAAGAATATGAGAAGAGCCTGATAAAATACGCCTGTGAAAAATACGGCTCCACCAGAAAAGCGGCCAAAGCCATAGATATAAGCCAGACCCAGCTGGTGCGCAAGAAAAAGAAGTATGGAATATGACGGTCGTTTCGACAAAATTCACGTGGCGAAACGAAAAATGTTCACTTAAAAACCGCCTGAACCCAAAACGGTTCGCGCGGTTTTTCTCGTTGATGAATAAGCACAAATAAAAAGACTAGAAAATGTTGAAAACCAACAAAAAAGTCGGACGCTAAGGCAAAAGGGTCACGAAAAGACTGGGAAAAGGACCTTGGCATGAATTTTGCTTTTTTTATTTAACTAGCTGAACAATGCAAAATGATAATTTGAACAAATTCAGCAAGTCAGCCGTGAAAAATTGAAAAAACTGATTTTATTATGGAAACTCGCTAAAATTTGATATATAATTATCATAGCAACTTATGCCTGTCACAATTCAGGTATAAAATCACAATAAATAATATTTCTAGGAGGATAAAAACAATGAAAAAAGGATGCCCTTACGGTACTCACAGAGTAATCTCCCCAAAGGGAGTACTGCCACAGCCAGCAGACGTTATTGACAACACCATGGAAATCTACGATAACGAAGTTCTGATCGACGTTCAGACTTTAAACGTTGACTCAGCTTCATTCACTGAAATCGTAAGAAGATCATGCAACGGCAAGAAGCCTGCTGACATCGAGAACTCCCCTGAAGATCAGGAGAAAGTTAAGCAGACTATGCTTGACATCGTAGCAAAAGCTGGTAAGCATAAGAACCCTTGGACTGGTTCCGGCGGAATGCTTCTGGGAACAGTTAAGGAGATCGGACCTGCTTACAAAGGCGATCTTAAAGTAGGCGACAAGATTGCTACATTAGTATCCCTGTCACTGACTCCGCTGAAGATCGACGAGATCCTCGAAATGAGACCTTCCATCGACCAGGTTGACATCAAGGGCCAGGCTATCCTGTTCCAGAGCGGTATCTACGGAATCATTCCTGACGATATGCCGGAAGGACTTGCTCTTTCAGCACTGGACGTAGCAGGAGCTCCTGCACAGGCTGCTAAGCTCTGCCAGTCAGGTCAGAAGATCCTGGTTATCGGCGGCGGCGGAAAATCCGGACTGCTCTGCTTATACGAAGCAAAGAAGAGAGCCGGCGTTACAGGCCTGGTAGTTTGCGCAGCAGGTTCACAGAAATCAGAAGACAGAGCAAGAGCTCTTGACCTGGCTGACGAATACTTCCACATGGACGCTACAGATGCTGTGGGAATGTACAACAAGGCTATGGAACTGACCAACGGAGAGCTGTATGATGTAGTTATCAACTGCGTAAACATCGAGAACACTGAAATGGGTTCAATCCTTTCCTGCAAAGACAACGGAACCGTTTACTTCTTCTCAATGGCAACCAGCTTCACTAAGGCTGCGCTCGGAGCAGAAGGCGTTGGCAAAGACGTTAACATGATCGTCGGCAACGGATACACTAAGGGCCACGCTGCAATCACTCTTCAGGACCTGAGAGAGCACGAAGGCTTAAGAAAACTGTTTGAAGAAATGTATGCTTAATTTCAAATTTTGAAATTTAAAAAGGAGAAAAAAATGGCAATTAGAAATTGGAAAGACATTCCTTTGTTTAAGGGAGTAACAGACGAACAGTGGAACGACTGGCATTGGCAGGTTGAACACAGACTTACTACTGTAGAAGATATTTGCCAAGTTGTAAACCTTACCGAACAGGAAAAGGCTGACATCGAAAAAGTTATGGGCGGATTCAGAGTAGGTATCACGCCTTACTATGCTTCCCTGATGGATCCTGACGATCCTAGATGCCCTGTAAGAATGCAGGCTGTTCCTACGCTTGCTGAAATGCACAGATCAGAAGCTGACGACGCTGACCCTCTGCACGAGGACGCTGACTCCCCTGCTCCTGGCCTGACTCACAGATATCCGGACAGAGTTCTCTTCCTGATCACAGACCAGTGCTCAATGTACTGCAGACACTGCACGAGAAGAAGACTTGCCGGAGAAACTGACGGCGCAAGATCAAGAGAAGATATCGACGCATGTATCGATTACATAAGAAGAACTCCTCAGGTAAGAGACGTTCTGCTCTCCGGCGGAGACGCTCTCCTGGTAGAGGACGACACTCTTGAATACATCATCAGCGAACTGAGAAAGATTCCTCACGTAGAAATCGTAAGAATCGGCTCCAGAACTCCTGTAGTTATGCCTCAGAGAATCACAGACGATCTCTGCAACATGCTGAAGAAGTATCATCCTATCTGGCTGAACACTCACTTCAACCATCCAAAGGAAATGACTCCGGACGCTATGGAAGCTCTGAGAAAGCTGGCAGACGCAGGTATCCCTCTCGGCAACCAGTCTGTACTCTTAAGGGGAGTCAACGACTGCAAGCACATCATGAGAGACCTGGTACACGAGCTTGTTAAGAACAGAGTAAGACCTTACTACATCTATATCTGCGACCTTTCAATCGGTATCGAGCACTTCAGAACTTCTGTTGCCAAGGGTATCGAGATCATCGAAGGTCTGAGAGGACATACTTCAGGATATGCCGTTCCTACTTTCGTAGTAGACGCTCCTGGCGGCGGCGGAAAGACTCCTGTAATGCCTCAGTACGTAATTTCCCAGACTCCTCACAAGGTTATCCTGAGAAACTACGAAGGCGTTATCACTACTTACACAGAGTCACAGCTGCCTGATCTTCCTTGCACATGCGATTACTGCACAGGCAAGAAGACTTATAAATACCAGGGTGTTTCAGCTCTGGGCGAAGGACCTGAAATCAAGTCCATGGAGCCAAGCAATCTGGCAAGACACGAAAGAAATAAACACTAATTTCTTAAAAAAACAAAAGTTACCTTTAGGGGAGGTCTGTCGCGGCCTCCCCAAAGGCGCGAAATGAGGACATAAAATGGGGCTTTTATACGACCTGTCAACTAAATACAAAACCCTTTCCATCGTGGGAATGGCTAAAAATGCCGGAAAGACTACGGCGCTCAACTACCTCATAGAAGAAGCCATAGACGAGGGAGTGATGCTCGGTATCACATCGACGGGCAGGGACGGAGAAACACAGGATTTAGTTACAGGAACTGAAAAGCCAAGAGTTTACTTAGATCAGGATATGCTGGTGGCAGTGCCGACGCTTCTTTACGACCTGGCCGACGCCGGACTGGAAGTCATAAGAAAGACCAAGTATTCCACCGCCATAGGAGAACTCCTGATATGCCGCGTAAGGGAAGCCGGCTATGTGCAGATCGCCGGACCGGTTATAAACGCGGAACAAAAAATGCTCTGCGATGATATGCTCGGCCTTGGCTGCCAGCTTATCCTCATCGACGGAGCGATCGACAGAAAATCCATCGCGTCACCGGACACATCCGACGCGATCATACTATCAACCGGAGCAGTGCTTTCCAGAAAACTCAACAAAGTGGTGGAAGAAACTGCCCATGTCGTCAACTTATACAGAACGCCTGAGCTTGAGGAAGGCGTCGTAAGAAAGGCGATAGAAGACAATAATTCCGACAACAAGATTATGCTCGTAGACGGCGACGGCAAGGTGACAAAGCTGGATCTGGCAACCGGCCTTGGAGCCGCCAAAGAAATAAACGGAGCCATAGACGAGGATACTAGATATATATATATTCCGGGAGCTTTTACCAACAGTGTTATTTCAGACATAAGCCTGAAGAATCTCAAACAGGTTCAGTTCGTGCTCAAGGATCCGACCAAGATTTTCGTGAGCGCTATGGACTGGGGCATTTTCAGAAAGAAAGGCTTCCGCGTAAGCGTTCTGAAAAACATCGATATAGCCGCCATCACGGTCAATCCGTGGGCTCCGGCGGGATACACCTTTGACAACAGATTCCTCCTGGAAGAAATGCAGAAAGCAATACCTGATATTCCTATTGTAGATGTAAGGATGTAATTATGATACAAGGCAAGAACAGAAGACTGGCTAACGTCAAGACAAGACGCGAGACAGGACTTGATTACGTCATGTTCAATCTCGACCTCAATACTCCTTTTGGGAAAAAACAGCTCAAGGAAATCCAGCCGTACTATCCCGGTCAGGAAGAGGAGCTTCGCGCAGAGCTGGACCGCGTTGCCAGGATGATCGAATTTGTAAAGCAGAATAAGACTCTGACAGATAAGATACGGGAAGTTTTCATGGAGGTGAAGGACCCCTCCCTTACCGTACAGAGGAGCGGAAGCGCCGCGCTTTCCATGGTGGAGCTTTTTGAGGTGAAATCCCTGCTTCTGCAGATGAGACAGCTGCGCAAGCTTACCATCGAGCACGAGATAGGAGATTACAAGGGTAGCCACTGTGTTTCCGAATGTAAGGAAGCCGCAGGAGACGGTCAGGAAGAAGATGAACTGCTGTTTCAGGCCGACGAAAACGCTCCGGTGGTAGAAACCGTACCGGAGGAATATTTCCTTGAAGATACGGAAGACATGCTCGACGAGCTCGACCCGAGAAGAGACAGGCTAAATACTTTCTACATATACGATGAATTCAGCCCTCTCCTGGGAGAATACAGAGGGAAAAAACGCGAATACGAACTTCTCATAAGAAAAGAACAGAAGCAGGCAAGAGAAAGACTGCGCCGTGAACACGGAGTTCAGCTTACCCCAAAGTTTGACATAGTGGTGGCCAAGTCTCATCCTGACTTTGACAAAATCCAATCTCTTGAGGAACTGGAAATAGTAGATCAGGATTACATGAGCGTCACGCTTCAGCTCAAGCCGACAGAAGAAATCTATCGTTACATAAACGAAGTCGAAAAGATAAACTCCGACATCGAAGTCGAGGAGGAAAGGATAAGAGAAGAGCTTTCCAGAAAGATCTCACAGAAAGCCGATGTCATCCTGGCAAACTGCGATAAGATGGGAGCCCTCGACCTGGCTCTGGCCAGAGCCATATATTCGATCAAACACAGCCTGGTCAAACCTGAAATATCCCAGGAGCATGTGATCGAGTTTGAAGACGGCAGAAACCTCCAGGTGGAGGATATCATAAAATCTAAGGGGAAGGAATACTGCCCTGTGTCGCTGGCGCTGAAAGACGGCGTCACGCTGATAACTGGAGCCAACATGGGAGGAAAGACCATATCTCTCAAGCTGGCGGGGCAGATACCGATCATGGCTCAGTACGGCTTCTTCGTGCCGGCTAAAAAAGCTAAAGTCGGGCTTTCCAACTACATGCAGATTCTCATAGGTGATTCCCAGTCTGTAGAGAGAGGCTTATCCAGCTTCGGCTCGGAAATGGAAGAGCTGAAAGAGATATTAGACCACGGACAGGAAAGAAGCCTGATACTGATAGATGAGATAGCCTCGGGAACAAATCCGACCGAGGGAACCGCTTTGACCAAGAGTCTTGTGGACTATCTGATCGAAAAACCGTATATTTCCCTGATAACGACCCACTTCGAGTCTGTAACCGAGCGTGAAGGCATAGTAAATATGCAGGTCAGAGGACTGGCCGACTGCGATTTTACCAAGCTCAACAGCGAGATACAGTACGCGAACCGTCGCGACAGGATAAATATAATATCCAAGTACATGGACTACCGTCTGTGCAGAGTGGACAATGAAGCACAAGTACCTAAGGATGCTCTAAGTATAGCTGCTATGCTCGGAATCGACAAAGCAATTATAGAAGGAGCGAAAAAATATATCAGATAAGGAGAAAAAGGATGAAAAGCAAATTAAATCTTGACCCGAAAGTTGTTGACAGCGCTCGCCAGCACGCGGCAAACATCGCTCACGACATGCAGGAATTCATCGAGCGTCACACAACTGTATCCACGGAGAGAACAATCGTAAGACTTTTGGGTGTCGACGGCGTCGACGACGTCGATACGCCGCTTCCTAACGTGGTTGTAGATCAGATTAAGGAAGCCGGCGCACTGCCTACAGGCGCAGCTTACTGGATGGGAAACGCAATGGTTCAGACAGGTAAATCTGCTCAGGAGATAGCAGAGGAGATGGCTGCCGGCAAGCTTGAAATCACCAAGCTTCCTACATGCCCTCAGTCAGAAGCTGCCGAGGCTTTGAAGCCTGCAATCAAGAAAACTTTTGAAAGAATCGATATGCAGAAAGCAAAGCGTCAGGAATACCTGAACACCATCGGCGAAGGTCCTGAACCTTACATCTATGTAATCGTAGCTACAGGTAATATCTATGAGGACGTTATCCAGGCTCAGGCCGCGGCCAGACAGGGAGCCGACGTAATAGCCGTTATAAGAACGACAGCCCAGTCGCTCCTTGACTACGTTCCTTACGGCCCTACCACAGAAGGTTTCGGCGGTACATACGCTACTCAGGAAAACTTCAGAATCATGAGAAAGGCCCTCGACGAAGTCGGCGAAGAAGTGGGCAGATACATCAGACTCTGCAACTACTCCTCCGGTATGTGCATGCCTGAGATCGCTGCCATGGGAGCTCTCGAAAGACTGGACATGATGCTTAACGACGCTATTTACGGCATACTGTTCAGAGACATCAACATGCAGAGAACTCTGGTAGACCAGTTTATGTCCAGAGTCATCATAGGATACTGCGGCATCATCTTCAACTCCGGAGAAGACAACTATCTGACTACAGATGACGCCATCGAAGCAGCGCATACAGTAACCGCTTCCCAGTTCATCAACGAGCAGTTCGCGGTACTGGCCAACATTCCTGAAGAACAGATGGGACTTGGACACGCCTTTGAAATGGATCCGTCCACAGAAGACGGCTTCCTGCTCGAACTGGCTCAGGCTCAGATGGCAAGAGAAATCTTCCCTAAGGCAAGATTAAAATACATGCCTCCTACAAAGTTCATGACAGGAAATATTTTCAGAGGACATCTGCAGGACGCTCTGTTCAACCTTGTAAGCGTATGGTCCAACCAGTCCATACTGCTGACAGGAATGCTGACAGAAGCTATCCACACTCCGCTCATGCAGGACAGATACCTTTCCATCGAAAACGCGAAATATATCTTCAATAACTGCAGACATATAGGCGACGAAGTAGAATTCAAGGAAGGCGGAATAATCCAGAGCCGTGCTCAGGAAGTTCTCAAGAAAGCGGACGATCTTCTCGCCGAGGTTGAAAAAGAAGGCCTGTTCTCAACTATTGAAAAAGGTATATTCGGCGGCGTAAAGCGTCCATTCGACGGCGGACACGGACTTGAGGGCGTTTGCACTAAGGGTGAAAACTACTTCAATCCGTTCATCGAATTGTTTATGGATCATGAATAGGGAGGTCAAAGTAATGGCAGATAATAAAACAGCAACTACTCAGGTTGATTTGACATGCGTCAAGCCTTACGGCGACGCTTTGAATGACGGTAAAGTTCAGCTGGCGTTCACGCTTCCGGTTCCTTACGGCGAAGAAGCTGAAGAATGCGCAAAGCAGTACGCTAAGAAATTAGGACTTGAAGAGCCTAACGTAGCTTACTACTGCGAGCTTACAAAGGGATATACATTCTTCAACGTTTACGGTTCAGCACAGCCGACTATAGACTACACAGCTATCAAGGTTCCTAAGGTAGAAGGCACCGTTATGGACCGTGTAGAATGCGGAGAATGGATAGGAGACAATATCGGCAGAGATATCGTCGTAGTGGGAGCTTCCATCGAATCCGACGCTCACACTGTAGGTATCGACGCTATAATCCAGATGAAAGGTTTCCACGGACACTTCGGACTTGAAAGATTCAAGCACGTAGTTCCTTACAACATGGGTTCGCAGGTTCCTTGCGAAGCGCTGATCGCCAAGGCTAAGGAAGTAAACGCCGATGCTATTCTCGTTTCTCAGACTGTAACTCAGAAAGACATCCACATCAAGCAGCTGACCAAGATGGTTGAACTGGTTGAAGCAGAGGGTATCCGTGATAAGGTTATCCTGACATGCGGCGGACCTAGAATTTCTCACGAGCTGGCTCAGGAGCTGGGTTATGACGCAGGTTTCGGCCCTGGAAAATATGCAGAGCACGTTATGTCTTACATAATGCAGGAAGTACAGAAGCGCGGCTGGGAAAAGAAGCCTAACATGGCCGACAGATAATACTGAGCCGAAGCGAAACAACAGCAGACCGACAGACAAGCAGCCGGCCGCGGATTCGCGGCCGGCTGAGATAAAGCTTATAAAAGCAGGAGCTGCTGACTGCGCAGGGGCGCAAGGAGCATGATCGTTAAAATATGGTCAAGGCTCATTGACATTGACCTTAAATTGCGGTAGAGTATATGTATTAGGCATATGGGCAAATTTTAAGAAAGGTGATTTATAACATGATTAACAAAATTATGACTGCCGATGAAGCAGTTGCAGGCGTAAAAGACGGTATGACCATCATGGTAGGCGGATTCCTCGGAACCGGTTCTCCTGAAATTCTTATGGACGCACTGGTAAAAAAGGGAGTAAAGCATCTGACTGTTATCGGAAATGACGGTGGACTTGACGTCGGACAGCCTGCCGGCGAATTCGGCGGAAAGACTGCAAGAGGTATAGGCAAGCTTTTAGAAAACCACATGGTTGATCATCTGATTGCTTCCCATATCGGAGTTAACCCTAAAATCAACGAGCAGATCGCAGAGGGAACTCTCAAGTACACTTTGGTTCCACAGGGAACTTTAGCTGAAAAAATCAGAGCCGCGGCTTACGGACTTGGCGGCGTGCTCACTCCTACAGGCGTAGCGACTCCTATGGAAACCGAAGTTGATGAACTTGGAAGAAAGAAAAAAGTCATAGAAATAGAAGGCAAGAAGTATCTCTTCGAATTGCCTCTTTTCGCAGACTATTCATTCATAAGAGCTTCAGTAGCTGATAAATTCGGAAACTACTATTGCTCCAAGGCTACAAAGAACTTTAACTATGTAATGGCCGGCGCTTCAAAGCACACTGTTATCGCTGCTGAAAAGCTGGTTGAGATCGGTGAGATAGACCCTGATTACTTTGCAGTCGCAGGCGTTCTGGTAGAATCTATCGTGGAAGGAGAAAAGAAATGGCAGATTTAAAAGCAAGAATTGCGAAGAGATGCGCAAAGGAATTTAAGGACGGTGAATTCATCAACTTGGGAATCGGTCTGCCGACAATGGTTGCTGATTACCTTCCTGACGATATAATGGTTACATGCCATTCAGAGAACGGATTCGCAGGAATCGACGCTGTAGCCGACGCTTCCAACCTGGACGTTGATATCATCAACTCCGGCGGAACTTACGTAACAGTAGTACCTAGGGTAAAATACTTTGACACGGCTGAATCTTTC